>NZ_NFHY01000019.1:0-65151 GCF_002161525.1 Drancourtella sp. An57
TTTTAATTGTTTTTTGGTCAATTCAATTATATCAAACCAGATGGTTTCATGCTATTTTATTGCCAGAACTTATTGAATTTTCAAGGTGCATAGGCACTTATTCAAGTGCGAAGTTTGAGGTCTTATTTATAGTGTTAACGGAGAAATCTCCTTCAAAAACATATTTTCCATAAAAAGTTATGTTTTTAGTAACTTTCTCATTGCTGGTAAAATCTGCCTTTTGTGTACATCCTTTATCTGTATACCATCCATCGAACACATAATTAACACCATTTACATTTTTTGTTGCATCTGGGGTTGGCTTGCTTTCACCTAACGATTTGTATGTTTGTGTTGTAGTATATACTTTTGGCCACTCTTCACTAAAGCTTGTATATCCATCAGCTCCCGGATTCCACACTTGATAATCAACCGTTATCTCGTTTGGAGTAACCAATGAAGCATATCCATCAACATGCCACGAAGGATCCTTAGTAATTTCCTGATCTCCATTATTTGCACCAGCAGAATCTACTAAATATGCCCATTGAATAGAATATGTGTAATCTTCTCCATTCGTACTATATCTGTAAGTATGCCCATTATAAGTAATATCCGGATAAGATGTTGGATAAGTTTTAATCATATTATCAACATCATAATATTTTACTTCGCTTGCAGATGCTCGAGGAGCTTCTACTTTTCCTGTTCCAGCATAATACCATGCCTCTCTATAATCGGTACCTTCTGCTGTTCCAGGTTTCCATATATAGAAATATCCTGTTTGTTCTGTATCGCCTGATGTATTTCTTGTAACAATAACTTCTACATTTTTTGAAATAGTTCCTGATTTAGCATAAACTGTAGCAGTCCCTATCCCTTTTCCAGTAACTTTTCCACTACTATCAACTGTGGCCACATTAGTATTATTTGAAGTCCACGTCACTGTTGCGTTCTCTGGTGTAGTTGTTGCTATTATTGTCTCTGATTTTCCAACCATAAGAGACAGACTACTTTTACTTAGTTCAAGGGAAGTGGCATCTATCGGCTTTTCTTTTACCTCTATAGTAAGGATAGTTTTATGACTACATTTTATTGTAGCATTTCCTGCTTTCTTTGTATTGATAGTTACGATCGCTGTGTTTTTGCCATTACTTACATCTGCTGTATCTTTATTGGTACTTGACCAGTCATGCCAGTGATGAAACCCACCTTCACACTGAACATTTAAAATTATTTCACCACCATGATCACCTACATAGCATACATAGGTACCATTAACGTAATCTGTGCTGAATGGAGCAATTTCTGCAAAATTCGATTCACCTTCTATTGAATCGGTTTGCTGTTCTTCTGTTGTCTGCTGATCTGACTTGTCAGTCTGATCACCGGCTTCATCTTTCTGCTCTACCTGTTCGGCATCCTCGCTATCATCTTCTTTCTCCGTTATCTTCTGATATACGACTTTGACAGTAGTATTCTCATCTACCTGAAGTTCGTAGTAGCTGTCTTTCACCAGCCTGAGCGGTGTCTTCTCGTCAGGCATCTGGTACACTGCGGATACCTGATATCCGTCGTCGGCTTTTACCTTAAACTGGACTTTTCCATTTTCGTCCGTCTTTAAAGTTTTGCCGTCAGCCACTTCGTTGCCGTCCATATCGGTAACCTTACCGTGTTTTTCCGGCGTCTCGAAGGTGATATCGTAGAGGACCTTCTCTTCTTCGGTCTGGGAAGCTTCCTGCTTTTCTTCAGCTTTCTGAGCTTCCGCCTCCGTAGATGGAGTCTCCTGGGTCTGTGTATCCGTGCTCGGAGTTTGGGAAGAAGTTTCGTCTTTTGTCGTTTCTTCTTTTGCTGCCTCCTCCTGTGTCGTCTGAGCCTCAGTCTGACTGCCTGCATCTGTCGTGGTATTCTGCGTGTCAGTTTTCTTCGTTTCAGTCTGCTGTTCAGCCTGCGCTGAAGAATCTGTGCCATTTCCCGTCTGATCAGATGCCTGCCCCTCTATGCCTCCCGATGCATCGCTTTGGGAATTAAGAGATTCGGCACTTTCGGCACCTGCCTGTGTAGTAGTTGTGTCTGTTCCCGGTGCCGCATATGCGACATTAGAAAACACCATTGCAGCCGCTACTGCCAATGCTGTAATCCTTTTTGCTCGTCTCATCTCTTTTCCCCTCCTTTCCTTTTAAATTTTTTTGTATTCCCTCCATGCCTCACGGCATCATGGTTCATACATATAGGGGAAAAAATTTACCCCTACACTATATAAAGACGGAACAAACTTCAAAAAAGGGTCACATTTTCTTCATTTTTTTTTCATATTTTTCAAATTTTTTCTTCTGAATGGACGGCATATGGAAAACAGCCTGTTTTTCCGCCATTTTTGCGTTTCATTTTTCTCAGGTACTGACGGTGTTTTTCGTACTACGGTCTAAAAAAAATGGAAAACATTTCCTTTTTTTTTATTTTTCCGCTGCTTTTTTTAATTTTTTCAAGTTTTTTTTCGATTTTGTGAACCGTTTTGCACTTTTTCACCGTCTAAAATATATAGAAAGGTTAATTGCGGAAGTTATCCGGACGATCTTCTTTTTGTTCTGGTCAAAGGACCTGGCAAATCACGTCAGTTTATCATTAAACTTCCGTTGTAGGCGAAACCGGCTCTGTTTTCGCCATAGATAATTAGATTCACATTTATATTGTCACAAACCGGTTACTAACATTTATTGCAGAAAGGACTTGTGGAATCATGAAACATGAAGAGAACAACCGTACTAACAGGCATTCTGAAACATCTGATTTTCTTCACGACAAAAAAGCCGCAGACCAGCTTTTTCAGAATATCGTTTCAGAGCTTGAATTAAACCCATCTTTAACCCGTCATTCAGGCTGTGCATATCACCGTCGTTTTATCGGCCGTTATGTTTTGCGGGGCACCTGCGTACTGGCGGCGGCCTGCCTGTTTGCTTTTTGCGGAACCGGGTTTCTTCAGAAACCTGCGATTTCCCGTGTGAAGGCAGCCCCGTCTTCCAATGCGGCAAGTGCTACTGTAACATTTCAGGTAGATGCACTTTTTCCAGTCCGTGATGTCAGCGCTTCTTTGAACGAGAAAACGATCAGTGTAGACACTCTTGGAAACAACGGCTATTCCATTGAGGTCAGTGAAAACGGATACCTTCTTCTGGAAGTGGTTTCCATTTCCGGTATCCGGTCAGAGCAGGGCCTGTCAATTGATTCGATTGACGATCAGGCGCCTGTCATCGTGTCACATATGCACACGGGCAGCCTTATTGAAATTCATGTCCGAGATATTGGTGATTCCGGCGTTGACTATGACGGTATCTATGCCACGACTTCTTCCGGCATGATAAAGCCGGAATCCTTTGACGCTGCAGACGGGTTGGTCGTTTTTCCGTATCCGTCCGAGGATATGTATATCACGATACCAGACAAAAACGGAAACCGTCTTGTTTCCCTCCTGCAGCCGGCTGATGAATCCGGCACTGAAGAAAGTCGATAAATTTCTATTTTCAGAACAAGGCCAGGAAAAGGATTGATTCCTTTCTCCTGCCTTGTTTTCCTGTTTCGCAAATGGTATACTTAAAAGACATAACAGAAAAACAGTCCGGTTTAATTTATAAACGACAAGAGGTTTAACGATGTCACATGAATCATTTGACACGAAATATCTTTCTTATCTTTCCGGTTTTATCCGGAAACATGATGGGAAGGCTTTCGCAGAATTATACAACTATACATACCAGAGGGTTTACAAATATGCTTTCGCATTTCTGAAAGACCCTTATCTGGCTCAGGATGCAGTGCAGGAAATCTACACTTCCATTTACAAAAATATAGATGCCTTGAAAGAGGATTCTCTGTTCCACTCCTGGATGAATCAGATTATCTATCATATCTGCTGTGATTTTTCCCGGAAAGCAGGCAGCAGTCAGAACGAGCAGACTGATTTTACCAGTGATCCGAGGGTGCTTAGTATCGCCTCTGAGGAGGACTGCTTCCGTGACATCTCTGACCGGGAGTTTTTAGCTCATTACCGGGAAGCTCTGGATGAGCTCCCTTTTGCAGAGCGTCAGGCATTTCTCCTGCGGTACGAGCATGACCTGAAGCTGGAAGAGATTGCCGTGTTTCTTGACTGTTCTCTCAGTACTGCCAAGCGGCACCTGCGCGCTTCCAAACGGCATCTGGCCGAAAGGCTGAAATCATTTCAAAACTAAGATAGGAGTTTTTTGATGAATCTGAAACGCAGACTTGTGATTCTGTGCGGGCTTCTTTTCTGTCTCGTCCTTCTTGTTTCCGGATGCTCTTCCGGGGGGAAATCTTCTTCCGGCGGTGGATCCGGGGATGGCAAGGCCGGGACACGTGACTCGACGCCGCACGTTTATGTACCGGAAGCATCCGGGACGGGTCTTCTTGGCGGACCGCCTCTGACTCTGGATATCTCTCACACGGACCAGGGCTATCTGATGGCTCTTTATGACGGTTCCGCATCGAAGGCAAACATTCAGATCACCGGTCCGGACGGAATCACATATAAATATTTCATCACAACTCCCGGACAGTATGTGACGTTGCCGCTCACATCCGGGAGCGGTACTTATACGATTGCCGGATATGAGAATATCGTAGACAATCAATATGCATCTTTATATAAGGAAACGATTGAGGTCACACTGGCGGACGAGCTACTGCCGTATCTGTACCCGAACCAGTATGTGAATTTCTCTTCGGAGTCCCGGGCGGTTCAGAAGGCCTCCGAAGTGGTAAAGAGCGCTTCCTCCGATCTGGACGCCGTGGCGGATGTGTACCATTTCGTCATCGAGCATGTGTCTTACGACACGGAAAAGGCCGAGACAGTTCCTGCCGGTTATCTGCCGGATGTGGACGAGACGCTTTCCACCGGAAAGGGGATCTGTTTTGACTATGCCGCGCTGACCACGGCCATGCTCCGTTCCCAGAATATCCCGACCCGTCTTGAGATCGGATATTCCGGAAAAATCTATCATGCATGGATCAGCGTCTACATCGAAGACATCGGGTGGATCGATAAACTAATTGAATTTACTGGGGATGCGTGGACGAGGATGGATCCGACCTTCGCCTCCAGCAATGAAAATAATGAAAAGATTCTGAAATATATCGGCGATGGTTCCAATTATAACCTTCAGTACCTGCATTAGTTGCAGCCGCAGTTCAGAAAGGAGTATTATGAAAACTTTATCCAATACCGAATTAACAACGTTCTGCAGTCAGTTTGCCCTGATCCTGCGTTCCGGGATCTCATCGCTTGAAGGGCTTTCGATCATGCAGGAAGATACCCCGAAAGGGGAAGGACAGGAGCTTCTTTCCGGGATGATCCGGACAATGGAAGAAACCGGAAGCCTTTACGAAGCCCTCACCGCATCGGAAGTGTTTCCGCCGTATCTTTGCAGCATGGTGGAGATCGGGGAACAGTCCGGACGTCTCGATGACGTCATGGCTTCTCTTTCGGAGCATTACCGCAGGGAGGACGAGATGGCCAAAAACATCAAAAGCGCGGTCTCCTATCCTCTTGTCATGCTGGGTATGATGATTGTTGTCATCTTTGTCCTGATTGTAAAGGTACTGCCTGTATTTAATGAAGTATTCCAGCAGCTAGGTACCGGCCTTGGCGGTATTTCCGGTACAATTCTTTCTCTTGGAAAAACAGTCAGCCGTTATGCGCTCGTATTTGTCCTTGTTGCGGCAGTGATCGCCGGGCTCTTTCTCTATTTTGCCTTTACCATAAAGGGCCGCCGTCAGATCCGTGTCTTTGCAAGATCCTTTCTTCCGACCCGGAAACTGATGGAAAAGATCGCATGCTCCCGCTTTGCAAGCGGCATGTATCTTTCCCTTTCAAGCGGGCTTGATACGGATCAGAGTCTGGAAATGGTTTCCCGGCTTGTGGACCACCCTGTGATTCAGGAAAAGATCCGGAATATCCAGGCACTGATTCTGGAGGGAACTTCCTTTGCGGATGCAGTGTCACAGACCAATATGTTTTCCGGCATCTATGCGCGCATGGTTTCCATCGGATACAAGACCGGCGCCATGGATGATGTAATGAAACAGATTTCCGTACAGTATGACGAAGAAATTGACTCCCGGATGAGTGATCTGGTGGCAAAGCTGGAGCCGACTCTGGTAGCCATTCTTTCCATTATTGTCGGTCTGATTCTGTTGTCGGTCATGCTCCCTCTGATGGGAATCATGTCCAATATCGGCTAATCGTTCTTGGGAGGAATTTATGAATCGATTCACGAAACAGCCCCGGCGCATGACGGGGGTCAAATATCTCATTTCCATCGGGATCTTCTGCGTGATTCTCTTCTGGTTTCTTGGAGGACTTTCTTCCATTTCAAAGACAACGTCCGAACAGGAGCTGGAGAGTCTGAAGCAGGCTGTCATCCGAAGTTCTGTCCAGTGTTATGCGCTGGAGGGATTTTATCCGGAAAGTCTGGAATATCTGGAAGATCACTATGGACTTACTTATGACGATGATAAATATGTGGTTTCCTATGAGGTGACCGCCTCCAACCTGATGCCGTCCATCGATGTCTTTGCGCTGAATGAAACGGAGGTGGATTTCAATGAGTAATAAGCGAAAAAACCAGGGCCACATTGTCGATCTGTTTTTTACGCTGTCTTTATTCTGTCTGTTTGCCGCCTCGGCCCTGATTGTAGTGATCATCGGCTCTGACGTTTATCGCAAAACCACAGCAAATATGGAGGAAAATTATGCAACGCAGACCGCGCTTTCCTACACCGCCGAGAAAATCCGCCAGCATGATTCGACCGGAGGCGTCTATCTGACAGATGATGACGACGGAAATACCATCCTCGTTCTAAGCGACAATGCAGGAGGGGAAACTTATCTGACCTATATTTACCCCTATGACGGCTGGCTTTGCGAGCTGGTCGTGAAAGAAGGAACCGGATTTTCCAAAGAGCAGGGAGAACAGATTCTGGAAGTGGATACGTTCTCCGTGGAGGAAGAAGACGGATTTATCCGGGTGAACGCAGCGGATTCCGGCTCTGCACCGGTGTCCTGCCTTTTGCATCTGAGAAGCGGCTCCGCTTCCAGCATCGAATCATAATAAAGAAGGGAGAGTTCCATGAGTACACGAAACAGCAGCAAATCCAGCCTGTTTTTGATCGAGCTGATTATCGCGATCTTGTTTTTTTCAATCGGAAGCGCCGTCTGTGTGCGGGCGTTTGTGAAAGCCCATTCCCTCAGCACGGAAGCAAAGGACTTGAGCTTTGCGTCTGCCCAGGTTTCCAGCATGGCTTCTGTACTGAAATATACTGACAGATCTTATGCTTCGATCCGCGAACACTTCCCTGACGCAGCAAAAAGCGGCGATGATTTCCTTGTCTTCTACGATGAAGAGGGAACTTCCTGCCCGGAGAAGGATGCGGTCTTTACGCTGCATGCAGAAACGTCCGAAGAATCCGGCATGATTCATGCGCATATCTACATGGAGCGCGCAGGAGCGGATCCGCTCTACGAACTGGAGCTCCGCTTCGTTCCACAGTCGGACGGAAAGGAGGCACCGGAAGATGAATCCTAGAAGAAAGAATTTTTTGAGTACAGGGACGACCTCGATTGTGCTGATCTTCGTTCTTTTGTGTCTTTTGACCTTTTCGGTACTTTCTGTTGTCAGCGCCAGGGCGGATCTGAATCTCAGCACCAAAAGCGCGGACAGGACAACCGAATACTATGAGGCGGAAAATGAGGCTAATGATATTCTGCTTACAGTCAGAAATTCGCTTGCTTCCCACGCAGGCTCCCCGGATTTTCTTTCCGAAGTCCGGTCCGATCTGGAGGGGAATAGCGGGATCACATTTTCTGAGGAGAATGCCCTCTCCTATCATGTTCCCATCAATGAAAACCAGCAGCTTTTCGTCTCTTTGACACTGTCTGCCGAGCCGCAGGAAAACGGGGACTATTACCAGATTGAAGCATGGAAAGTGGAAAATACACACGAATGGAACAACGATACGTCAGTACCGGTTCTGAACAGTGATACAATGGATGAGTTGTTTTCGGAGGAATAGCGTATGAATGCACTTGAATTTTTAACAAAAACGACACAGGAAGGAGCATCCGACCTCTTTATCGTGGCCGGGCGCCCGCTTTCCTATAAAAAGAACGGCAAGCTGATTCAGGCGGATGAAGAACGGATGATGCCTGATCAGTGCGAAGCCTTTGTGAGGGAAATTTATGATCTCGCCGGACACAGGGATATTTCCCGTTTTCTCGCCTGCGGGGATGATGATTTTTCCTTTGCAGTGCAGGGCCTGTCCCGGTATCGTGTCAGTACATACCGTCAGCGTGGTTCTCTGTCCGCTGTAATCCGGGTCATCACTTTTGAACTTCCGAACCCGGATGCTCTCGGAATTCCGGAGTCCATCATCCGCCTGTCCGATATGAAAAAAGGACTGGTACTTGTGACCGGACCGGCAGGAAGCGGAAAATCCACCACTCTTGCCTGTATCATCGATGAAATCAACCGGACACAGGAAAAGCATATCATCACTCTGGAGGATCCGCTGGAATTTCTCCACCGGCATAAGAAAAGCATCGTAAGTCAGCGTGAGATCAGCTCCGATACGGAAAGCTATCTTACCGCTCTTCGGGCCTCCCTGCGGCAGAGCCCGGACGTCATCCTGCTTGGAGAAATGCGGGACTTTGAGACGATTTCCGTTGCCATGACAGCAGCCGAAACCGGACATCTTGTCCTTTCCACCCTGCATACTCTGGGTGCGGCCAACACCATCTACCGGATCATCGATGTCTTCCCGCCAAACCAGCAGCGTCAGATCTCGGTGCAGCTTTCCTCGGTGCTTCAGGCAGTTGTATCGCAGCAGCTCATTCCGGCAAAGGACGAGACACTGGTTCCTGCTTTTGAGCTGATGACTACCACTCCTGCCATCCGTAATATGATCCGGGAGAACAAGATCCATCAGATTGACGGTCTGATCTACTCTTCCGCCGGAAAAGATATGCTTTCCATGGATAACAGCATTCTGGCACTTTACAAATCCGGGAAGATATCGGAGACCGAAGCACTTTCCCACGCATCCAATCCGGAAATGTTAAAACGTAAACTGTAAGCCTGTTCAAAAAAAGGGACGGAAGATCATCTCTTCCGCCCCTATATTTTTGCCTTATTTCAGTAATTTTGCAATGGTCTTTTTCAGCACATCAAAGTCGATCGGCTTGGAAATGTGCGCGTTCATGCCCGCTTTCTGCGTCAGTGCAATATCTTCCGTAAAAGCGTTGGCTGTCGCGGCGATGATCGGGATCGTCTTTGCGTCCGGACGATTCAGATGCCGGATCTGTCTGGCAGCCTCACATCCGTCCATCACAGGCATCTTCATATCCATAACGATCAGAGCATACTCGTTTTCTTCGCTCTCCCGGAACAGATCCAGTGCTTCCTTTCCGTTCCATGCCTGCTCCACTTCGAAGCCGAACATCCGGAGAATCTCAACACCGATTTCCATATTGATCTCATTGTCCTCGGCAATCAGCACCTTCCTACCGTTTCCGTCCAGTTCCTCCACGCTGTCTGGTGTGTCCTCCCCGCTTTGTTCCGTGTTGCCGGATACATCTGTGTTACAGATTTCCAGCGGGAGCATCACTGTAAATGTCGTTCCGTTTCCCAGACTGCTCGTCACCTCAATCGTTCCCTGCATTTTGATGACCAGGTCATGCACGATCGGCATGCCAAGGCCGGTTCCCGCAACCTTTGCTGCCCCGAATTTGGTTTCCCGCTCAAAAGGGATGAAAATCTTTTTCAGGAAATCCCGGCTCATGCCTGCACCGTCATCCTCCACAATAATCTGATATTTTCCAAATTTACTGTTGTAGTCTTTCTGCTCTGTCACCTGAAGCCGGATCTTTCCATTTTCCTCCGTAAACTTGAACGCATTGGAAAGCAGATTGTCCAGAATCTGCTGAATCCTGCTCCAGTCACTGTTGACCCATTCGTCATCCACATGAATCAGAACATCGAACTGCTTCTGTTTGTCCGTAATCTGTGTCTGATAGACAAAAACCAGCTCTTCCATATTTTCCCTGATATTAAAGTCCTGATTCCGGATTTCCAGTTTCCCCTGCTCCATCTTGGACAGTTCCAGGATGTCATTTATCAATGTCAGCAGTTGATTACTGAGACTTTGGATTTTACGGAACGCATCTTTTATACGCTTTGGATCCTCCAGATTTTCCATAGCCAGATTGGTCAGACCGATAATACCATTCAGCGGCGTCCTCATGTCATGAGACATATTGGAGAAAAAGATATTTTTGGACTTCGCCATCTGATCCACGGAATTCAGAGATTCCTGCATGAATTCCATGCGGGAAAGCTCCTGCTTCTTCGTATTATCGATATCCTTAAAGCAAAGTACAACCGAATCCTGCTGCAGCGATTCATCATACAGCATCTGCACATGAACCCAGCGGTACTCCTGATTGAACATTCTTTTAAAGTCTCCGCCGAAATCCCTGACTCTTTGCCGGGTGAGCTCAAACATATTGTCCCGTGCAAACGCCTCCCTGAACTGCTGGTACGTATCATCTTCCACAATCTCTTTGAGAATATCCAGCAGCGCATCATAGCTGCCCTTCTGGGGCAGACGCTCTCTGACATAATCCGACCCTTTCAACATAAAGTACTGGTTTTGGTTCAGATCAATCATGTAAAGCGCATAATAGGAATTCCCCAGCACCCGTACAATATCATTGTAAAGTCTGGCTTTTTTATTCGCCCGGTATTCCAGCAGAAGGAACGCAATGAGAAGAATGATAAAAAACATCATTACAAGAAGAAACATTCCCCAGGATTCCTTCAGCGGCTCCAGGAGCTGATTAAAGGGGATGGTAATGACGGAATACCAGCCATTGTCCAGCTCAAAATAGTAAACTCCCCGCTGCTTTCCATCCATCCCTTCAATCGAAGAATCATAGGAGGCATGCTTGCCGGCCTTAATATCATGGAAAAATCCAAGATATCGATTCTGAATTTCTTCCTTAGAAAGATCTTTTCTCGTTACATGCCAGTTCAGCAGTGTTCCTTCCCCGTCTGAAAGAAAATAATGGCTCTGATCCGGAAGATCTTCCAGAATACTGTCGGCCATGTTCTCCGGATACAAGTCCGCCGCTACAACATTTTCTGTTCCTTCAATCCGTTTTGCAAGTGTCACAACCTCTGTCTTGAGTCTGACATCCTCGTACACATCGGTATAATAAATCCCGTCTGTCCGGAGCGCTCCCTGATACCAGTCCGTCTCTTCCACATGGTAGGATACGTCGTCTTCCCATGGTGTTGCCGCTGCAATCTCTCCGTCAATGTAACTGTAGATTTCAAGTCCTGTCAGATTCATGGTCTCATCTGCCATATTAAGGAAGTTTTTCATAAACTGTTCTGTATCCACAATGGTATTGCCGGGCCTTAGCTGGTACTCCAGCAGATTCAGCAGATATTCATACTGCTCTGTATACATTTCCTCTCTCGCCCCGTATTTGGACGCGACCTCTGCCCCCATCGACTGTCCACTCTTCAAAAGCGTATCCCTCATCTGCGTAACACTGAACGGAAACACCACAGCCGCTATGATAATACATAAAATCAGCGACCAGTATATTTTCTTTTTCTTTTTCATGACGTTCCTCCTGAAGGGAGTTCTCCCATATCCCGGACGATCTCTTTCAGGCACGCTGTCAGATCCGGATTAAACGCTCCACACTCGCCGTTTTCTATCATGGAAACCGCCTTTTCCACTGAGAATGCCGGCTTGTATACCCGTTTGTTGGTTAAAGCGTCAAAGACATCCGCAATCGCCACTACCTGAGACCAGACAGCTGTCTCTTCTCCTTTCAGTCCATCCGGGTATCCCCTGCCGTCCCATCTCTCATGATGATGCCGGCAGATGTCATAAGCGTACCGGTAAAGCGGATTCGCATGATATTTTGGAATCTGCTGTAAGATTTCACAGCCTTTGAGTGTATGCTGTTTCATTACCTCAAACTCTTCTTTTGTCAGTTTTCCCGGTTTGTTCAAAATCTGATCCGGGATCGCGATCTTCCCGACATCATGCATGATCGCTGCAGCGGAAATCATTTCAATCTCTTCTTCTTCAAACTGATATTTTTCCGGATTCATCCGGCACAACTCCCGTAAAAAGAGACCCGTCAGTTCCTTGATCCGCTTTACGTGGGCGCCGGATTCACCGCTTCTGAACTCGATAGCCGTAGAAAGGGTCTCGATGATCGCGTTATTCAGTTCGTAAATCTCAAGCTCCTGAGCGAGAAGCTGCTGATGCTGGAGATCTACCGTATTGCTCAGCCGCTTTCTTGCGCGAAACAGTTCCACAACACTTTCCACGCGCTTTTTTACAAAGTACGGAACAATCGGCTTTTCAATAATGTCCATCGCTCCCAGCTGATATCCCCGCTGCATGTTCTGCTCCGAAGAGTCCGCTGTAATCAGAAAAACCGGAATCGTCTCCGTCAGTCCTTCGCGGTTCAGAATTTCAAGCAGGGCCAGTCCATCCATCTTCGGCATGACAATATCCAGAAGAACCGCCGAGATACTTCCGGGATTCCGTCGGATCAGCGCAAGCGCTTCTTCTCCGTTTTCTGCCTCCAGTATTTCATCCCGTCCTTTGAATGTCTCACACAAAATCATGCGGTTGATCTCATTATCATCTACAATGAGCACCGCTGACTTTTCCTCGTCAAACCCGTCTTCCCGCATGTTCATATCCTCACCAGTCCTCTCTTCTCATTTCTGATCCGCTATTCCATTCTGCGCAATGCCGCAAGTATCCGCTCATATCTGGCTTCGCACTCTGCAAACAGTGCTTTGGTTTCTTCCGGCCGGCCTTCCCGCACGGCACAGACTATCTCATGGCTCTTTTCACTTAAAATATCCAGTCCCAGATTGGCCGCGGTTCCTTTGAGTGTGTGCGCTTTTGTCTCGATTGCTTTCAGATCCTCTGCCTTTACCGCCTCTTTGAGTTCCTGAAAAGTAGAATCATCTATGAATTTTTTCAGGAGCCGCCCGTACAGTGCCTCCATTCCATTCAGCCGGCCAAGCGCCGCCTGTAAATTACATCCTGTCTCTTCTGAAAGTTTTTGAATATCCATCTTTTTTTCGTCCTTTTCCATTTAGTCTTTTATAGTGTAACACATCTTTCCTCCGGAAGAAAGCCTTCTTCCTCCTTCTTTCTGCCGCAGTGACGTTCTGGAAATTCACGATTGCTCTGCCCTGCATTTTTCCTTATAATGAAGGTACGAAAGGAGCCCGTCTCATGAAAAAAGAAGGTTATTACTCGACCGGTGAGCTGATGAAGCTTGCACACATTACGAAAAAAACCATCCGGTATTACGATGAACATAATATATTGAAACCATCCTATGTCGATCCTGCTACCAGAACCAGATTCTATACGGACGACGATCTGGCACGCCTGCAGCAGATTCTGCTTTTAAAGGCTCTGGGATTTTCTCTGTCTGATATTATGGAAATGACGATCAACGCTTCCGATACACACTTTATGATGGATTCTTTGAATCTGCAGAAAAAGCTTGTGGAGGACCGCATCGAACAGCTGCAGATCGTAGCACGCACCATTCAGGAAACAACCCAGCTGATCTCAGACCATAAAACGGTCAACTGGAGCAACATGCTGAGTCTGATCCATGATCTCGGTATGGAAACCAGCATGAAAAATCAGTACCAGAATGCCTCCAATATTTCCGCCCGGATTCACCTCCATACACGTTACGCGCACAACCGACAGAGCTGGTTCTCCTGGATCCGTGAGACGGCACCGTTTTCTGCCGGTATCCGGGTACTGGAAGTCGGATGCGGGGACGGCACATTCTGGAAAGAAAATCTGGACACCCTTCCGGATAATCTGGTTGTCGTCTTATCCGATATCTCAAACGGGATGCTTCGTGACGCAAGGCGTACACTGGGAGCTGACTCCTCCCGCTTTTCTTTCCGGACCTTTGACTGTGAGACAATTCCCTATGGGGACGAAAGTTTTGATCTGGTCATCGCAAACCATGTTCTTTTTTACTGCGATGACATCTCCGCCGCATGCGCGGAAATCGCAAGGGTGCTGAAACCCGGCGGCACCTTTTTGTGCAGTACCTATGGTCAGGAACATATGAAGGAAATCTCTCAGCTTGTTTCCTCCTTTGACGACCGGATCGTCCTTTCTTCCACCAAACTGTACGACCGGTTCGGAAAAGAAAATGGAAGAGACATTCTTTCCCCTTATTTTTCCCGGATCACCTGGAAACAATACGAGGACTTTCTGACCGTGCCGGACCCGGAGCCTTTGATCTCCTATATTCTGTCCTGCCACGGCAACCAGAACCAGTACATTCTGGAACGTTATAAGGAATTTTCAGCCTTTGTCAAAAAGCAGACAGACCCTTCTTTTCATGTCACGAAAGATGCCGGCTGTTTCCTGTGTGTCAAATAAATTTCAGTTTTTTTCAAAAAAGGCTTGCAGGTGCCCCAGGGGCACCTGTTATGATAGGAACAACAGGAAAGAATAAGACTGAAAAAAGATAAAATCATGTAACGATCAAAGGAGGTTCATATGAAAGGAATCATTCTTGCAGGCGGCTCCGGAACCCGCCTCTACCCACTGACCATGGTCACATCCAAACAGCTGCTTCCGATTTACGACAAGCCGATGATCTACTATCCGTTGTCTGTTCTGATGAATGCAGGAATCCGGGATATCCTGATCATCTCCACACCGCAGGACACACCGCGGTTTGAGGAGCTTTTAAAGGACGGAAGCCAGTTCGGAATCCAGCTGTCCTACGCAGTACAGCCAAGCCCGGACGGACTTGCCCAGGCATTTATCATCGGAGCGGATTTCATCGGTGACGATTCCGTTGCCATGGTGCTCGGAGACAATATTTTCGCAGGACACGGACTGAAGAAACGTCTGAAAGCTGCCGTAGAAAATGCAGAATCCGGAAACGGCGCTACTGTTTTCGGTTACTATGTAGATGATCCGGAGCGCTTCGGTATCGTTGAATTCGACTCCGAGGGCAAGGCTGTTTCTATTGAAGAAAAGCCGGAACATCCGAAGAGCAACTACTGCGTGACAGGACTTTACTTCTACGACAATCATGTTGTCGAATACGCGAAGAACTTAAAGCCGAGTGCCAGAGGAGAGCTGGAAATCACAGATCTGAACCGTATCTATCTGGAAAAAGGTGCTCTGAATGTAGAGCTTCTGGGACAGGGATTCACCTGGCTGGATACCGGAACCCACGAAAGTCTCGTAGATGCTACCAACTTTGTGAAAACCATGGAAACACACCAGCACCGTAAAATTGCCTGCCTCGAGGAGATTGCATATCTGAACAACTGGATTTCCAAAGAGGATGTGCTGAAAGTCTACGAAGTATTAAAGAAAAATCAGTACGGCCAGTATTTAAAAGACGTACTGGATGGAAAATATCTTGACGCACTGCGTTAGAATGGATTTCAGGAGGAAAAGAAAATGAATATTATCGTAACCGGAGGAGCCGGTTTCATCGGTTCCAACTTTATTTTT
The DNA here is from genome assembly GCF_002161525.1 of Drancourtella sp. An57. NCBI lineage: Bacteria > Bacillati > Bacillota > Clostridia > Eubacteriales > Oscillospiraceae > Drancourtella > Drancourtella sp. An57. The sequence continues at coordinate 15,610 of NZ_NFHY01000019.1, forward strand.
CACATGTTAAACAAATACCCGGACTACCGGATCATCTGTCTGGACTGCCTGACCTATGCGGGTAATCTTTCCACTCTTGCCCCGGTCATGGACAATCCAAATTTCCGTTTTGTGAAGGAAAGCATCACAGACCGTGAAGCAGTATACCGTCTCTTTGAGGAAGAGCATCCGGATATCGTGGTCAACTTCGCTGCAGAAAGCCATGTAGACCGTTCCATCGAAAATCCGCAGGTTTTCCTTGAGACAAATATCATCGGTACTTCCGTCCTGATGGACGCCTGCCGCAAATACGGTATCCAGAGATATCATCAGGTATCCACAGACGAAGTTTACGGCGACCTTCCGCTCGACAGACCGGACCTGTTCTTCACGGAAGAAACTCCGATTCACACAAGCAGCCCGTACAGCTCCTCCAAGGCAGCTGCCGACCTTCTCGTGCTTGCATACTACCGCACTTACGGACTTCCGGTGACGATCAGCCGCTGCTCCAACAACTACGGGCCGTACCATTTCCCGGAGAAGCTTATCCCGCTGATGATTATCAACGCGCTGCATGACAAGCCGCTTCCGGTTTACGGAGAAGGAATCAATGTCCGCGACTGGCTCTATGTGGAGGATCACTGCAAAGCCATTGATCTCATCATCCACAAAGGACGTGTCGGAGAAGTTTACAATGTCGGCGGACACAATGAAATGAAAAACATCGATATTGTAAAAATCATCTGTAAAGCACTTGGCAAACCAGAAAGCCTGATCACACATGTGACAGACCGCAAGGGCCATGATATGCGCTACGCGATCGATCCGACAAAGATTCACGAAGAACTTGGATGGCTTCCGGAAACAAAATTCGAGGATGGAATCCAGAAGACAATCCAGTGGTATCTGGACAACCAGGACTGGTGGGAAACGATTGTTTCCGGTGAATACCAGAACTACTATGAGGAAATGTACGGAAACCGTTAGGCTGCCGTCAGAAACATCAGGAAGGAGTCAGTCATCATGAAAGTATTTGTAACCGGTGTGGCCGGCCAGCTCGGCCATGATGTCATCAACGAACTGACAGAACGTACCAGTAACCAGGCAGGAAATTACACCTGCACCGGTTCTGACCTTGCCCCGGAGTACAGCGGAGCTCAGGACGGTACCGCTGTCACAAAAGCACCGTATGTCTCTTTGGATATCACCGATGAAGCGGCGGTAGAACGCGTCCTTCTTCAGGAATCTCCGGATGTGGTCGTGCACTGCGCGGCATGGACTGCCGTGGACCTTGCGGAAGATATGGAAGAAAAAGTGCGTCAGGTCAATACCGTCGGAACGGAAAATATTGTCAAAGCGGTAAAGAAACTCGATGCCTCCAGACCGGAAGGCTGTAAGATGGTTTATCTGTCCACGGACTATGTCTTTGACGGACAGGGGACAACCCCGTGGGAGGCGGACTGTAAAGATTATGCTCCGCTTAATATCTACGGAAAGACCAAGCTCGAAGGAGAACTTGCAGTATCCGGACAGCTGGAAAAATATTTCATTGTCCGCATTGCATGGGTATTCGGACAAAACGGAAAGAACTTTATCAAGACCATGCTCAATGTCGGCAAAACACACGACAAACTTACAGTAGTCAACGATCAGATCGGAACACCGACCTACACTTACGATCTTGCGAAACTTCTGGCAGACATGATCGAAACAGACAAATACGGCTACTATCATGCAACCAACGAGGGCGGATATATCAGCTGGTATGATTTTGCTGTGGAAATCTTCCGCCAGGCAGCTGAACTTGGTCATCCGGAATACGATGCAGAGCATCTCACCGTACTTCCTGTTACCACGGAGGAATACGGCGTATCCAAAGCAAGCAGACCGTTTAACAGCCGCCTGGATAAATCCAAGCTGGTTCAGAACGGATTTACACCGCTGCCGGACTGGAAAGATGCTCTTCACCGCTATCTGACCGAACTGGAATTTTAATAACAGAAACGTTGCGAAAGGAGATCGATTGAAATGGGACAGATCACAGTAGAAAAAAATGTCGGCGGAATCGAAGGTCTCTGTGTCATCACACCGGCCGTACATGGCGATAACCGCGGATATTTTATGGAAACCTATAATCAGAATGATATGGAAGAAGCCGGCCTGCATCTGAATTTTGTACAGGACAACCAGTCCAGCTCCACAAAAGGCGTTCTGCGCGGCCTGCACTTCCAGAAACAGTTCCCTCAGGGAAAACTTGTCCGCGTCATCAAAGGCTCCGTCTTTGATGTGGCTGTGGATTTAAGAAAAGACTCCCAAACATACGGAAAATGGTACGGAGTCGAACTGACCGAAGAAAACAAGAAACAGTTTTATGTACCGGAAGGCTTTGCACACGGCTACCTCGTCCTGTCCGACAGCGCCGAATTCTGCTACAAATGCACAGACTTCTATCATCCGGGCGATGACGGCGGACTGGCATGGAACGATCCGGAAATCGGCATTGAATGGCCGGAAGTGACCGGAACTTATCCGGGAAGCGGAGCCTGCGCGGGATATACTCTTTCCGACGGTACACCGCTGAATATTAATGAAAGAGACCAGAACTGGCCGGGCATCAAAGACGCATTCCAGTTCTAAATCCATTTGAAGCTTTTTAGAAAACCAGGCACCTGCCGCAGACCGGGAGCGGACTGCTCTCCTGCGATAGTGTACCTGGTTTTTCTTGTCTTTTCAGACCGGTCATGCTATACTACAGATTTGATACTGCAACACAATACTGGAGGAATCTTATGAGGCACAAGAAAACACGACTGATTGCCCACGCGGCCATGATCGCCGCGATTTATGTCATACTGACCTGGCTCTTTGCCCCTTTCGGATTCGGCGAAGTCCAGATCCGCATCTCGGAAGCACTTACTATCCTGCCGGCCTTCACACCGGCTGCGGTGCCGGGCCTTTTTATCGGATGCCTGATCGGAAATATTCTCTCAGGCGCGATCCTGCCGGATATTATTTTCGGAAGCCTCGCCACGCTGATCGGAGCAGTCCTCGTCTACCGGATGCGTAACTGTAATCCTCTGCTCCTTCCAATTGCGCCGGTCCTGTCCAATACCGTGATCGTGCCGCTGATTCTATATTATGGATATGGCGTCCATCTGCCGATCCCGGTTTTAATGATCTCCATCGCGGCAGGAGAAATCGTCAGCTGCGGCGTCCTTGGCATGATCCTCTACCGCGCACTCTCCCGCTATCAGAACAGTCTATTCCGCTGGGATCACTAGGCATCAGACAGCAAAGCTGTCGTTATCCGGAGTAAACCGAAGAGCTTTCCGGCCTTCTTCTCCTCTTGAAGCTCCGCAGGATGTGAAATACACACCATCCTGCCACGGCTCCCAGCACGTTGTTGAAAATATCGTCAAACTCAAAGAGTCCAAGCCTGAAAACAAGCTGGCTCATCTCAATACAGCCGCTCACCGCCAGGGAGGACAGCAGAACCGCCCAGAACGGACATCTCCGCAGCGCATCCGTCAAAATGAATCCAAACGGGAAAAACAGCACGATATTATTTAAAATCTCCAGGCCGAAGGCCACACTTCCTTCGAGAATCCATTTCTTATACGACCAGAACAGCTCCAGCTCATATGTATGCGACTCTCCCTGTTCCCGGAAGAAAATCGTAAAATACGCAATCGCAACGATCTCCACCACCAGACAGATGATGGCTACCGGCTCCCGCAGGATCCGGAAAAACCGGATATTCAGCCAGTGCATAAATAAAATATATAAAAATACAAAGCATGCCAGAAATGCAACCAGATAGCGGTACTCGATCACGTACAGCTTTAAAAACCATACCGCTTTTTCAGCTAAACTCTGAAACAGTTCCCACACTTTTATCCCCTCTTCCCCGGCACTGTCTTCTCAATATAAAATCAGCGCCATATGATATTTACTAATGATATACCGATCGTCGGAAGGAATCAAGGACAAAAGAAATAAGATTTCCTTAAATGTTTGTGAAGGAAATGTTGCCCCTTCTTTCGCATTTATCACATAACATAATATTGACTAAGTTTCACAGAAAAATTATACTATTTAGTAGAGAAAAAATAACAACATAGTTTGGTATGTTGCTGCAAAAGAGGAGGACAATCATGAAAAGTAATTCTTACAGTAAAGTGCCGGTATTTGAAAACGGACTGGCACAGCCTGTTTTCCCGTTTACGGATGGAAAAACCGGGGAAAATTATGATCCTGCAACATCTGATATCGTCAGATACTGCGTCTATGTAGAATCCGACTATGATATGGATGGAGACGGAAACCGGGATCTTATTAAAACACTTGTGCAGGTTCCGCGCAGCGCAGTAGAAGGCAATTACAAAGCCGCTTCTTTGTTTGAGGCACGCCCGTACTGTGCCGGTGTTCAGGAAGACGGTTACGATCATATGAAAAAGGTTGCAGAAAAAGAATACCGCAAATTCGATTTCAACGATCTGAAAAAGGAAGTTGCTCCGCGTGTTCCTACAGGTGAAATCAGCGCCATGGATCTTGCATTGAAATCAGACCCCTCCGACTGGTATTACAAGGACAAGGGAAGCACGGACAGTATGGTTTACGAAAACCTTGACAACTTCAATTATTATCTTGTCCGCGGCTTTGCGGTGATCACAAGTGCGGGACTCGGAGCGCTTGGCTCCGATGGATTTAACTATGTAGGATCTGATTACGAACGGGACGCATTTAAAGCCGTGGTAGAATGGCTGCACGGCGACCGTGTTGCCTACGCAGACCGCACCGGCACTATCATTACAAAAGCCGACTGGTCCAACGGAAACGTTGCCATGACAGGAAGATCCTACGCCGGAACCATGCCGTTCGCAGTGGCTACAACAGGCGTAGAAGGACTGAAAACCATCGTTCCTGTTGCCGGAATTTCCGACTGGTACAGCCAGCAGAACATGCAGGGCGCACAGCGTTACTGGCCAAAAGAGATGTTAAACAGCTTCCTTGCCTACTACTGCTCAAGCCGTTATCATGATGAAACACTGTCTGAAAAACAAAAAGATGACATTGCAGCATTCCACCATGAGCTGAGTCTGCAGCAGCTGAAGTGCGGATTTGATTATGATGAGGAATTCTGGGGAAGCGGAAACTACCGTCTGCATGCTGACAGGATCAAGTGCAGCGCACTGATTGTCCAGGGATTAAACGATGAAAACGTCTCCACCAAACAGTTTGACATGATGGTAAAAGCCTTCCAGAAATCCGGACAGACCTTTAAGACAATCCTTCATCAGGGTCCTCACATCACACCTACCATGCCGAACAAAAACTACGGAATCCTGATTGACGGAAAATTCTATGATGACATTGTAAATGAATGGATTTCCCATTATCTGTACGGCGTGGAAAACGGCGCCGAGTCAAGGCCGGAAGTTCTCGTACAGACAAACTACGATCAGAAAAAATGGGAAACATCCGATTCCTGGGATACCGATTACAGCATGAAACTGGAAAGCGCCGGAACCGGCACATCTGTCATCGATACAGACTGGAAAGCTGCAGGAATCAGCGCTGAAAACTTCGACGATGTGATGGGAGTAAAATCCACCAATATGGGTCAGCGCTATGTGACAGATCCGTTCGAGGAGGCTGTCACGATCCAGGGCACGGTCCGCCTGAATCTGCGCGCTTCTTTAAAAGACGGAGACGCCGATGCAGACTTCCATCCGGAAAATCCAAACGACGCCGATACACTTACGATGAAACTTGGTTCTTCCAAAGTTTCCGGCAGAATGGATGACGTGGAAATTGCCGTTCTTCTCTGTGATGTCTGCGATGAAGAATTCGACAGTATTCAGACTGTAGATCCGGAAAGAAACATTATCCCGGTAGAAACTGTAAAAGAAGGCGGAATTATCAACGGCGGCGATCTTCCGGCATTTAACGAAGCCGAATTCTCGACTGTACATAAGAAATACCGTGTCATCACACGTGCCTTCGCAGATCTTTGCAATCCGGAAGCAGGTTATGAACCGGAAACCGCAGCCAACAGCATTGAGCTGAAAAAAGGCGAATATCACGACTACCATGTATATCTCTTCGCAACAAGATATACCGTACAGCCTGGACACAAGCTTGCATTGGTAATCGCTACAGAAGATCCGATTAACTGCATGATCCACAAAACATATTCAGTTGAGATCGATAATACTTCTGTCAATGCAGTAGTTCCGGTTACAGCAGAAACAAAAGACCGCACAGTCACTCTGAACTAATTGAGCATACGGAAAAATTAGATGAAGAGATAATGCACAGCCTCCAATAGTCGGAAAGAGCACTGCTCTTGATTGTTGGAGGCTGTATGTTTACACTGGTACAGTTGACTTTTGCTGTCTATTTTCGATATGCCAATATGTTATTGTTGGCATTTCCAAAGTGCCATCGGATGTTCCTTAATTCTTTCCACGATTTCTTCATCATCAAATAACAATTCCGGAACATACTCTTTGGCAATAAATCGGTCCATGTATTCCTGCTCTTGATCTGTCAGCTGCATCAGATCTGTAATATAATCTTTTGCCTTCTGCTTTCTTTCATCAAGCATAAAATTATCTTTCCTGCTCAGTACCGGGAACAAATCTCTTCGTATCTTACCAAACTTCAAGGAATCAATGGCTGATGTATCAAAATCACGATTCACTGTCTCTGCTGAAATTGTTGCATAGAATGCAAAGCACTTACGGAATATGTCTCTTTCATCAACAAACAAATTTTTAGCTATCAGATTTCCCCAATCGTACAAGTCTCTTGCTGCGGCTCTACTAATCAGAGCATTTCCTTTCGCTGCAAAAATCTCCATAGGAGCTACCATGCGAATCATCAAGTCATCATCAAACACTTCCGGAAGAATTTTTCTATGTACTGGTTCCAAAATATGAGCACGTAAAGAGTAATTCAACTCTATCTTTATCATATCTCTGTTGCCACCGGCATTTTGATATTGGTAATAGAAAGCATCCAAACTGTGCGTAAGGCGGGAACCTTGGGAAAGCTGATACCCTTCTGCCTCCATATAGTCCTTAATAAGAGTAGTAATCTTCTCCCTGGCCTCTAACATGTCCACTTTCGTATCGTTTGGTGTGTAATCCAAATCAATATCCACAGACAAACGTGGAAGATTGAACACTGTCAAATTGATGGCTGTTCCGCCTTTTAAAAGCAAATGTTCTTTTAGATATTCTTCTTCATTCAGATACCGCAAAATTTCCTTCAGGCGTAAAACTTTTTCAAAGGTATCTCTCACGAATCCCTGCTGTTGTGCAACACGTCCAATTTCTACTTTATTATATATCGGCATCCATCACCACCCCATTCTTCATATTTTGTAAATCATACGGAACAACCAATTTCCATGTATCATCATAACAACCTCCCTCCTGGTCGCGTGTAAGATAACGCTTACTTTTTCCAATTTGTTTCTTGCATTTTTCAAAGAACAGATCAGACAGTCCCATTTGTTCCTTGTGCTGCCATAATAAATATCCCATCTTCTGATACAAAAATTGATTTTGGTAAAGCTCCATATACTTGAGCAATCTTTTTTCCTGCATTCTGTGTACACTCTCTATATTCTGCACCACTTCTTCAATACCAGAAATCTTATCCATATCTTTGATGCTGTCAACAATGGTACGCTCCAAATTAGTTACTGCAACGCCTCCGCTATAAGGAGACTTCTCGATTCCTTCTGAATTTTTTGACGCTACAAAACAGTAGGTATAGCCATCAAATGTAAAATCACGGAAGCTAGTCTCGGAAGATACATATACATCATAATAGACCTGATCTGTAATTCCATAATACTCCATAGCTGTATGGTGGGACACATAGGATGTCGGTGTGATATGGCTAGCTATCTGAAAACGATTTGCAACCGGCGCACCGGTCTCTCCGCTAATGCAGGTGTACATATTATTACGAATCTTGGCCACCATACCATCTTTCATCAATCGTTTAATCGCAGAACGTGCACTATCCATATTATTGTAAAATTCATTTACATCCTCCATATTAAAGACTGGTTTTTTCAACAATTCGAAATATAGGTTCATGTTCCATCTCCGTTCATTTTCTCATCAGTTTAGCTTTTCCATAAGCCATTTTGTTATTCTTTTAAACTGATGATACTCCCGTGCCTGTTATTTGTCAAGTTTATATTTTTGTCATTTTGGTTTATCAAAGAGCTATTATGAATTAAATTCAAACTTTTTTGTTGTCTTAAACATAGTATTCTCATTCAAAATCAGTTTCATACCAATAAAAAACAGGTCTATCGAGGCAGTGCATCCCACAATAGGCCTAATTCTTCTACTTATATTCTTTTTCCAAAATCCAGATTAATCCATCCCCCTTTTCAGCTTGTCTCATTTTGTTGCACCTCTGTTTTCTGTAGGTGTAGCACTTTACACGATATGTCAAAAGCATTTCTTATAAACAACATAGAAACTTCAATAAAGTGAAGAACTGTCTGGAGAATGTTGAATTTCTCCCGGCCCATTGCTACAATATTCTTAAGATTCCTGTCTGTTTTTCAGGTCTCCTTCCATTCGAAAGGAGTGCTATTAATAAAAAACAGACAGAACAGAGACTACTAAAAATACGACTTCACGTGACGCAGTTAAAAACACCAGGATCAAGGACAGCGGGCAAAACTGATTTTCAGAGATCCTGTCCTCTGCGCTCAGTTGTTTTTGACTTCATAGTTTAGCATTATGCTGCTCTGCTTGCATGACAGAGCGAGATCATGACAGCCGAGGAGAGCATTAACAATACTCTCCATTCACCATGCCATCATAGATCAGTAAAATTTCTTCTGTTGCTGTACTATAGTCATATCCGTTATCCATACCGGAAAACTCAAGAGCCTCTATCACTTCATCCAATTTCACTTTCATTTTCGCTTTTCCTCCTGCCAATCACATATATCTAAAGCCGGTTCAGTTCATCCAGCATTGCCCGTCTGTTTCTGTAACGCTGTCTCCAATCCCGGACAATCTCCTCCACCAGCTTAGAGCCGCCTTTTATTTTTTTCATAGTACGGAGCAGACTTACAAGATATTGATATGTTTTCCGGTCACTCGTGTGTACTGCCATTTTCTCTACTTCTGTGCGATACTTCTGCAGAATCTCCTCCGGATATTCTTTCTGAAGAATTTCCCCGTATTCCTGCAGCACAAACATCCCGTGACTGTTCACCACGCAATTCAAAAGCCGGTCATAGAGTTTTTCTTCCTTATACAGTTTTTCTATATTAGATCGAGGCGGAAGTTTTTGAAATATTTCTTCCCTTCTTGAAATCCATTCCTCTTTGGAATACAACTTCTTTAACTCTTTAAATGTTTCCAGGCTTCCCGGAATAACTTCTGTTTCCAGCTTCCAAAGCTGCGCTTCATACTCCTGATTTCTGTCCTGAATTTGATAAATATTCTTTTTCATCTGTTCATACTCAATGACCAGTCCCCGATAGCTCTGATCGAAATAAATACTATCATCCAGCGCCTCAAGTGCCTTCTCATAGTCTCTCTTCTTCATGCACTGATCGATATAGTAACGTCTCACAGAAGAATTATCCCAGTACTGCCAGAAGAATGATTCTCTCTTTTCTTCTCCGTCCTTTTGCTTTTTCAACAAATCCAGATAAGGAACCACCCACCGTCCTAATTCATAATCTCTGCTCCACGACTTCTCTTTGGAAGCGGCATTTTTGATTTTCTTTTCTATGAATTTCAGCTTCAGAGGCTGGTATTCTTTCTCCGGAAATTCATTCAAAACAATTTGATAGATATATTCTTCCAGATAGTCAATAACAGATCCATTTAAATGAACGGAAAACCAGTCAAACATTTCATGTTTTTCTTTTTCATCGACGTAATCCAGAAGTTCCCTCCAATCATTATAGATCTCATCTGCCAGCATTCCCGTCCCGCCGTCAGAATCATCCATATCCACCTCACCGATCGTTTCAAATATATAATTCATCAGCCGAAATGCACACTTATAATTCTTCTGATTGATCATAGTTCTGACATCATTCATCAGAATCTGTTGCAATTCCAGGATAAATCCGTCGGCTTCATAGTAATTAATGAATCCATCTCTTCCCTGATACCGCCAGGTAATCTCATCCACCTGATGAAAATACCGTTCTATATCCTCTTCCGACAGATTTTTCCCCGCAGTCCTTTTAAACCGCAACATCAGCTGTTCATCCTGCATCAACAGATCCGCTAAAAATTCTTCCACAATCTCCGGCTCTGTCTCCTGAATCAATTTTCGTATTTCTTCTTTTGCCCCGGACTTTTTCGTCGTCAGTTCTTCTCTGTCCGGATATATTCCCTGATCGTCACCTTCCGTCCACTCGTATAAAACAGCCGCCATATGTTTGCAGTTCTTTCCATCTTCCGCATATGGACAGGAACAGTACATATCCAGTATTTCCCCCTCTTCCAGAGTGATCTCCACCTGATAATTTTCTGTACCAAGCACATCCGCGGTAATACTGTCTTCTGTTACCTCCATATTTTTTACTGCATTGCACAAATAATAATCATAGCCTCTCTCTAAAATCCGGGCTCTGAACAGACTTTCCCAATTCATATACATTCTCCTCGTTTCTCCACTTGCCTGATATCGGTATCTAACATACATCTGTCTTCTGTAAGTGTAACACATTGCAGGGTATGTCAAAAGTATTTGAAAAAAATTGTCAAGGAATTATTTCATAAAATGCCGGGTTTCTCTTGCATTTTTCTTTCAGATGTCCTATACTATCCTCACATTTATTCGTGGAAGTTTTCTCTTCTGCCTAGATGGAATAATCCGGCCGTTCGGCCAACCGATTTCATTGTTTATTTATTATAGGAGATTCTGAAGAACTGTCTGGAAAATGTTGAATTTCCCACAGTCCATTGCTACAATATTCTTAAGATTCCTGTCTGTTTTTCAGGTCTCTTTCTATTCGAAAGGAGTGCTTTTATGCAAAAAACAGACAGAACAAAGACTACTAAAAAAACGACTTCACGTGACGCAGTAAAAAACACCAAGATCAAGGACAGTGGCGCAAAACTGATTTTCAGAGATCCTGTTCTCTGCGCCCAGTTTCTAAGAGGTTACACGGATATTGAATTGCTGAAAGATGTACAGCCGGAAGATATTGAAGATATCACAGAGCAATTTCTTCCCCTCTTGCAGGAGGCGCGTGACTCTGATTCCGTCAAAAAAATTCATCTGAAAGGCAATTCGGATATCGATACACTGTATGTGATTGCCCTGATTGAACATCAAACGAAAGTAGATTTTGATATGTCTTTTCGCATTCTGCGCTATATCGTCTACATTTTGACGGATTATGCGTCTGAAATGGAAAAGATCCATGAGGGCATCACATCCACCAAAGCGTTCCGATATCCGCCTGTACTGCCCATTGTATTTTATGATGGAACAGAACGCTGGACGGCTTCTCTTGATTTTAAGGATCGGACCGCTCTCTCCGATCTCCTTGGAATACATATTCCAAGCTTTCAGTACATTGTCGTTCCTCTTTCCGAGTTCTCAAATCAAGAGCTCATTGACAAGCAGGACGAACTGTCTTTGATCATGCTGATTGATAAACTGCGCAGCTCTGCCGAATTTCATAAGCTGAAAGAAATTCCGGAAGAATATCTGGACAACATAAGCCGGAATTCTCCAGAATCACTCTTAAAGCTGATTTCCAAAATTATTGCGGCGTTTCTGCATCGCCTGAATGTTCCGCAGGACGAAATCGGTGAGTTCACGGATCAGATTGAGCGGAGGGATTTTACGATGTTGTTTGAAAATTTTGAAGCATATGACGTACAGGCTGAACGAAAGAAAGCACGTGAGCTTGGAATGGCCGAAGGCCTTGCGGAGGGCCTTGCGGAGGGACATGCTACTGGATTAGCCGAAGGACGGGCGGCTGGATTACTGGCTGGAAGATCGGAGTCCATTTTAGATGTGCTGGAAGATCTGGGACCGGTCTCTTCTGAGATTAGGGAAAAGATTCTATCTGAAAAGGATCTGGATACCCTGAAAATCTGGAATAAGGGTGCCGCCAAGGTGGAATCAGTGGATGAATTTGTCGAGAAGTTTTTGAAGGGAAAATAGACATCGGGATCAGACGATGATAGTTCCCATTTTTAATATGAATCATGGAGGGTAGCGCCATGTTAGAAGAGGTGAAGATTACGAATACAAACCAGCTGGAATTTGCTGTTTTTTGTATTGAAAACATTGCAATCAGGCTTGAAAAAAACGCTGAAGAAATATATAAAATGCTAACCGAAGAAAGCAATATCCTGTCCGGCTACATCATACCAGAATATGAAATACTGCATACACAGAGCAAAGACTACATTGTTGATGATATTATCAGCTTAATGCGAGAAAGGGGTATTAAAGTATGATTTTATATCACGGTTCCTATCTGGAAATTAAATCTCCGGATTTAGAGCATTCCAGAAAGAATGTTGATTTTGGATGCGGTTTTTATCTGACTCCTATTTACGAACAGGCCGTAAAATGGTGTGAGAAATTCAAACGACGTGGAAAAAACGGAATCGTTTCTCGATATGAATTCGATGAAAAGGCATATCAAGAACTAAAAATTCTGAAATTTGATTCGTACTCCGAAAAATGGCTCGATTTCATCCTTACTTGCAGAAGCGGAAAGGATGCCACTGATTATGATATTGTTATTGGCGGTGTTGCAAATGATAAAGTCTTCAATACCATTGAGCTTTTCTTCGATCATCTGATTGATAAAGAAGAAGCGATACGGAGATTACGTTTCGAAAAACCTAACTTGCAGCTTTGTTTCCGGACACAGAAAGCTCTGGAATCTTATTTGTACTTTGAAGGGAGTGAACAAATTTGACGGCGAATCCTATTTTACTGCAAAAAAAATACACTCGAATTATCGAGTGTTTTGCTGAAAAAGAACAACTTTCTTTGGATGATGCGCTATGCTTTTTTTACCACTCAAAGATTTACCGCTTAATCAGCGAAGGTGTATCTGATCTGCACTGTATGAGTGACGAGTATCTGGCAGAAGAACTTGTTTCTGAGTATAAAGAAAAATGACATGGTATTGGTGGCAATCTTGACACTATCACCATATTACCAAGAAGTTTTGGAGCGGCAGAAAGACGCCCAAAAAAGATCCCGTACATTTCACGTATTGCAGGATATGTGAAATGTTACAGGATCTTGTAATAAATTTATTTTTTCTTTAGCAAACTAATAATGTTTTTTCCATACTTAATTGCCCCTCCTGCAATTAACAGAAGATATAATCCACCCAAAACATACCTTATAGAATTATGTGAATATAGGATTTCAACTAAAGGTGTTACTGCAATAGCAATTAATAAAACTGAAAAAATAATCTTACGGTCAAATATATTTTTGTATCCATATCTACATATTGTAATATAATGAATTATAAATAAAACACCATATCCTATCAGGGTTGTATATCCAGCTGCTACGTATCCAAATATTGGAATCAATAAATAATTTAATACGATGTTAATTACCGCTGCTATGGCCGTTCCTATCGCAACTGTTTTCATTTTTTTCTCATAAAATTCCAACTGTACATACATGGTATATGTAAACTGAAACAGACATCCTACAATTAATGGTGGCAATACATATACCGCCTCTATATAGTTCTTTCCTCCAAGTATCATAATCGCTTCCGGTGCAAAAAAGAGTGCCCCAATTATTAGAACGACAAAGAGCATAAAATAAATTGTTGTCGTTTTCTTTATTGTTTTGAACTGTTTTGCTTTTAGAGAATCTAAAAGCCATGGTGCCCAAGCCTTATTCATTGAATCTAATAAAATAGCGATAATATTAGTTATGATATAAGCTATGCTGTATAATGCTGTATATTCTGCTCCTGAAAGTTTTGTAATCATAATTCTATCTGAGGAACTTAGAAGAATTAAAGATAATTGATGAGGAACTAGTGGCAGGCTCAATACAATAGCGTATTTATAATATTGGAGACGCACATGTTTCCCTCTATGCATAATAAGTAAATACATAAAAATACCAATAACAATAACGGGAATATATTGTCCGTATACTCGTGCATCTAATTTATTATCTAAAACTAAAACAAGAAACACGGAAAACAAACTTGTTACAACAATTGAAATCCCCGTTAAAAGAGAAAAAGATTTATATCGATAGTGGGCTCTCTCCAATGTAATAAATGTATAAAATGCTTCATTAAATAGAATATATAAAAATATAATATGAAAGTACTTTTTATCAATTCCCAGCCACTGTTCCAATAAACTGCCATTTAATACAAACACTAAATAGAAAAGTGCTGTAATAATAGAGGATAATGTCAATACAGAAAAAGAGTAGCTTTCCAAATCTTCCTCAAAATCAAGTTTTGCTCTAATAATTGACGAGTGTAAATCACAGGCTGCTAATACAACTAATATTGAAACCCAGCTGTTAATATTATTATACTCGCCATATTCTGACTGAGATAGCACTCTGGAAAAAATAGGAGTTGTTATAAAAGCAATCGCTCGAAAGGCAAAATTACTTACTGTATACCATATTCCTGATTTTAAAACTACGCCTGTAGTAACTGTTTTTTTATCATTATTTGTATTAACCATTATTTCAAAACCTTCTATATTACGTCATATTCTTCTCTTATCGAAAATTTTTTAGTTGTTTCACCTGTAACTCTTTCAAATATTGTACTACTTTCTTTCCATAAAATTTTTCTTTCCTTCTCACTACATTTTTCATACAAATCCTCTATTGACCAGACTACAATATTTCCATCTTTATCTTCTATATTTTTTAAAATTGAAAATGTATATTTTACCGTATCATTTAATATATATTGATGCAATGCTATAGAGTATTCTGGCAATGGCTCATGTATTATGTAGTCGGCACTAGGAGATAAGTTAAAGCTTCCTAATGAATAGGCAGTTAACTTTTTATTGGTTTCTTTAATTTCCTGTACAACATGAGGATGATTCTCTATTACCGCATCCGCTCCGAATCTAGTTAAAGTATCCATCAAGAATTCACAATATGTCCCTGGTTCAGGATTAAACTGTCCTCCTGCATGAACCAAAAGTACTACAAAATCTGAAATCTTCTTTGCCTCAGCAATATCTTTTTTCACACTTTCTAAATAAATATTCTCCCTATCTCCTTCACGGATTTGATCCACATATGCATGCATATATGGTACACCAATGGCAAGCATCGTTTTAAATATTACCTTTTTTATTATACGTCGCTGCTTGTCCCCAATAATTTTGAGTAATAAATTTTTTACATGACTATTATCAGAAGAAACCGTAGCTTGTTTTTTTAATAATCCAACGTGAAAATCATTTGTCTCATCAAGTACTATCCCCGTATTTGTTTCATTTGTACTATATGTATATGATAGAAAACTGATCTTTTTTTCTTTCACCTGCACAGTACATATTTGATTACGCTCTTCTTGATTTCTATATGTCCCTGTATGCTTAACTTGAAACTTGTCGAGAATATCTATAGTTCTCTTTAATCCCCCTATTCCTTGATCAAGACAATGATTATTAGCCGTAGATACCAGTTTTATATTTGCATCAGCAATAGCTTCAACAAAAGAATCCGGGGTATTATATCTCATTAGTGCTTTCGTATTTTGGCTTTCTAATCCAGCACAAACTGTTTCAAAATTAGCTACTACTAAATCGGAGTTTTTAAATTTTTTTTTTACTTTACTAAATACTGGCGTAAAATCATACCCATTCTTTTCAGACGCACGCAATAACGGTTTATCGCATGTCAAATCGCCAAGGTATGTTATTTTTATATTATCCATTCAATTTTCGTTTCCTTTCTGTTTGAAAATATCTATGCGCTATTGCAATTGCCGCCCAAAATTCCCATACATACCAAAATGAAAGTGAAAGAAATAACTGAGATGCAACTGAAAAAAATATAATAAATATTTCTCTCATTTGTGTGTCTTTGCAGAAAAAAATCATCCGTAATGTTCCAACTATCAAAAATATGCACACTCCAACACCAATAATTCCAAAACTACAAACTAATTCAAGTACAATATTATGCGAATATGCTGCATAATGTATTGGAAATACATATGGACGTTCTCCGAATACCCCATGTCCAAAAATCCCACCGTTTTTTATAGCATCAATTACAGCTGCCCATATTACATCTCTTCCTGTATCACTTGAAATGTCCCCACTTAACAATAAGTCGAGTGTCCTAGATTGAATTCCCAGATCTTGAGCAAAATTTACAAAACTCCTTAATAGCGTCTCCCCAAACACAAAGAGGATTAATATTAAAACTATGATACTTCCTATTTTTAGAATTTTATATGATGCTTTAGGGCTCTCAACTATATTACTTATCATCATTAAGCCGATGAATAATGCCAACATAAGAAGTGCTCCTCTTGATCCATTAGTAAATATCAAAACACCTCCTACAAAACTGAATATCAAATAATATATTTTTTTATGTTTGATATATAAATATAAAAAAACAATTACAGGAAGTAACATTGCGTATCCAAAAGAAAGGCTATACTGCCTTACAACCATAGTTCCATTCGAACCAATATCGGCCCATCCTCCGCCCATATATGCTGGCAAAAATTGGAATACTAATAAATAACCAAAATCGATATATGCATATTTTTTTACTATATCATAAAGTTCCTTTGTATTATCGCATAAACTAAAAAAAAGGAGTGCATAAATAGCTCCGTCCGGTCGAAACACTCTTTGTAATCCATAATCCTCACGTTCATAAAAATACGCTATATCTGGATTAATCAAATATGTAAAAAAATAGGCTAAAATAATAACAAAATATATTCCCCAAAAAAATCGATATTTTCTTTGTCCTATTTGCTTCATGTAAATCGAGAAAAAAGCAATTGGAATCATTGTTAGAAGTAATAATATAGAGTTTCTAATGAATCCATAAATATTTATCCGTGTTAGTAAAAATCGAGATATGCTTAATATAATGTCATTTAAGAGCCACAATA
This sequence comes from Drancourtella sp. An57, assembly GCF_002161525.1. Lineage (NCBI taxonomy): Bacteria > Bacillati > Bacillota > Clostridia > Eubacteriales > Oscillospiraceae > Drancourtella > Drancourtella sp. An57. Next base: position 32,738 of record NZ_NFHY01000019.1, read on the forward strand.
ATAATATCCATGCTCCAACGGATCTCTTTTTTATTAGATCATGATTTCCTAGTTTTACTCGTAGCATAATTATTCCCCTCTTAAACTTATTACATATATCGAAAAACTTGATTTTCAGAAATATTATAAGTAGTTAAGTATTTTTCTATATCACTTCTGATTCCCTTTGCAAATGTACTTTGCATTCCAATCGCTTCACTCAGTCCGTTTCCTTCAACTACTACCCATCCATTCTCAGAATATGCCATATCCCATCCAATAAATTTCACTTCCGGTATCTTTGCAGCGAGTTTACTACACATTATTTTCATTTTTTCCCACTCTGGTAGACAAAATCCTTTAAGCTTTATACCAGAATCTGGATGTACTTCATATCTTCTTCCTAATTCATCAATACCATCCGTAGCAAAAGCTCCTGAATTGACATCGATTCCTACAAGAATTCCTCCGGCAGCTCCATTATCCACAAATTCTCCTTCTCTACCAATTTTAGCAAAACAGAATGCTACCTTTATTCCTTTTCTTCCTGCTAAAGTTATACATCTTATCGTATTTACACTAGATTTATTCAAAATAGACATTTTATAATTTTGAGTAATCGGTTCCTCTAGTATGGTTTTTCCTTTTGATATAAAAAATTTAAAAAGATCAAATTCACTACCTACTTCTCTAGTAATATCAACCAACTCAACACTTCTTCCGCAAGATTCCCTTGCTTCTTTCTTAACAAATTGTGGATGCGTTTTTATAAACTTTTGGAACACTGGGTAATCTTTTGCGTCATTAATACAAATAACTTCTCTTCCAAAATACCTTTTATACATTTTATAAGTTAACATTTTGTCAGAAAACAAATTCATTTTGTCTAAATCATTTACTTCATACCCAAAGTTAACAATTTCACGATCTGAGATATACATATGTCTTTCTTTATCAGATTTATTCATAAAATCATAGCATAAATACTCATTAACCGAAAAACCATATGCAAAGTTCCAAAGAAGAATATCTTGTGCAATTTTATTATAATTATCTTGAATCCCCAATGTATCAAGAGCCAGCTTGATTTCCTTTTTTATTTTCTCAGCTTCATCGGGTATATTCTTCATATGATTTTGCAATATCTCCTTTTTGTTTTTCTCATTTTGTTCTATTTTTTTCAGTTCATTAGCAGATAAGAGAAATTTATTGGCATAATTCTTCCATTTTTTCTTTCTTATTAACTTTATTGCAGGGTGACTTTTCGCTTTATTGATTATTTTCAAATTTATCATCCTAACATTTCCTTTCACATAATATTTTTATACCATGCTGCAAACAGCCACTTTCTGCGGCCAGCAGGGCCGCATTTCCCGGCCAGTCAGGGCCATATTAAGCGGTCGGCTTTAGAGATCGGCAGGGCAAGAGGGGCTCCGCCCTGCTGATCAGTATTGATCGTTGTTGTCACAGAAGGCTATGCCTTCTCAATCAGTACGGTAAATCCTGTCGTCAGCCTTCGCCGGATTCCGTCAAGCTTACCGTAACACTCCTTCTCGTCACTCAGCTGATTTCCCCACTCATCTGGAGAATACTGACAGCTGAAGAGTGTGGAGGTGCCAAGGTCATCCCGAAGTTTTATGAGATGATACAGAATCTTGATCCCTTCTTCTGAATACCTGCTTATGGCAAAATCATCAATGAACAGCAGCTGGATCCGTGCATAGTATCTGATCCTCTTACGATACTTGTTCAGGTCTTCCTGGCGGTTGAGGACAATCAGTTCGTCCAGCAGGTCACTATAGTCTACGAACTTACAACGGTAATTACGTCTGCATGCTTCCACACAACAGGCAGACAGGAAATAAGACTTGCCGGCACCGGTGACTCCATAGATCCCGACGTTCTGCCGGCTCTCAGCGAAATGAAATTTCAGGATCTGATCAACGGTGGCATCATTGTAGATGCGTCCGTTGCCGGTTTTCAGATTCTCGGCCAAAGCACCTTTATTGATCAGGCTGCTGAGCCGCAGATTTGTTTCAAACCTGTTGTTGAGTGTTTCTATGTACTGAGGTTCCAGAACCTCACGGATAAACTGCAAAGCGGTATAGCTGCCGAATTCAGGGCTTTTAGACAGTTCTGCGAAACGCTGGGCGGCTACCGGCAGGGATAGTGTGTCCAACATCTCATAGATATCGTTGGTTTCACTCTTCATGGCCGGCCTCCGTTTCCTGACGCTTCAGCAGGTTCTTAAGGGAATACTTGCTGTCGTCATCTTTGTAAGTGCCGGACACGGCTGCTGCAGCCTCTTCCTTGGTTTTGCTCTGTGGTACCGTACTCTGTGCTGGCTCCTTATAGTAAGTTGAGATTGTGTTACAGATATAGGAATAGTTGCATCTCCCAGCTAAAACGGCGTCTTTACAGCAACGTTCCAGGGCTTCCGGGGAGTACTTCTCCGCATATCGCAGAATACCAAAGCAGCTTCGGAATGACTGCACCGGATAAGCGTATTTTCGAATGACTGCATCGATCAAAGCACGGGTGCTGGGTCCGATAGCAGATGCTTTCTGCTGAAAATAGGGCACCGTCCAATAGCCATAGTCTTTGTATTCGGCAGGCATATCCGAGGGGATGATCACCCAGTCTTTCGGTGTGTAGCTCCGCTTATGCGTCCGGATGAAGTCGCCGTGTTTGTTATAGACATAGATTTCTTTTTCCCCTGCCCGGATCTCAAGTTCCTGTCGTAGATATTTCCGGGGCATGCTATAATGGACTTTGTCGAAGGTGAAGGAGAAATCTTGTGCTACTTTAACAGTCTTTCGTTCAAGATATTCAAAACGGCTGGGCGGAAGAGGCAGGAGAGTCTCCTTCTCTTCTGTTGTAAAGAGATCGTACCGGGAATAGGTGAGCCCCTCAAAAGGCTTCCGGTTCTCGGCATCCACCTTTTCCATCAGGACACGGTTTAAATCATCCAGGGAATAAAAGACCATGTCTTCCATATCCATGAGGATGTGCATGGTAATGATCTTTACGTGGCCTTCCACAACTGGTTTCCAGCGGGGGGATTTCACTTTGGCAGGGGTTAAAACCGTATTGTTATGTTCTGCCCATGCCTGGAAATCTTTATTCAGGACAGGGCTGATCCAGTCTTTGTTCCGGGCAACTGCTACTTTGCAATTATCCGGGGTGATCGTCGGCGTCACGCCGCCAAAATAGGACAGAGCATTATTGTTGACCCGGATCCAGTTCCGGATATCGCATTCGGTCATTCCCTCAGCGTAAAAATAATCACTGTAGGTGAGGGCAGCGATAAAGATCGTGACCTTTGTGGTCTCATCCGGGTTCCGGCGGTTATGCAGATAGAGCTGCTTCCCCGCATAGTCCAGCTCGAGATTGACACCGGGATAACGCTGGATGTGGAAGGTCAGCTGTTTGGAATCAGCCCATTCGCTGTAACGCCTGCAGTACTGGCGATAGCTCATTGGCTTCTTTCCATCTACGACACCTACGGCATTGTATTTCTGCCACAGATGCTTCAGGGTCTCTCCTTTGCGGGCCAGAGCCTTGTAAACAGCTTCCTTGTTAAAATCCCGATAGAGAAGCTGGTTCGCTGATACACCAGGCTTTTTATAGAGAATACTCTCAATGTATTCATTCGTGACATCTGCCGGTAAAGGGTATGAGAGTTCCGGATTCTCTCTGAAACGCTTCAGGAACTCGTTGACGGTTGTTTTGCTGCAGTCACCGCAGCTTTCGGCAATCTCGCGACCGCTGAGATGGTTCACAAAGTGAAGTCTCAATACTCTTTTGTAGTCCATAATTGAACCTCCAGTTATGATATTTCCCCTTGAACAGGAGATGCTTATATTATAACTGGAAATTTTGGCCGCTTAATGTGTCCTTGGCTGACCGCCATTTAAGTCACAGGCTGGCCGCCAAATATGGCACAGGTGGCCGTTTAGGCTGGCAATCTGCACATGCTTTGGTTGAGTTAGCCTTATCTTCACGAACTATGTGACTTTTTAAACTTTAACCACATTTCATCTGCGCATGATTTTGAAATAGTTTGTTTCATATTGTCTGCTGGATAGTCTACATGAAATTTTCTTCGACTTTTTTTATATGAATCAAAATCTTCAATTACTTTAGCCGGTATACCTCCTACCACAGAGTTATCAGGTATATCCTTTGTTACAACTGCACCAGCTGCAATAATTACATTATTACCTATTTTTACATCATACAAAATTTTGACTCCTGTCCCAATAAAAACATTATCACCTATTTCAATACATCCTATTTTTTCTTGATATTTTTCTTGATTTTCCAACCCATTCAGCATGTAATGCGTAACATCATGTGTAACAAATTCTACACCTGATGCAACCCAAACATTATTTCCAATACTAATTAATTCAGAATATAACGGAATTTTCCTTGAGGTAATCATGACTCTATCGCCGCATTTTCTGAAAACATTATGCTCTTTTAAATATCTTGCTCTTTTCATAGGTGAACGTATCAAAAACATTTTAAGCATTAATAAATATCTTTTATTAATAAACATCGCCCTATTTATCCTCTAAGATCTTTTTAATATTTTCTTCTCCCAATCTTTCTGGTGTTCTTCCATTTTTCCGGAAGTCCTGTCCTAATGCCGCATTTGCAATTTCAATCAGTGCTGTTGCAACTGGTGTTTTAATATCCAGCGCTTTCCCAAGTGACTCTAACATCACCAATCCCTGCGGGACATCCTCCGTAACATAACGTGAATTTACCGTTACCGGTCCCTTTGCTCTTGTCGGCATTGCTGCATAGGAGAAAAAGACTTCTTTCGCATCTTTTTCATCATCTAAAGAGTTTCTGAACTTACATGCTTCCACATAAGACAGACGTTCGAATCCCATCTTTTCGAGAATATCCATCTTTTCAGAGTCCAATTTTTCCAATACATTCCATGCATGCTCCGTGAATGCCCGATGATACATACAGAATTCATCTCCCATTGCATCAATCATAGGAATACTTAAAAGTGATCCGATAGTATGAACAATCATATTTGGATTATGAAGTGCTGCCCCAACCACACTGTTCATATAATGGAATGGGAATCCTAATTGATCCAGTTTTTCCTTAACACTAGAAAGATTTCTTGCCGGATACACCCCTAATGGATTTCTTACATTTCTGAATCCAACTTTAAAAATACCTGGCTCCATGATACGTCCGTCAATAAAAGAGCTTTGTGCTTCTACTACTGAAATATCTTTATCTCCACAATATTTCAGTACATACGCTGTCGAAAAATATCCAGGATTAATAAGCAGGATTTGACCGTCTCTAATAAATGGTGCCATTCTCTGAATCAATTCTTCATGATAATTTGTTTGAATGTACACAATGATTACATCCATTTCTGTCAGTACAGCCAAATCTCTTGTTACATTGGAAATATGACCTTCTTTTCTCACAATTTCCAAATCCTGTGGATTCATACTACCGTTTTCTCCAAAATCCAGGAGCGTCATTTTCCCATCGTTTTTCTGAAGATATTCAAAATTATCGTCATGCATTGCATTAGAAGTTTTGACCAATGTTACATTTACTCCTCTAAATGCCATATCTGCTGCTACTGCGCAGCCCCCATTTCCAGCTCCTACTACTGCTACTCTCATTTTATGTTCTCCTTTTCTTTCTTTAGTTTTGTGCGTCTTTTAAAGTTTTCTTTATAAAAACTTCTTCCAGAACTCTTTCTGTCAAATCTCCAAATGTCGGACCACAAGTAATCTGGTTCGAACCCGGGCATACATTGTATTCAATAAAAACCGGATCTCCTTCTGTATCTACTGAGAAGTCCCATCCGATCAGTTTAAAATGCGCAAGCTTTTTATGTTCTTTTTTCACAATTTTGACAATTTCTTTATAGGATGGAACCACGATATCTTTAAAATAAATTCCATTCTGATTTTTAGAACGCCATTCTGCTTTTCGATTAACGCCTAATTCATTCAATGAACCATCTTCATGAATTGGGCAGGCATATCCACCGGCTCCAATATTATCAACTCGTGCATTACTTGCGCCCATTCTCAAAATAGAGGACAGGATATAAACTTCTCCTTCAAACAAAAAAGATACAATCCTGATCGTATTCAAAGATGACGGATTTAATTTTGCAAGAGTTTCATGCTGCTTTACTGCCCCCTGCACGATATAATTTGCCCCCATCTTTTTTAATGCACGCAGAAGATCTTCTTTCTGATACTCACCCGGAGTAAAAAAAGAAATCAAGCGTCCTTCCCCACTGTCAATTGAAGGCTTAATTAAAAATTCCTTCTGATAAGAAAAGCATTTCTTCACTGCTTCTTCTCTTGAAATAATTTCATGATTTTCATCGTAAAAAACACCGGCAATATTTTTCATAATCGTTTCCGGTTTCTTTAAATCAGGAAACCAAATGTTATGAAGGCATTTATCTTCTCCGAAGCGGCGGAACTGCGTATTACTGAAATATGGTACGATTGTTCCATACCAGAGGTCATCCGGTATGTACCGTGGATCTACTTTTTTATCACGGTCAGCAAAAATCTGATACCACATTTTCTTTGGCTTTAATCCGTACCGCTGCCAATAAGGAACCACGATCTGTTCATACTCTTCGTCGCACTGAAATCCATTATTCATCCTTTTCAATCGTACCCGTGCCTTTTTTCTGTAAGAGTATTCCCGATATTTTGACTCCATCATCAAATTCAGATCGTCCCATTTTTTTCTGAAGTTACTTCTCATTTTCTCTTCCCCCGTTTAATATGGATATTTCGTTATATTTCATCATATAAACTCCTTCATCATAACCTGGCTCTTGTTTTTCATTTTCTTTTCCTTCCAGATTATTTACGATCAGTTTCATATGATTGACCCCACACTCATACGCATGTGGATATCCACCTCCAAATCTCGGATTCACTTCTGAAATGTAATAATTCTCATCTTTTTCAAATACATCAATATCAATCTGTCCCCGATATCCCATTTCTTCTGCAAACGAGCTGAGCAGTTCATTCAGTTTTGGATCAATAAAGGACTCTGCCTTGTCCGTTTCTCCAGCTCTCATAACCAGTTTCTTTTTTGTAAAAATAGAAACCAGTTTCCCACTGATCATATCGATATAGCAGTCTGCTCCAATTTCCTGTCCTTCCAGATACTCCTGAATCATCAGCCCCGCATTATGCTGGAAAAGCAGCTCAATCGTTTCCCGGTCATAAACTTTACTGATTGCAATAGATGCGCTCCCACAGACAGGTTTAACAAATACTGGATACTTTGCTTCTCCCTTCTCTATATCTTTAAAAAACTCTTCCTTATTCACATAGCTTTTTGCACAGCGATAGTGATGCTCTTCAAGCCATTGGTACATTTCCCATTTATTTAGAGAACGTTCGCAAACTTCATAGTCGGATCCGATAACACATGTACCGATTGCTGCAAATCGATCTTTATTCTCCGCTAACAGTGAAAGTTCCGGATCAATCAGGGACAGTACTCCCTGAATTTTTTCTGTTCTGCATATCTCTAAAATCTTCTCAATGTATCCTGGTTCCGTCATTCTTGGAACAATATAAAAGGCATCGGCTTCGTATAACGCCGGTGCCAGTCTGCTCATATCCGTTGCAATTACTTTCCCTTTTCCCTGTAACTCCTTTTTGAAATACTGAATGATTTTATTTCTTGTACCCACACTCAATACTAATATATTACTCATCTTGTTTCCCCTTTAAATATTCAAAGAATAATGGTGTTCCACCTGTGTGTAAAAACAAAATATTTTTACCGGTAATCTTCTGTTCGCTGATATATTTTTTCATTCCCCAGAACGCTTTCCCCGTATAGGTAGTATCCATAGGAATTCCATATTTTCTTAGATTCTCTTCAATGGTATCTTCAATCTCTTTATTTTCTTTCCCATACCCCGAATTTGTATACTGGTCCAGGAAAATGGTGTTCTTTTCAATCTCTTCTTTTGAAATTCCATTTAGATATTCTTTTACACTGTCCATAACAACAGTTCTTCCATAAGGATTTTTTCTTGCGATACTGATTCCTATAATCTTTCTGTCATCCTGATTCAAAATCTGGCCGCAAATAAGTCCTGCCTGTGTTGTTCCTGTTCCGGACGCATGAAAAATATAATCAAACTGAATCTGTTCCTGCTTTTCGTATTCTTTAATCTCTTCGTAACACCGTACATAGGCTTCTGTCCCAATATTTCCATGACCTCCACCCATAATAAAATAAGGATGTTTCCCTTCTTCCTGAAGTCTCTTCAGATTTGCTTCGATCGTATCGTGTACCTCCGTAACCGGACATTCGATAATCTCAGCCCCAAAAAACTCCATCATTTTTCTGTTATATGTACGTTCGGAAGCTTCTTCCGGACTGATGATCAGACAGGGAAACCCTTCTGAAGCAGCCATATTCGCTATAATCCTCCCATGGTTGGAACTGCCGCTTCCATAGGTCACGATATAATCTGCTTTCTGTTTCCTGATATCCTGTAGAAATAATGCTGCTTTTCTTGCTTTATTTCCTCCAAAAGAAAAAGGAAGAAGATCGTCGCGTTTTACATAAACTCTGTTATCATTCTCCTCCAGAAGATAAACGGGAGTTTTATAGTTCGAAATATCCATTGATTTCAAACTCCTCTCTTGAGATTTCATAATAAAAACGATCTACATTCCTACCTCTGTTTTGAACCTTTCCGTATTCTATACCCTTTTTCTGAAATCCTGATTTTTCGAAAAGTCTTTGTGCCGGTAGGTTTTCGCATTCTGTATACAGATACACCTGATCCAGTCCCAATTTTGTAAATGCATAATGTAGAAGCTGCCGTGTTGCTTCTGTAGCAATTCCCTTTCCTTTATAGGCCGGCTCACCCATGGTGATGTAATATTCACCCTGTTTCCCTTTTATTCCAAGAATTCCGATTAATCCGACAGGCTCTCCATCCACTTCGATGATTCCATCAAATCTGTCTGTACGGTCTTTAATCTTTTCAAACCATTCTTCTGTTTTTTTCTGCTCCAGCGGAAGATCGTAGTGCAGAAACTGATTATTCTGCTCATCGTTGATCCACTTTAGCTTAAGCGGAATATCCTCCCACTTCATTTTTCTAATAACAATCTGCATTATTTCTCTCTCCTTGCATCATCAAGTCTTCCCGCAGGTATTTCACTTCCAACAAGAATATCTGATTTTTTCAAAACTTTTTCCACTGTTTTTTTCAGAATTTTCATATCCATCTGAAATGTACAGTGATCCACATAGTAAAGATCATATGCAAACCGTTTCTCCCAGCTAATTGCATTTCTTCCATTGACCTGTGCAAGTCCAGTCAATCCCGGCCTGACATCATGTCGATGGAACTCTTTCTCAGTATAGTATGGAAGATATTCCATCAGAAGAGGCCGACATCCTACAATACTCATATCTCCCTTCAGAATATTGAATAATTCTGGAAGCTCATCCAGGCTTGTGCTTCTCAGCCATTTTCCAAATTTTGTCAGCCTGATATCATCAGAAAGGAGATTTCCCTCTTCGTCTTTTTGATCCGTCATCGTACGAAACTTGTAAAGCAAAAATGGTTTTCCATAGAGCCCCGGTCTCTCCTGTTTGAAAATCACCGGGCTGCCAAGTTTCAGCTTTACAAGTCCTGCTGTGATCAACAATACCGGGCTTAACACAATAATCCCACCTAACGCACATACAAAATCCAGTGATCTCTTTATGCACGCCTCATAAAATCCTTTTCTTCTTCTCATACCAGACACCTACTCAAAACATCCCTTCACAATCTCGATCACTTTCTCCTGTTCTTCCGCCGTCATCTTATTATCACTCGGCAGACACAGGCCTCTATGGAAAATATCCATTCCCACATCCAGCGGTCTTCCGTCCTGTCCTACGGCTCCTCCTGCGATATATGCATTGGTCTTTGCCCGTCCATTTCCTTCTCTTGTGACAAATCCATTCATCCGGTAAATTGGCTGCATGTGCATCGGTTTCCAGATTGGACGTCCTTCTGCATTGTAGGATGCCAGTGTTTCCAGAATCTCTGTCGGGCAGCTCTTTCCAGGCTCGCTGATATACAGTGCTTCCTGTTCTCCCCGTACCTGCCTGCACATAGCTTCCGGATCGATTATCATACAGCTCAGCCAGAAGTTCGGCTCACTGTTTTCTTCATCATATGGATTCATTTTCACCGGAAGGTCTTTGAATCCTTCTTTATATCTCTCATAAATTGCTTTCTTCTGTGCGATATGTTCTTCCAGATATGGGAACTGTCCTCTGACCACTCCTGCAATCACGTTACTCATCCGGTAGTTGTATCCCAGTTCCTCATGCTGGTACCATGGTGCGTTTTCTCTGGACTGCGTGGACCATTTCCGTACTTTCTTTGCTGCTTCTTCCTCATCTGTCAGAAGCATTCCTCCAGATGATCCTGTGATAATCTTGTTTCCGTTAAAGGAAATGCAGTTATAGGTTCCAAAGGTTCCTGTCTGGACACCTTTATAAGTTGCTCCGAGAGATTCTGCCGCATCTTCAATGATGACCGCGCCATGTCGGTCACAGATTTCCCGGATTTCATCAATTTTTCCCGGTGTACCATAAAGATGTGCTACAACAACAACTTTTACTTCCGGATAGAGTTCAAATGCTTTTTCCAAAGCCACCGGATCCATATTCCAGGTGTCATACTCGGTATCAATAAATACCGGAATGCCGCCTTCATAAACAACCGGATTCACCGTGGCATCAAATGTCATGTCTGAGCAGAACACCTTGTCTCCCGGCTTTACCCCTGCCAGCTTCACCGCCATATGAAGTGCTGCTGTTCCGGCTGATAATGCCACCGCATACTTACAGCCGATTTTTTCGCAGGCAAGCCGTTCTGTCTCATTAATATTTTCCCCAACGGTTGACATCCAGTTGGTTTCATATGCTTCTTTTACATACTCCAGTTCCGGGCCGTGCATGGTCGGACTGGAAAGCCATACCTTTGATGAAAATGGTTCCATCTTCTTACTCATCTTCCCTCACTCCTCTTTTTTTCCACTAAAAAAAGCCCGGAAGTTTTTCCAGACTGTTTTTCCTTTTATGTTTCAATTTTCTCTATGATTTCCAGGCCTGCCTGGGTCTCCAGGATTCTCCCGAACATCGGGATCTCAAGGCTTGCTTTTCGCTTATGCCGGTCGATTTTGCGGATCATGGCTTCGCGTCCTTTCAATGGGCCGTCGGTGATCCGGATCCGGCCGTTTTCAATGATCCCGGTGGACATCTCAACAACCTGTTTTTCTTTTCCAAATTCGGTCAGGAAGTCTACTTCCTCCTGTTTTAGCGGAATGATTTCCCGTCCTGTCCCGATCAGCTTTGTAAGGCCGATCACATTTTTCAGGCCAAGATACAGTTGTTCCATTTCGTCTGTAATCATGAAAACGTATCCTGGAAACAGAATTTTCTGCTCCAGATGCCATTCTCCTTTGTACTTCTTCATTGATTCATAGTAAGGGATAAAGCAGCGCTTTAAAATCCCGTGATCGATCGTTTTTTCACATTGTGTGATGATCTCTTCCTCGGTACCTGTGCGTACCTGTACTACATACCACATAGAAGTCCTCTTTCTTCAAATGAGGCCTTGTCGTATTTCATTTCATTAAAATGTGAGGGAAGTCGCTTTTATGAAATATTCTGCATGAAAAAAGCATACTCTTTTCACTTCCAAATCATGAAAGTAAAAAGGGTATGCTTCGCCATTTCACCCGGATGCTTTTCCGGGTGAATCACGATATTCCATAATGACCACTTTCCCATTCAAACGCGACAAAGCGACGATTTGATTTGGTTAAGATATTTTCAAGTCCAAAACGACTTTGTTATTTTTCTTTTTTCTTATACTGATAAGTAGGTACGATTCTGGATACCCGTTCTTTGACATCCGATACTTCCTTGTAGCATGCATCTTTCAATTCTGCAAGCTCCATCAGGAATTTATCATCATCCATATCGATCGGTTCTCCAATGAAAATCAGATTGTTATCTGTTTTGTGCAGACCTTCCTCTGCCATTAAAAGCTCTTCGTAAAGCTTTTCTCCAGGTCTTAAGCCAGTAAATTTAATTTCGATATCCACTCCCGGTTTCAGTCCGGAAAGTTTAATCAGGTTGGTGGCAAGGTCGAGGATCTTGACCGGTTCTCCCATATCGAGAACGAAGATCTCGCCGCCTTCTGCGTAGGAACCTGCAGTCAGCACAAGGGATACTGCCTCCGGAATCGTCATGAAGTACCGGATGATATCCGGATGTGTGACGGTAACCGGTCCGCCCTCTGCGATCTGCTTTTTAAACAGTGGAATTACGCTTCCGTTGCTTCCCAGTACGTTTCCGAAACGTACTGCCGCAAAGGTGGTTCCTTTGGAATGGCGTGACATCATCTGAATGACCATCTCGCACATTCTCTTGCTGGCACCCATGATATTGGTCGGATTGACCGCCTTGTCCGTCGAAATCAGGACAAATCTTTCTACACCGTACTCGTTGGCGAGTTTTGCAGTATTGTAGGTGCCGAATACATTATTTTTGATTGCCTCATTCGGGCTTGTCTCCATCAGCGGTACATGTTTGTGTGCTGCCGCATGGAAAACGAGCTGTGGATGATACGTGGAGAATACCTTTTCCAGACATCCGGTATCCCGCACAGATCCGATCAATGCGACCAGATTTAATGACGGATATTTCCTTCTCAGCTCCTGTTCAATATCATAGGCATTATTTTCGTAAATGTCAAATATAATCAGCTGTTTTGCACCGTATGCCGCAATCTGCCGGCAGAGCTCGCTTCCGATGGAACCGCCGCCTCCTGTGACAAGTACGACTTTGTCTTTTACATATCCGGAAATCTCTGCAAGGTCCATCCGGATGCTTTCCCGTCCGAGAAGCTCTTCGATCTCTACCGGACGGATCGAACTTACTTTTACTTCGCCGTTAACCAGCTGATAGACAGCCGGAACGATCTGCATTTCACATCCCGTCTCCTTGCAGATCTCGAGAATATTTTTCTTTTCGGAAGCCGAAATCGCAGGAATTGCAAAGATAATTTTCTGAATCTGATATTTCTTTACCATCTCAGGAATATCTTCTCTTGTTCCGACAATCGGAATTCCGTCGATATAACGGTTCTTTTTGTTTTTGTTATCGTCAATAATACAGCGGATTCTTGTGTGCATCTTGTCTCCGCTTTTATTAAATTCACTGATGATTGCCCTGCCGGCCTCTCCGGCACCGATGATCATCGTATTTTTCACATCTCTGGATTCTACAGCCGCTGCTGAAGTCCTTGTGACAAACATCCGGTAAATCCGGTAAGAGAAACGGATACCTGTAATCAGAAAATACTGAAGAATTCCCCCCATTACATAATATGAAATCGGCATTCTCTGAAAAATCACGGTAGTCCCCACAATATGAAGTGCCATGGAAATCGCGCATACAATTGTGGTTCTCGACAGTTCGTCAAAACTTGCAAACCGCCACATGCTCCGGTACAGTTTAAATGCAAACATCAGAATCAGTGTACATACGGTATGAATCGGAATATACCTGATCCAGGTAAAAAGATATTCCGGCGGAATGTCCGAGAAGCGGAAGTCAAATCTCAGCCATAATGCCAGTCCGTAAGACACATTCATTACAATTACATCATAGATAAACAGTAAGATTGAGATACGTACCCAATGATACAGAAACAGCTTATCTGCCATCCATTTCTTCATAACACTTTACTCCTCATTCTTTTATTTCCACAGCCCTCTACTGTGTAATTTTTTCCCCACCTAAAATCCGGTTGATCTTGCTTGAAATGCTGTTTACAGAAACCTCATTCGGATTCATGACATACAGCATCTGGCTTCCGGATGAATAACAAGTATTGCTGTCTCCTGTTCCGATCGCATTGTCGGTCAGGATACTCCAGCTGCCGCCTGAATTGAGCTGCATCTGGATCAGTTTTGAGAGCTGGTCCATAGATACATTCGTTTCTACACAGTCGTCAAGCTCTTTTACAATATCCATAGCTTTCGTAAGCATGGATGGTGTCAGCATCTTGTTGATAATTGCTGTGATCACGGCTTCCTGATTCTTTCCCCGCTGGTTATCACCGGAAGCAAAGCTGTGACGCTCCCTTGAAAAGGCAAGTGCCTGTTTCCCGTTTAAATGGTTCACACCCTGCTGGAAAGAATATCCTCCCGCTTCAAAAGCATACTCGGAATTGACGTCGACTCCGCCAAGTGTATCGACAATTTCAATCAGTGAGGTAAAGTTCACTCTCGCGTAGTAATTGATGTCGGTATTATAAAGCTGTTCCAGTGTTGCCATGGAAACATCCACTCCATAAATTCCGGCATGAGTCAGTTTGTCCCGCTGGTTTCCGGAAACTCCCGGAAGTGTCACGTAGTAGTCACGCGGCGTTGTTGTCAGAAGCACCTGGCGTGTTTCCGGATTCACTGTTGCGATGATATTCACATCGCTTCGACTGTTTGTGGAAATCGGACCGTATACGTCGATTCCGCTGATATAGACATTAAACGGTTCTGTCACGCTCTGGTCTACTTTTTCCAGTTTGGTATCAATTCCATACTGATACAGAATACGAACCTGATCTTCATATCCTTCAATCTCGTCTGTAATCAGGCTGTTGAATGCCTCATTATAGATAGCCGCCTCAATTCTACCATCCAGAAGGGCCTGTGCTTCCTCCTGAACAGTATTGAACTCCGACACATTCGGCTCCTGTCCGATCAGTGTGGAAAGCTTGGTAATCATCTTTTCGTTGTTTGTCTGATCAGCGGCCGTCTGAACTCCGAAAATATAATTCTGCGCATCCAGAATCGACTCCGCGCTGTCTTCCTTTTTGACCACAACGATCATATTGTCGGTTTTATACTCAGCTCCTCCGATATTACTGATTGCCTGATGCATATTCATAAAGTAATAGGTTCCGAAAGCAAGTGCGGCACTGATCAGAATACTCAGTACAATCCCCACAATATGAATTTTGTTCCTGATATACTGCATTCCAAATGTGAGGGCGAACAACAGCAGAAGCACAACAGCCCCTGCTGCCAGATACTTCATCGGAATCATTCCACTGTTAAATAAGATACCGACAAAAATCACAGAAATCAGAAGCTGAATTACTGCAATCACTTTTCCGAGAGTATTTCTCCCTTTTTTCTCGTCGTAATGCCGGGAACCGCGGCGGCCCTGATGTCTCCTGCGTTCCCTCTGCTCTCTTCTCTGCGGCATTTTTATCACTCCTTTTACCTACTGTACAGTCAATGTAAACTCTTCAATATTTGATGTATTATTGTTCGTATCCATCACATAGTAGCGAATTGTATATGTACCCGGAACGGATGTATTGTACTCTCCGTCCGCGTGAATTCTTCTGGATAATGTCGCCGCATCGTCCTGGTCATCCACCACCTGGTCAATCACGGAAAGGACATCGAATGATTCTCCTGCACGGATTGATCTGGACGTCTCCGTGAGACGGATTGCCGGATTTGCCCCGTCCGGTGTCAGTTCTCCGGTATTTTCCTCCTGTGTTTCCTCAGCGGAAGCCTGTTCCTGTGCTGCCTGTTCATCCTCTGAAGTATCTTCCTCTGTCTGCGCTTCCTCTTCCTGGGACGGTTCCTCTGCTTCAGGCTGGCTGACATTTTGTTCTGCCTGCCCGGTTCCCTCATAATTGACCATCCGTGTTTCGGTTCCGACATTATTGCTCTCATCGATTACCGCATACTGTACAATTGCGCGGGTTCCATCGCTTACTACCGTAATTTTGTCAATAAAAATCTGATCCGTCACATCTCCGTCCCGGTTGTCTTCGGCAGTTACGTCAGCGAGGAGTTCTTCATAATTGTCTCCGTCTTTGTAGGTGATTTCTTTCTCTTTATCTTCGATCGTGATGACCGGTGCTGTTTTATCCTGTGAAGCAGTGATAACGGCCGCACCGGCTACCAGCACCGCACAGCCTGCTATCAGACACAGGGTTAATAGCCTTTGTCTCATCTTAACGTTCTCCTAATCGATTAATTGTCACTTCCGTAATGTCCGTAATATTTCCCGTAATACTTACCGTAATATTTATTCTGCTTCATGGATACCTTGTTGAGAACAACTCCCAGAATATTACATCCTGTCTTGATAAGCTGATCCTTTACGGAACGCGCGAACTTGTAGCTGACCGTATTGGCTGAAATAACAAGAATCGCCGCGTCACATGCTGCGGACACGATTGCGCTGTCGATAACACTTCCAAGCGGAGGTGTGTCGATAATAATATAGTCATAAATATTTCTTGCCTCTTTTAACAGTGCGGCAAACTTTTTGCTTCCAAGGAGTTCTGCCGGATTTGGCGGAACCGGACCTGCAAAAATGACAAACAGGCCTTTTTCGTTTGTTTTGCAGAGAATTTCAGAAAGATCTCCCTGACCGGAAAGAAAATGGGTCAGACCTTTCATTTCTCCTGTCACCTTATATCTTCCGGCAAGAACAGACTTTCTAAGATCCGCGTCAATAAAAAGAACTTTTTTTCCCGCCTCTGCAAGAGAGTATGCCGTTGATAATGATACCGTACTCTTTCCTTCACTTGGAGCACAGCTTGTAATTGCAATGATCTTATTTTCCTCTCCGGAGAATTCAATATTTGTACGAAGCTGTTTGTAGGATTCATTAATTCTGTAATCCTGCATACTCTTTAAATTTAATGATATTTCTTTCATCTTCAGACCTCCCAAACCTTACTTTTTCGCAGTTTTTTTCTGGAAATTCCGGGCCGAGAGCCCTTTTACACGTTTTTTATTCTTTGCATTTGCCCCGTCATAAACCGGAATGGACGCAAGAACATTCAGTCCAAGATATGTCTCTACATCTTCCGGTGTCTTTACTGTATCGTCCAGCATAAATACCAGAATGATAATACCGGCAGAAATCAGAATTCCGAGAATTGCGACGATCAGCGTATTACGCATCACGCTCGGGCTGCTCGGGCTGTCCGGCAGGTTCGCTTCCTCTACCGTCTTGACAGAGTCAACATCCATGATATCCTGAATCTGAATTCCTACCGCCTGGCGTACCGCATCTGCAATATCTCTTGCCTGTTTCGGTTCGGCGTCTCTTACATTAATGGACATGACACGGGTATCTGTCGGTGTGGTAACCGTGATCTTATCCGCCAGCTCTTCTGTATCCATATCAAGATTCAGAACAGAAATAACTTCTTCCAGAACCGGACGGCTCTTTACCAGTTCCGCATAGTCTTTCGTCAGCTGTGATCCTGTCTGCAGATCATTGTATGTCACGTTTCCGGTGTCCGTTGTTCTGGTCAGCACATAGAACCGGGTTGTTGAAGTATACATTGGCGTAATAAAAAGTTTGGTTCCAACAAATGCCAGAAGCCCCAGCAGGATTCCTGACAGAATAATAATATGTGCCTTGCTCCATAACGTCATAAACAATTCGGTGAGATCTATTGTAATCTCATCATTTTCTTTCACATTCTGGTTTGTCCCTTCCATAAACACTATACCTTCCTAATTCATTCTCATTTAGTACTCGTCAATCTCTTCATTGCGAAGAACTTTCTTGGCATTTTGCCCGAAGATCTGGTCCGCATACTCTTCACCGCAACGTTTGACAACTTCTTTGTATGCCTCCTGCATCTTCGGTGACCGCTTCTCCGGACCATGTGCATCTGTCCCTACCAGCTGGACAAGATGCGCTTTTAATACCTCCCGCAGAAACTTCTTTACGCTTCTGCCGTAACTTCCTGTAATGCTTCCCGCGTTCACCTGGAGATACGCCCCCATCTCCCTGAGATATTCTACGTTTGAGATATCTTCTCTCAGGCAGTTGTAACGCTCAATGTGCGCAATAATAACGGTGTGGCCGCTCATTTGAAGCTTTCTCACAGCATTCAGGATATACTGGAAATCGTCTCCCGGCGAAAACTCCACCAGGATATATCTGGATTTTCTGATGCTCACTGCTTTCCCGGTCTTTAAAAGCTCCGGGACATCCTCCCCGTAATAAATCTCCATCCCAAGACAGATCTGCATCTTCGGGTGAACTTCCTTTGCAAGCTTTCGAGTCAGGAGCAACTGTTTCTTGATCAGATCGATATCATTTTTCCCTCTCTGCTTGTGATAGTGAGGGGTCGCCACCATGATCTGTATCCCCTCATCCCATGCTTTCTCCAGCATGGCCTTTGTTTCTTCCGGAGACTGGGATCCATCATCCACCCCCGGCAGAATGTGACAATGAATATCTACAAACTGGTTCATCTATCCTACTCCAATCTTTCCATACTATTGCTTTGTCAACTATTATACGTTATCCACTCCGCAATTTTCAAGCAATAGTTACAATCCTTTCTATTTTTTTACGTCGTTATTACAATTTATTACAGTAATTCCTCCTCTCCGGTCAGTTCTCATTCCTTTTTATCTTGATTCGCGGCAGAAAGATTCTATTTTTTCTACAACTTCTTCAATCGTCATCTCTGAGCTGTCAATCAGCTCTGCGTCTTCTGCGCGGCACAGCGGGGAAATCTCTCTGGTCATATCTCTTCTGTCACGTTCTTCTATATCTGCTGCGATCTGAGCATAATCGCAGGATTCCCCTTTTCCCAACAATTCATTGTACCTTCGTCCGGCTCTCGTGTCAACACTTGCCGTCAGGAATATCTTGACATCTGCATCCGGCAAAACACTTGTTCCGATATCTCTGCCGTCCATTACAACATCTTCTCTCCTTGCCAGATCCCGCTGCAGTTCCAGCAGTCTGGCGCGTACCGCCGGAACGGCCGAGCTTTTTGATGCCATATTTCCGACTGCTTCCTCCCGGAGATGGTCTGTAATATTTTTATCATTTACATAAATCTGCTGCTTTCCATTTTCATAGGCAATGTCAATTTTCACCTCTTCACATGCTTTTGTGACCGCCTCTTCATCGTCCGGCCGGATTCCTTTTGTCAGAAAATACCAGGCTAGCCCCCGGTACATTGCCCCGGTGTCTACATAAATAAAGCCTTTTCTTTCTGCCAGAAGTTTTGCTATGGTGCTTTTCCCGGCGCCGGCCGGTCCGTCAATCGCTATCTGATAACCCATTATTTTCATCCTCCGATACTGTATTTATTCTCAGTCTGACTGTGCCTTATTCCTCAGAAGCACAGGAACCCGCCGCATTTCCGGTAGACCATGCAATCTGAAGATTGAATCCGCCTGTCACAGCATCCAGATCCAGAACCTCTCCCGCAAAATGGACATGTTTTACCAGTCTGGATTCCATCGTCGCCGGGTTGATCTCCCTGACATTGACGCCTCCCTGTGTAATAATGGCTTCATTGAAATCCCGAAGCCCGGTAATGGTCAGCTCCAGACCTTTTAGCAATGCCGCGAAAGCAAGCCTCTCTTCTCTGGTGATTTCGTGGATCTTCTTTTCCGGATGAATCCGGCTCTGCTCAACAGCCACCGGAATCATCTTGGCCGGGAGAAGCCTGGCAAGTGCGTTTTTAAACTGCTTGTTCTTATTCTCCTCGAAATCCCGCAGAAGTCTCGCATCCAGCTGTTCAAAGGAAAGCGCCGGCTTCAAATCAATCCGGAGTCTCAGCGGTCTTTCCTCCAGAATTTTTCCGACAAAAGAGCTGGCGCTTAATATCATCGGCCCGCTCACTCCATAGTGCGTAAAAAGCATTTCACCAAAATCTTCGTAAAGGACTTTCGCCCCGTCCAAGATGGTAATTGCCGTATTCTTAAGAGAAAGGCCCTGAAGATCTTTCACAAAAGATTCCTTCGTCTCCATCGGCACCAGCGCCGGACGGATGCTGGTTACGGTATGTCCAAGGGTTTTTGCAAACCGGTAACCGTCTCCTGTTGACCCTGTCGTCTGGTAGGAGTTTCCTCCTGTGGCGATAATACATGTATCTGCCTGTACTTCCGTCCCGTCCGCAAGGTACAGGCAGGCAAACGCCCCGTCTTTTGTTCCGATCTGCTGTACTTTCGTGTTTAAGTGTACCTGAACTCCCTGGCGTTTCAATTCATCTCCCAGTACACGGATGACATCAGAAGAATGATCGGACTCCGGAAACACCCTGTTTCCCCGCTCTGTTTTCATCTTCAGTCCGATTTCGCTGAAAAACTCCATGGTCTCTTCGTTTGTAAATCCGTAAAAACTGCTGTAAAGGAACTTTTTATTTGTAACCACAGAATCCAGAAGCTCTTCCATATCACAGGAATTCGTCAGATTGCACCTTCCCTTTCCGGTAATATAGATCTTTTTACCCAGTTTTTCATTTTTCTCAAATAATTCTACCTGGTTTCCATTTCTTGCTGCGAAGATGGCGGCCATCATTCCTGCCGCGCCTCCTCCGATTACTACTGTTTTTCCCATTCCGTTCTCCTCTGATCATTCACTTTCTTCTGGTCCGGAAAATGAAGTGGTATTTTATCACTGACCGGATGCAGTTCATCGCTTGAGTAAACCTGATACTCATCCCAAATCTGTTCCAGTGTCCCCAGCGTGTCCACAACCTCGTCCTGCTTTTTCATGCAGAGTGCAACCACCAGCGCATTAATCACACTCAGCGGCGCCACAAGCGAATCCACAATCGAAGCCATATCGCTGCGCGCGATCAGACTGCAGGACGAATAAAGATTCATCGGTGAGTGAACGCTGTCCGTCAGTGTGATGATCTTTGCCCCCCGGTTGTTTGCAAATTCCAGAGCCTTTAACGTTCTCATGGAGTATCTCGGGAAGCTGATACCGATGATCACATCCTCCTCCGTAATCCGGATAATCTGCTCAAAAATCTCACTGGAACTGTTCGTGTCCACGCTGACCACATTGTCCCGGATCAGATTCAGATAAAAGCCAAGAAAATTTGCAAGTGTGGCACAGCTTCGTATGCCCACAATGTAGATTTTCCTGGCATTTAAAATCGTATCGACCGCCGTCTCAAAGGCATTCTGATCAATATGCTCCATCGTCAGCTTAATCTTCTCTATATCCGACTGGAGCACACTCATCAGAATCTCAGACTGGCTGATCCGTCCGTAAGTAACCTCCATCCTCTGAATAAAATTCAGACGGTTGCTCACAAGCTCCTCAAGTGCTTTCTGAAACTGCGGATAGCCCTTGTACCCAAGACCGGACGCAAAACGTACAACTGTAGACTCACTGACACCGACCACATCACCCAGTCTGGCCGCAGTCATGAAAACAGCCTTCTCATAAGAAGACCGTATATAGTCCGCCAGTTTCTTCTGGCTCTTGCTCATCCCGTCATATCGCTCCTCAATTCTTTCAAGCAACTCATTTTTGCCGGTCATGACTAACTCCTCCAAAAGTCCATAATAGCTAATTAAGTATACTCCTTTTTCACCTTAATTACAAGCATTTCACAAGAGTCGACAAGAAAGAGGACAAAGATTTAAGCATTTATTAAATTTTGGGGACGTGTTCCGATTCATCGGAACACGTCCCCAATAGAAAAATCTGTATTGCTTTTTATTTAGAAGTTGTACGTTTAAACAGGATAACTTCCGTTTTTTGTGTCTGCAATTGTCTCGTCTACTTTTGTCTGCTGTGCCTGACGGTATTTGAAAAAGTCGATTGCAACCTGCGGGAAGAGGGCATAGGTCAGTACATCTTCGTCCTGCTGTTTCCACTGTTTCATCTCGTTTTCGAGTGTTTCCAGTTCGTCCGGGATAAGATCTGCCGGGCGGCAGGTGATGCAGTCATCGATTTCGTCGCCGAGGCATTTTTTCTTGACGTCTTCGTTGAACGGGCAGACAGTTGCGCCGTATTTGCCTTTCAGGATATCTTTTGTTTCTTTGGTTGCCATTTTGTAGCGTTCTCCCATCAAAACGTTGAAGACAGCCTGTGTTCCTACGATCTGGGAGGATGGTGTGACAAGCGGCGGTTCCCCGAGGTCCTTTCTGACTCTTGGTACTTCTTCAAGCACTTCATAATATTTGTCCTCCGCTCCCTGTTCTTTCAACTGGGAGGTCAGGTTGGAGAGCATGCCTCCCGGTACCTGATAGAGGAGTGTTTTGATATTAACTCCCAGATTCTTCGGATTTAAGAGTCCGCTTTCCAGTGCTTCATCACGGATCGGGCGGAAGTAATCTGCGATCTCGGACAACAGCTGCTGGTCAAATCCGGTGTCGTACGGTGTTCCTTTGAATGTTTCTACCATGACTTCGGTTGCCGGCTGGGATGTTCCGAGCGCAAATGGTGACATTGCCGTATCGATCACATCTACACCTGCTTCCACTGCTTTTAAGTAGGTCATGGATGCGACTCCGGATGTATAGTGGGTGTGGAGCTGGATCGGAAGGTTCGTTGCTTCTTTTAAAGCGGTTACAAGTTCGGTTGCTTTATAAGGAAGCAGAAGGCCTGCCATATCTTTGATGCAGATGGAATCCGCACCCATCTCCTCGATTTCTTTTGCTTTCTGTACCCAGTATTCCAGAGTGTAGGCGTCTCCGATTGTGTAGGAGAGGGCCACCTGTGCATGGGCTTTTTCTTTATTTGCCGCCCTGACTGCGGTCTGAAGATTCCGAAGGTCGTTCAGACAGTCGAAAATGCGGATGATATCAATTCCGTTTGCAACGGATTTTTGCACAAAGTACTCTACTACATCATCGCCGTAAGGACGGTATCCGAGGATGTTCTGTCCGCGGAACAGCATCTGCAGCTTTGTGTTTTTAAAACCGTCACGGAATTTACGGAGCCTGTCCCATGGATCTTCTTTCAGAAAACGTAAAGAAGCGTCAAAGGTTGCTCCTCCCCAGCATTCCACGGAATGATATCCGACTTTGTCAAGTTTTTCTACGATCGGCATCATCTGCTCGGTCGTCATTCTTGTTGCGATCAGGGACTGATGTGCATCACGCAGAATCGTCTCTGTTATTTTAATTGGTTTTTTCTCTGCCATTTCAATCTCCTCCTCGAACTTATTTCACTCCGAATATCGCCATAAATGTTCCTGCCACGACTGCCGTTCCGATAACCCCGGCTACGTTTGGCCCCATTGCATGCATCAGAAGGAAGTTTGTCGGATCTGCCTCAGCACCGACTTTCTGTGATACTCTGGCTGCCATCGGCACTGCAGATACTCCTGCGGACCCGATCAGCGGATTGACCTTGCCTCCGGTTACATAGCACATGACTTTACCAAGAAGAACACCCGCCGCGGTACCGAACGCGAATGCGATCAGTCCCAGGATGACGATCTTGATCGTATCCAGATTCAAAAACGCTTCCGCGCTTGTCGTTGCTCCTACGGAAGTACCAAGCAGGATGACAACGATATACATCAACGCGTTGGACGCGGTTTCTGTCAGCTGGCGTACCACTCCGGATTCACGGAAGAGGTTTCCAAGCATCAGCATTCCGACAAGCGGTGCTGTCGTCGGAAGAATCAGGCAGACAACAATGGTAACGATGATCGGGAAGAGGATCGCTTCCAGCTTGGATACCGGCCGGAGCTGTTCCATCTTGATCTTACGTTCTTTTTCTGTTGTCAGAAGCTTCATGATCGGCGGCTGGATAATCGGTACCAGTGCCATGTAGGAATAAGCCGCTACCGCAATCGGTCCAAGAAGTGCGGTCTGCTGAAGCTTTCCGCAGAGGAAAATCGATGTCGGTCCGTCCGCTCCGCCGATGATGGCGATTGCTGCCGCTGCTTTGTCAGAAAATCCCATTGCCATTGCCCCGAGGTATGCTGCAAAAATACCAAACTGTGCAGCTGCTCCCAGAAGGAAGCTTTTCGGGTTCGCAATCAGCGGGCGGAAGTCTGTCATTGCTCCGACACCCATGAAAATCAGTGACGGCAGAATAGACCACTCGTCCAGTTTATAGAAATAATACAAAAGTCCACCGGTTCCATTATCCGAATCTTCAAAAGACAGCATAATGTCCGGATAGATATTTACAAGGAGCATCCCAAAAGCAATCGGAACGAGAAGAAGCGGTTCAAACCCTCTGTTGATCGCAAGATACAGAAACAAGCATGCAACTGCAATCATGATCAGGTTGCCAACCGTCAGGTTCAGAAATGCCGTCTGCTCTACAAGACGCCCTAACGTCTCAACTATATAGCTCATGTTCTAACCTCCAATTGTCAGTTGTCATTAATTTAATGTTGCAAGCAAGGTTCCCGCTTCACATGCATCTCCTACTGCAAGTTCGATACTTGCCACTGTTCCGTCTTCCGGAGCAACAACAGGGATCTCCATCTTCATCGCCTCAATGATGACAACCGGCTCTCCTCTTTTGACTTTCTGACCTACAGAAGCTTCGATTTTGAATACTTTTCCGGCCGCCCCTGCTTCCACACGGATGCTGCCTGCACCCTGCGTTTTTTTCGGAGCCGGTGCCTTTGGTGCTTTCGGTGCTGCCTTTGGTGCCGCTGCCGGCGCAGATGCCGCTCCTGCTTCATTCTTCTCTTCTACTGTAACGTCATATACGTTTCCATTTACTGTAATTGTATAACTTTTCATGATTGCTTCCTCCTATTTCCACTGACTGTTCTTTCTTCTTTTTTTAATGGAACGTACTACAAATCCGTCTGTAGAAGTCCCCTCACTTGCCGCGATTGCCGCACTGATGACTGCAACCAGCTCCAGATCATCCGTCAGATCCTCTTCCTGGACAGTCTCTTCTTCAACAGCAGCAGGTGCTGCTTCTGTCTGTTTCGGCTCTGTCTTTTTCTGCTGTGTTTTCCCGATCAGGCCGAACAGGGAAATGATAAAGGAAATGAAAATCAGTACGACAAACACGGTTCCCATTCCAAGGACGGTATTCAAACCGGCCTTCTGAAGGATTTCCCCGGTTGAATATTTGGCCGCCGCCGTAAAACTCTCCATCTCCGATTTTTCGTTAAACTCAATCGTAATCTCAGCATCTCTGTCTTCGTACTCGGCATCTGTTGTCAGCATGATGCTGTCCGAGCTCTGCTCCACAGTGAAATCTCCGTGGCTGATATAATCACCACACTCTTCAATTCCAGCTTCCCACGCATCAATCATCGTGGTAAAATTGGACGCCTGCACATTAAATCCTGACTGAAGCAGTGTCAGATTCAACTGCAGTTCACTTACATCCTTAAATGCATCCAGTTCTTCCGTAGACATCTGGCTGAAACTTGAGATCAGCGCATCCGCCTGCTCGATCATTGTATCTTCATCATAATTTGCATCAGAACTGCTGCTGCATCCGGAAAGAGTAAATACGAGGGCAAGGATGACTGCAAATAAACTAATTCTTTTCTTCAACTCGTCTCACCTCTCTATACCGTTCCGTGCTTTTTGGACGGACGGTCCTCTCTTTTTGTGAACAGCATCTCCAGAGCTCCGATCACATACTTTCTTGTATCTTCCGGACGGATCACTGTATCCACATATCCTCTTGCCGCCGCAGATGCCGCGCTTTCCTGCATACTGCGGTACTGATCTTCTTTTTCCTTTCTCTCATCCGCAGACACGTCAGGATACATGATCTTTGCCGCAAGACCTGCTTCCATTGCTCCGATTTCGGCATCCGGCCATGCATAAACCATGTCAGCTCCAAGTGCCTTGCTGTTCATTACAAGGTAACCGCTTCCAATCGCTTTACCTGTCATAACATTCACCTTCGGCACCGTTGCATTCGCAAATGCGTAGACCAGTTTTGCCGCTTCTCTTGCAAGTGTTTTCTCACTGCATTTTGATGCCTTGAATCCATTGACATCTGTCAGTGTCAGAACCGGAATCTCAAATGCATCGCAGAATGTCACAAAATCAGCTGCTTTCCGGCATCCTTTTGCAGAAAGAGAGCCGTCAAACTCCTGCTGTACTTTGCCTTCTTCATCGTATACTTTGGAACGGTTCGCAACAGCTCCGACCGTCAGTCCGTTCATCCGGACAAAACCGGTCACCATTTCTTTTGCGTACCCTGCCTTTACTTCTATAAATTTCTGATCATCAGCGATCATCGATAACACGAGGGCAGCGTCATCGGCTCCATTTTCAATTCCCGCGCATAACCGGTTCAGGTCGTCGGTGCATTCTTCATAAGAATCGTTGTCCTCATTGTTTGCAGGAAGCATACAGATCAACTCCCGGATACCGGTCAGGATTTCATTTTCTGTTCCAAGGAAATCTACATTACCGGCCTCCTCTGTCTGAAACGCCGCACCGGACGTGTCGCATTTTTCTATGTGATTGCCCGGGATCGCATTCGGGGAATTGACAAAAAGCTTTCCTTTTTCTTCCATGAATGTGAAATCGGAAAGTCCGGAAAGGATTGCAGCTCCACCGCCGCAGGTACCAAACACAGCAGTAATCTGCGGGATCACTCCTGAAGCGAGTGCCTGTTTCGCATAAATACTGCCAAACGCCTGCAATGCGTCTGTTCCTTCCTGAAGCCTGAGTCCTGCACAGTCAATCAGGCCGATCACCGGTGCCCCCATTTTCATCGCCATGTCATAAAGGCCTGTAATCTTCTTTGCGTGCATCTCTCCGACTGCTCCGCCGAGTACCGATGCATCCTGGCTGTACACATAGACCAGACTGCCGTCAATGACTCCATATCCGGTGATCACGCCATCTCCCGGAACCTTGCTTTCCTGCATGTTGAAATCCGTGTTCCTGGCTGTGACAGCGCCACCGATCTCAACAAAGCTGCCGGCATCCAGTAATTCTGAAATCCTGAAAACTGCCGGCGTTTTTGCTGCTTCATTACTCATAAACCTAGCCCTCCATTTGTGATATATTCCTAAAAGTTAAACCAAATTTTAGCCAATTATATTATACTTTTTCTAATATCCTTTTTCAAGAGTTTATGTGAAATTTTTGACATATTTTTTCACTCGTATATTGCGTTATCATATTAACGTATTAATGTTTTTTCAACATATTTCAAGCTTTTTCTACACTTGGCCCAATATAATTTTTAGTTTCTTTCTTTATCTGTCTTTTTTTTATGAAAATTTAATAATTTTGGACTGTGTTACAAAAAATTCATTGTGTCGACACGGAAACTGTGCTAAAATAGCCATTACAGGGATGTCATAATGTTATAAAGGAATACCAAGGGAAATGACATCTTTTGTCTTTTTTATGGCATAAGCAGTAATACAGATTCAGGAAAACCCGGAAGCGTCATGTTTTCTTCCAAGTCAGAAAAGATGCGTTTTTCCGGTGCCGGCCGGGGCAGTTTCCCGCTTCTGTCTTACTTTCCCGAAAGGGAGCATCTTTCAGTGTGCGGCTAGTGCAGTACCGTTCTCTGTCAGATAGCGGATATTGTTCCAGATGCCTGAAATGACCGGATTTTATTTTTGCGGAATATCCAGTCTTTGACATATTTTTGTCTGTCTCCGCAGATAAAATCAGGGAAGTTCACCATCCGGAACAAGAAAAGGGAGTACTCCTCTTCCGTTTTGCCAGATTGTCTTCATTTTCGAAGGCAGAGACTACAAGGCAGACCATTCCCTGACTTCTGCTTCCGGCAGTTGTTCATTCTGTCTTAGATGTTGTTCTTTTGCGAACTATATTCCTTTACATAGTCTTTTCCAGCCGGTATATTATGGAAATGGATTTCATAATCTGTAAAAGACACCTGGCCGAAAGGCCGCTTTTGTCTGACTGAGTCCGGCATGATCTGCTGCATCAGAAAGTGTCTGTTTCAATTAGACAGCTCATCACACTTTGGTATGTTGAGTAAGTTTTCTTTCTTAATTAATATAGGGAAGAAAATGACTTGGATGATTTACGTATGAGAAATCAAAAATTAAATTGGAGGGTTTTGACTATGGGAAACACAGCT
Source organism: Drancourtella sp. An57 (assembly GCF_002161525.1). Classification (NCBI taxonomy): domain Bacteria; kingdom Bacillati; phylum Bacillota; class Clostridia; order Eubacteriales; family Oscillospiraceae; genus Drancourtella; species Drancourtella sp. An57. Next base: position 60,632 of record NZ_NFHY01000019.1, read on the forward strand.
ACTAAATCCAAGAAAGGTTATCCTTTTGGTTTCTACGCTTGTGCTCTGGGATTCACATTTGAAAGATGTGCATTCTACACAGTTAAATGGCTTCTTGCTATTTGGCTGGCTACGGAAACAACAAGTTCAATGGGTGGTATGGGACTTTCTTCTGTAGAAGCAGGTCAGGTTTCCGCTTATTTCGTAGCATTTACTTACATTACTCCTATGATCGGCGGTTACCTCGCTGACTACTGGGTAAGCCCGAGACTTTGCGTAGTTCTTGGTATGATTCTTATGGGTGTCGGCTACCTTATCGGATGGCAGGCAAGCAACATGACACTTGTATGGGTAATGATTATCTTTGTATCTGTTGGTACAGGTTTATTCAAAGGTAACTTATCCGGTGTCAACAGTTTGATGTTTGATGATCAGGATGAACTGAACTCAGCATTCTCTGTACAGTACTCTTTCGTTAATATCGGTTCTTTCATTGGAACGACATTCGTAGTACTGCTTGCAGATTCTCAGGGATATCAGTTCCTGCTGCTTATCGCTGGTGCTCTTCTGCTCATCGATGCAGTTTGGTTCCTTGCTAATGGTAAATCTCTTGGTGACAAGGGTAAACAGCCATTCAAGAAAGACCAGAGATCTTTCGTTGACAAAGAGAAGAAATCCGCAGAAGAAACCAAACCGCTTACATCCGGCGACAAAAAACGTATTGTTGCTATCGTAATCGTTACACTTTTCTCTGCTATTTTCTGGATTGCATGGTATATGTCCTACAACGTAGTATACTACTACTTCGGATTCGGCGACAGCTCCGAATTCCTGAACTGGGCTGACTGGAGCCTGTTCGGATGGCAGATTCCGCAGACATCCTACTTTGACTCTCTGAACGCTTTGACATGTATCGTTCTGGGACCTGTATTCGCTGTTGTATGGGCTAAAATGGCAGCAAGACCGCAGGGCGATATGTCCATGTTCAAGAAGACAGCTATCGGTATCTTCTTAGTAGGTCTTTCCTACGTAGCTATGGTTGTAGCTAACGTAATTCGTGGCGACGGACAGTGCTCATGGTTCTGGGTAATCTTGATCGCATTATTAATGTCCGTTGGTGAAATGATTTTCTCACCACTTGGAAACTCCTTTATTTCCATGTTCGCACCGGCAAAACTGATGGGATTCCTGTTAGGATTCTGGCCAATCGCTGTATTTATCGCTACACTGATTTACCCGAACCTGTACGGTGCTCTCGATGCTGGTTCAAGAGCTGGTAACTTCAACCTGTACTACAGCATCATTGCTGCAGTTGTTATCATCTGTGGTGTTCTGCTGTACGCATTCAGCGGCAAGCTGGATAAACTGGCTGATGAAAAATAATTGAAAACCAAAGGATTTCCACATATTGATTGTGTGTGATTCCTTAGAAAACAATCTGTTTTCCACAGACCGGCATGACTTTTGTCATGCCGGTCTTGTTATATCATTTTCTATGTTTTTTGTACATTTTTTACAATTTCTTCCATATAAGATTTGAACTTAAGCACCAATAGTGATAAAATATTTATATCTAAAATTATTTCAGATAAAAAGGAGGTTTTTCTCATGACTGTTGTAGCAGATAGAATCGCCAGACTTCGTGCACTGATGGCAGAAAAAGGAATTGACGCATATGTTGTTCCGACTGCTGATTTTCACCAAAGCGAATATGTAGGCGAACACTTCAAAGCAAGAAAATTTATTACAGGATTCAGTGGTTCCTACGGTACTGCTGTCATCGGAAAGGACGATGCCGGACTCTGGACAGACGGAAGATATTTCTTCCAGGCTGAAAACGAAATGAAAGGAAGCGGTATCCGCCTGATGAAGATGTTTGTAGGCGATACACCTTCTGTTACAGAATGGCTTGCTTCCTATGTTCCGGAGGGAGGCACTGTCGCATTTGACGGACGTGTACTTTCCATGGGAGAAGGTCAGGAGTATGAAGAAGCACTTGCTTCCAAAGGAATTCGTATCGATTATATGGAAGATCTGATCGACTCGATCTGGGAAGATCGCCCGCCTCTTTCAGACAAACCGGCATTTTTCCTTGAAGAAAAATATTCCGGAGAAAGTACCTCTTCCAAACTGGAGCGCGTGAGAAAAGCAATGTCCGAACAGGGTGCTACCGCACATGTGATTGCATCGCTCGATGATATCTGCTGGCTGTTAAATGTCCGCGGGGACGATATCGATTTCTTCCCGCTTCTGCTCTCCTACGCCATTGTAAAAATGGACAGTGTAGAACTCTATGTGGACGACAGTAAATTAAACGAACAGATCCATGCAGAATTTGCAAAGAACAATGTAAATATTCATCCATACAATGACATTTACGAAGATATCAAAACACTTTCTGCAGATGAAGTCGCTATGATCGATCCAATGAAAATGAATTATGCACTTTACAAAAACATTCCTTGCAAAATTGTAGAATGCGCAAACCCGACTATCCTCATGAAAGCCATGAAAAACCCGGTTGAACTTGAAAATATCAAAGAAGCTCATATCAAGGACGGTGTGGCAATCACAAAATTCATGCACTGGATCAAAACACGCTACGATAAAGAGGTTATCACAGAATTAAGTTCCGCTGCAAAACTTACATCCCTGCGCGCTGAACAGGAAGGCTACATCCGTGACAGTTTCGAACCTCTTTGCGCATTCGGCGACCACGCAGCCATGATGCATTATTCACCATCTGAAGAAAGTGATGTACAACTCAAGGAAGGTGGATTCTTCCTCAATGATACAGGCGGCGGTTACTATGAAGGATCTACAGACATCACCCGTACTTTTGTACTCGGTTCTGTCAGCGATGAAATGAAAAAATACTATACCGCTGTTGTACGTGCCATGATGAATCTTGCGAGAGCAAAATTCCTCTACGGATGTTACGGATACAATCTTGACGTCCTTGCAAGAGGACCAATCTGGGAACTGGATCTTGATTTTCAGTGCGGCACCGGCCATGGCGTAGGATACCTTGCAAATATTCACGAACCACCGACAGGCTTCCGCTGGTATGTCGTACCGAGCAAGAACGAACACCACCAGCTCGAAGAAGGCATGGTTATCACTGACGAACCGGGAATCTACGAAGACGGCAAATTCGGAATCCGTACCGAAAACGAATTCATCGTCAGAAAAGGAACCAAAAACAAATACGGACAGTTCATGTACTTTGAAACCATTACTTTCGCACCAATCGACCTCGATGGAATCGATCCGGAATACCTGTCCAAAACAGAAAGAGAATGGCTCAATAACTACCACAAACAAGTATATGAAAAAATTTCTCCACACTTAACAGACGAAGAAAAAGAATGGCTCAAAACATATACAAGAGAGATCTAATTTGAAATCGGGGGACGTGTTCCGACGCATCGGAGCACGTCCCCAATGTGTTAAAAAACACCTCTCGATGCTATTGTCTGAATTTATCGAGTCTTCTAAGCAATTCTTTTCTCGACATAACTCTGGGATCCAGCATCGTTTCTGCAAAATCTTTTCGATTCTCAGGTAATTTTTGCAAATCCCAGAACTGTAAATCTGGATGTTCTTCCAAATAGATTTCTATCCATTTCCGAAATATCCTTTCTTTCTGTTCTTTGGTATCTTCCGGCAAATCTTCTATATAAACTTCTTCAAGTTGAGGAATCACTCTTTCTGCTGAATAAGTCATCTGTCCACTTTTAATAAACTGACGTGCGTTTTCGCGAATAAGCCCCTTTTTTTCATAAATGTATTCTTGGGCGCTGCTGTATTGATATCGGTTCATTTTTCCTGTAATCTTTGCTTTGACTGGATTTAAGTGGATATAATAGAAACACTGCCAGAGATATTCTTCACTTTCAATTGGGAAACTTTTAAATCTGTTTTGAAATACATGTCCATTTCTTTCCATCTTTCGGTTGTAATACATTGCATAAGCCGTCTGCACAGCTTTCATGTACTCAGAAATCTCTTTCAGTGGTCCGTGCAGGAGAAGGTGTAAATGATTCGACATAATACAGTACGCATAGATTTCCACCGTCTCTACTTCCTTCTCTTTTAAATACTTTGTCAACTTTTCTTTATGTCGATTTGTTTCAAAAATGCGTTCTCGATTGATTCCCCGGATGATTACATGATAAAAATCCGAAGAAGATTTTCTTCTACCATTTCTTGGCAATTCATCACTCCGTTCTGTAAATTTCAAATTAAAAATTGAAAATAAATAAGATACAATTTAGAAAAAAGAAACTAAAAGATATGATTTCAGATTTTTTTCATCGGGGACAGGTTCCGATACGCCGGAACACGTCCCCAAAAATATTATACTCTTTTTTATAGAAGTGTGCCACTGTTTCTTATTCTTTTTATGTATATTTCGACGACACTGAACTGAAAAGTTTATTTCCACTTTAAATGGGCTAAAGTGGATTTTAGTCTTACGCTTATTTCTACTTCCATTCCTGTTGCAGTTTGTCTTACACTGGTCTTGGTTGACAGTCGCT
>NZ_NFHY01000002.1:0-261301 GCF_002161525.1 Drancourtella sp. An57
GTCACCAAATGACTTTGAAAAACTATATGAGCAGACACAGACAAACGAACTGCTCTTAGTAAGTTAAGATGAGGATAAATTTCTCATTTTAACTTGCGCTAAATCTTGACATAGGACCATCTTTTGCCTTATATAACTCCTCTCGTGGTTCCCCTTTGTTTCTTTATCAGCCTTCATACATAGTAAACAAAAATGCCGATTGCCATGCAATTAATATCATTCGCTCGAACCTTCCATTATATAACGAACATATTCTAAAAATCCTAGTAAAATCAAGCTTTTTACCGTGCGGGCATCATCCTTTATGCCATGGCTTTCGCTTTATAATGAAAAAATCACTATCTTCTACACAAAAATACTCTTTTCAAGCTCATTTTCATTAGTTTTTCTGTCCTTATACCTTTTTCCTAACCAACTAAAAATTTAGGCTATCCATTATCACATAACACTTTTAACTCCCTAAAAACTCCGAGCTGAAAAGAATATTCTTATCCCATTCCGGCAACAGCAATGGTATACTTCTCATTTTTATCCCTCTGCATCTCCATCTCTCCTATCACATCGCTCCTTCTTTTTTCACCACCGCAAGTACCGTCTTCAGCAGAATCCGGAAGTCCATCCCCACACTCCAGTCGGTGATGTATTCCGTATCCAGCCGGACCACTTCCTCAAAGTCCGTGATCTCGCTCCGGCCGCTCACCTGCCACATGCCCGTAATCCCCGGTTTGATGGCAAGCCTTGCCCGGTGGTGCAGTTCATATTTTTCCCACTCATCCAGCGTCGGGGGCCTGGTCCCCACCAGGGACATATCGCCCTTCAGCACGTTGAAAAACTGCGGGAATTCATCAATCGATGTCACCCGGATCAGGTGTCCGATCCCGGTCTTCTTCCTGCCGTCCGGCAGGATCTTGTTTCCAATCACGCGGGTGTCAAAGTCCAGCTTGAACATCATGCCGTCTTTCACTCGGTTTTCTTTCATCAGTTCCTGTTTCCGTTCCTCCGCATCCAGGTACATGCTCCGGAACTTATACATTTTAAATTTCTTGCCGTTTTTTCCCACCCTTACCTGTGAGAAAAAGATCGGTCCCGGCGACTGGATGTAAATGGCCGGAGCGATAAAGACAAATAAAATTCCTGTCAGTATGCAGCCCACCAGTCCGCCTGCGATGTCCAGGCACCGTTTCAGGAATGCCTGTTTGTCGGTTGTGTAATTAATGCTGGTAGTCAGCACCAGATAGTTTCCAATCTTCTCCACCAGCGGTTTCTTCCCCATCTGATTGGAGGTCTGGGAAATGTTGAAGTGTACTGTCACTCCGGTTTCCACCAGCTTGTCCACCATGCTCTGGGGAAGGTTTTCCCCATCTCCCGGAATCAGAAGCACTTCATCAATCCAGGCCCGACACACATACTCCGGCGCCGTGTCCACATTGGCCACCACCGGCAGTCCGCCTACGTCCTCCCCCACGATATCCCGGTCCACAATCACCAGCCCCGCCAGGTTGTACATTTCATAGTTGTGATGCTTAATACTTAAAACCACATCCAGTGCAGCCCGGTCGGTGGTGACGATCAGGAGGGACCTGTCGCCTCCGATCCGCATTTTCTTCCGGAGCATCCGCTTCCAGAGGAGCCGTACTGCATAGGTAAGAAACAGATCGATTACACCGGTCAGATATAATACGATTCTAGAGTAATTCTCTGCTTCCTGAATGGTAAACAGGTACAAAGTTGCAAACAGCAGTACCAGCACCACATGTTTCAGGGTTACGGCAAACTCCAGGTAATACCCCCGTTTCAGGACATTTTTAAAGGTTTCAAAGAAGAACATCACCACCACGTCGGCCAGTTCCAGAAAGATTGCCATATTCAGATATAACTGCGATTCATACGGGCTGCCTGTCCTGTGCCGGATCAGGTAGGCAAGGATAAATGCCGCCTGCAGGCAGATCAGGTCCAGCAGGATAAAATCGCTATGTTTGAACCAGCCTTTTGCACTTTTCTTATACATGTCTTCCTCTTTCTCCTGTGTGATGTTCCTCGTTTTTTCTCTCATCCATGTGCGGTCCGTCAAAACCGGAGAATGGGTTCTCCGGAAAGCACCCGTCCCGGATTTTCCCGCAGAAGGAGTTCCGGGCATTCGTTGCCGTATCGTGCTGCCAGCAGGTCTCGAAGCGGTGTCAGCCGCATGGTACGCATGTCCGCACGATGGGCGTCGGAAGCGGCCAGATGGGCGAGACCCCGGCCCAGCATATAGCCTGCTGCGTCCATGGCGGCCGCCCCGAATCGTCCGAAGACACTTCCTTTATCGATCTGCAGCGCCGCTCCCATGTCGGTCCACTCTCTTGTGTGGGCCGGAATCCGCTGTACACAGCGGTACCGTTCCGGGTGTGCCAGAATCGGTAGATACTCCCCTTCCAGCAGGTGGTCCAGCATGCGGTAAATCTGCCATGCCGGCGCATCCAGCCGGGTTTCCACCAGCACATACCGGCTGCGGTTGATGGTAAGGAGTTCCTCCCGTTTCAGTTTCCGGATAAGATCCGGACCATCCATGATCTCCATTCCCTCTATCAGTTCCAGCGGGATCCGGTATTCTTTCAGCAGCGTGTTCATCTTCTCCAGCCGTTTTCGGTATTCTCTTGCAAGTCCGGCCGTCACTCTACCCGGCAGATTGGCGTGGCAGGTGGCTGCCGCCGTCTCGATGCCGGATTCTGCCGCTGTCTGTGCCATTTCCACGGCTTCCTCCCAGGAACGGGCTCCATCGTCCAGTCCCGGAAGCAGATGGGCATGCAGATCAATCATCCTTCGCCCTCCTGTTCCGGCCGCGGTCTTCTTCCGCAGAAATGCGTTCCCGGTTCTTCCGTTCTCCATACCCGTAGGATCCATAGCCATAGTAGCCGTACCCGTAGCGTCCATAACCATAGTAGCCATAGCCGCCCCGGTGAACCGGAACACCGTTGAACACGTATCCCAGCAGCGGTGCGCTGCTGTCTTCCAGCCCGGAAATACTGTCCAGAATCCGGCGTTTCTGTACCTGATCGTAACGGATCACATACAGGATGCCGTCCGCCTGCTCCGCCAGAATGCTGGCGTCTTCAAACATTTCTGTTGGCGGCGCATCCAAAAGGATCAGATCCCACTGAGCTTTCATCTCTTTTATGACCTCATGGAAACTGCTGTGATTGAGGATCTGCTGCACTCCTTTGACCGGTTTGCTTCCGCCCAGGAAATCGACTCCGGTCTCTTCTTCCCGGTAGACGGCTTCCTGAAGGCTGCATTTTCCGGTTACTACCGAGGCAAGGCCCCGGCCTTTCTCTTCGGTCAGATGCTTCCGGTCTGCCTTCTTGCGCAGGTCTGCGTCAACAAACAGGACTTTCACCCCATGGGATGCTGCTGCAATGGCCAGATTATAGGCCAGGGTGGATTTTCCTTCCCCCGGCAAGGTGCTGGTCAGTACCAGTACCTTGCCTCCCTTTTCTTCCAGTTCCCGGGAGATCCGGATCTGCAGGCTCTGGATATTCTCCCGGAATGCCTGAGGCGTCCGGCTGTCCTGCATCTGGATCCAGCGGGTATCCTGTTTCTTCCGGAGTTTTTTCGAGACTTCCGGAATGTTGGCAATACAGGACAGGCTCATAACACTGTTCAGCTCTTCCGGCTTCTGTACGGTTTTCTTGAAAAGGGCGCACAGGCAGATGAGTAGAAATCCTGATCCCGCTCCGAACAGGGCGCCTTTTAGGATCTGATCCAGATAGCTTGGCCGGTTGTACGGCTCCGTTGGAGTCGTTGGCTCATCGATCATGCTGAATCTCGTATCTCCGATGACAAACCGTACCACATCTGGGTACACCTTGATGGTGGATTCCAGAATCGCCCGGGCGTCTTCCGGACTGTTGCTGGTCACAGTCATGGTAATCATGTTGGAATCGGAGACCGCCTGGGCGGAAATTCTTCCGTTGACTGCGTCCACCCCCAGATCTTCCTCAATGGCCTCTGTCAGAAGGCTGCTGCTTAAAATATAAGGAAAGGTCTTGGCCAGCTGTCCGACTGTGTTGGTATCATAATAAAAGTTATAAGTACTGTTCTCGGTGTCCATCGTGCCTCCCGTCAGCACCGTAAAGGTGGCGGAGGACTGGTACATGGGCGTGTAAAACAGGCGGGTGGCCCTCAGATAGAAGGCGCCTGCTCCCACTGCCGCCAGCAGGAGAATCAGCCACCAGAACTTCAAAATCCCCTGGATCACGTTCCAGAACAGGGTCCTCAGGTCGATCGCATCGTCTTCCTCGATCTTCCGGGACAGGTTCTGGCTGTTTCCGCCGTAACGATCTTGCTCTGCCATCCTTACACCTCCCCGCTGTCAAAATTTCTGCCGTATCCGTAGTAGGAATGTTCCCGGAGGGAAGTCCACGGATGTTCTTTCAAAAAGGCATTTAAAATGAAACCGGTAAAGTCCACGCCTGCCTGGCGGATCGTATCCGAGGCGTCATTGGCCGCCCGGACATCGGTCCAGTCCTGGCGGACGATCAGCACTGCATTGTCCGCCATCTTCAGCATAAGTTCTGCATCACTGGATACGGACATGGGCGGCGTATCCAAGATGACGTAGTCCATCTTTTTGCGTCCGGCATCCACCAGCGCCCTCATCTCCGGCGAATCCAGATAGCGGGCCGCATTATGGATGCTCTTTTCCTGAAAGACGGTACAGATCTTTTCCTTTTTCTCATAGATCAGCACGTCTTTAATCTCTGCCTTTTTGTCCAGATAATCCGATAAATATTTCCGGTTTTCTTCCTTTTTTTCAAACACTTTGTAAAGGGCCGGCTTCTTCAGGTCCACGTCAATGAGGAGGACTTTCCGGCCTTTTTCCGCAAGGGCCAGGGCCAGGTTGGCCGCCACGGAGGACTTGCCTTCGTTTTCTGCCACGCTGGTCACCATCAGCACCTTCTGGTCTCTCCTGCGCATGTGGTGGTCAATCCGGGTCGCGGTCTTTCGGACCGCTTCCCCGAAGGACATACTGACCAGGCTGGAAGAGATCAGGATGGACTTGTTCAGCTTTTTCAGCGCTCCCCGGATGGTTTTATTTTTCCGCTCGTAGGGAATCAACTCCAGAATCCGTCCGTCCAGGTTCCGTTTGGCTCCTTCTCTTGTTTTCACGGTAAAGCGCAGGATGGAAAGGAGGACAATGAGTCCGCCGGATCCTGCTGCCCCTGCCAGAGCCGCAAGCTTCTGGATGCGGGAGCTGTTCCTGACATTGGACGGTGCATAAGGAACCGATGGTTCCTGCACAATCCGGAGCATGGCGTTGGAAAAGAGGTAGTCCGACACTTCATCGTAATTCTGAATGGCGGACTGGATCACCTGATACGCTCTTCTTGGATTTTCGCTGGTGACCTGCAGGGTGATCAGGTTTGTCTCCTCAATCACGCTTGCCTGAATGGTCTCATCAATGGAATCTTCACCGAGCTCTTCTGCAATCTTTTCTTTTAACACGTTGCTGTCGAAGACTTCGCTGAAGACTCCAGCCATCTGGTTGGTCAGGGACAGGGACGAGTAGGCGCTGCTGTCGCCCTTGGCGCTGACTGCCAGGGTGGCCTGGGCGGTGAACTCCGGTACATACAGAAGGCTCATGACGCCGGCCGCCGCCAGCCACCCTGCCGCTGCCGCCAGAAGGATCACCCATATATTTTTCAGCAGGTCCCGGATGATGCACAGGATGTTGATTTCATCTAGTTTTATTTCTCTTACTTCGTTCTTCATCTGGTCTCTCTCCTTCTTACTCCCGTACGACGACGGTCAGCCAGGTTTCTCCTCTGCCGGTGTCACCGTCTGTCTGGTAGCGGACCTGATAGATCCCCGCCTCCCCGGTGTTGACCTGGGAACTGATGGACAGGCTGTCTGCATCCAGCTGGTTGCCGTCCATGTCTTCCACATAGTCGATGTAGTCTTCCGGATGGAACTCTGTTCCCTGTTTCACATAGATCAGGTACTGGGTCAGGTGAATGTCCGTGCTGAGCCGGGACGCCTCCACGATATGGACCGGAAGTTCCGCCTGTGTGGTGTCGCCCAGGCTGTTGGAGACTTCCACCTGAATCGTATAGTCCCCGGCGGTCCGGTAGTCCACGTTGCTCTCCAGCAGCTTGATCATGGAGGAAATATCTCCGTCGATCTGGTCTGTTGCATGGACATAGCTCCGGGCATTATTTTCCGCTCCCACCGCAAAGACCAGGGGCTGGGTCAGGGTAAATTTCGGTGCCTCGTAGTCGATGAAGCGGACTCTCCGGGTCAGGGTCTCCGCCTGGTTGGAGGAGTCAAAGACCACATAGGTCAGGTTGCACACCCCCGGTTCAATGAACTGGGAAAAGTTGCCTGCCATTATCTGGTCTGTCAGATCTCCGTCCCGTTCATCCTCGGCGGTCAGCCCTGCCAGCAGGTCGCTTTCCTCATAGAAGGTGGAAATCTCCAGCTCCTCCCGGTCGCTTGTGATGACCGGCCTGGTCGGATCTTCGGATGCCCGTTCCCGGATCCGGGCCGCCCCGTAGATTCCAAGGCTTGCGATAAAAAGGATGACAACCAGTATTCGTATATATCTCATCTTGTTTTCTCCTGTCTCTTAATTTCCCCTGCTGCCTTCCCCAGATGTCGTTCCTTTCCTGTTTGTTCTTGTTTTGTCATATGTTTTGATGCTGTCGCATATACATGCTATAGAAAACATTGCGCAGATTTTATGAATTATGAATTCAGTTCCTTATTAAGGGCAATCATCTTCAGCATCTGTCTGAAATCCTGATCATTCTGAATCTGTATCCACGGGGTATAACCCAGGAATGCGAAAGGAATGTGTCTGGCAAGCCGGATAAATACGGTCCCTGCACTTTCCTTCTGATCAGACAGGTCGATTCGGAACATCTTCCGTTCCAGATCCCAGATGATCAGGCTGCCCTTCATATCCTTTGTGATATCCTGGATTTCCGGCGTGATGATCTCTCCGGTTTTCTCGTCATGGACTTCCGGATAGACAAGGACCATGGTGTTATAGGGAATCGTCCGGCAGATCAGTCCCTTCTCCGGGTCTCTTTCCCAGACCAGCAATTCTTTCTGGCCAAGCCTTACTTTTTCCGGTTTAAACACCAGATTTCTGCTTCTTTTCTCCATCTCGCCATCCCGCCTGCTTTTCATTTCTGTGCATCCGTTACCACAGAATGGTTATTCCGTGGTAACTGCCATGAAAAACGGCAAAAAATAAGGGACTGTGCCATTTTGTCACAGCCCCGGAATGTCGATCTGCCCTCCTTTTTCAAAAAAATAGCGCAACATGCCTACGCCCGCTTTCCTGGAAAAAGCAAACGGGCTTCTTTGCATGCAAAAAAACTATTGACTTCTCTTCCCTACAATATTAAAATGAAACATGCTAGAGAAAAAATGTTTTGTTATGTATTTTTTTACCACGGAATAACCATTCTGTGGTATTTTTTATACGATTAATCTCATTTTTTTGATAATGCGTTCCTGTTTACGGATTCCTTCCGCCACATAAATCCTGGTTGTCTCAATGGAGGAGTGTCCGAGGATGTCTGCAAGGAGAGCGAGATTTTTTTCTACCGCGTAAAAGCAGCGGGCGAACAGATGCCTCAGGTTGTGTGGAAAGACCTTCGTTTTGTCTACGCCGGCCTCTTCACAGATGGCTTTCATTTCATGGCAGATATTGCTCCGGTCCAGTGGTTTGCCGGTTCTTGTCTGAAAGATCGGTCCACTCTGAATGCCCTGATTGTTTACGTAGGTCCGCAGTTTCTTTTTTAGCTTCTTTGGCAGCAAAATGGTTCGATCCTTCCCTTTCAGGTGAATCTGTACCCTGCCGCATTTCAGCGCCTCTACCGTGATGAATTTCAGTTCTCCGACCCGGATCCCGGTGCCGCAGATCGTCAGAATCACATAGTAAAGCCGAAGATTCGGGCGGTTCCTTGCTGCCATCAGCAGACGTCTGTACTCCTGCTCGGAGAGTTCTCTCTCTTCATCGATAAATGCCTGTCTCTGAATCTTCAGGAGCTTTACCGTGCAGGTTTGACAGCCTGTAAATTCCAGATAGGAATTGACCGCAGAGAGCTTTGCGTTTACGGTCTTTGGCTGGTAGGATCGAATCAGCCTCTCCCGGTATTCGAGGATTTTCTGTTTTGAGACTTTTGCGCCGCCAAGAAAAGCGGATAAAATCTGAAGCTCTCTCATATACTTCTCAATCGTAGCCCGGCTTTTTTCTTCCTGGATCAGGAAGATTTCATACTCTTTCAATGACTTTTGTGTAATACGTTTCCCTTCCATAAGTATTCCTTCCTTTTGTGTTTTCTCTTTAGTATCTTCAGCTCTGCCTTCCACTAATCCTGCCTTTGTAAATTTTGCTGTATATAAAAAAAGACTGAATCTATCTCTGTTTTGGTTCAGTCTTTTTGCATTTTTTTTATTTTTCTTTACCATATGGCTGATTTTCGATATAATAAAGTTAATAATTACATCTAAGAAAGGATGCTCTACATGAAAAAAACGCTTTCCCGCCGCCAGAGTTATCTTCTGCTGGCAGTTTTTCCCGCCTATTTTATCATTGTGGGACTATTTATGCAGCCACCTTCGCAGATTCTCTCCGGTCTTTATTCGATTATCCGCGAGCCTGATTTTCTGATTACAGATTATTTCGTAATCGGCGGAATCGGAGCCGCTTTTCTGAATGCCGGTCTCATTACGCTGCTTTTACTACTGGTTCTTTATCTTCTGCATATGGAAATCGACGGTCATACCATCACCTCCTGCTGCCTGATCTTTGGCTTTTCTTTGTTTGGAAAAAATGTTGTCAACATCTGGACAATTCTTCTGGGCGTCTACCTGTATGCCCACTATCACAAAACTTCGATCCGGAATTACCTGTATGTAGGGCTATATGGAACCAGTCTTTCACCGATCATTACTCAGGTAATGCAGTTCGAAGGATTATCATTGCCCGTCCGGGTCTTTTTAAGCTTTGCTATCGGTATCAGCATTGGTTTTGTTCTGCCTCCATTGTCTACCCATGTTCACTATGCTCATCAAGGTTACTCTTTGTATAACGTCGGTTTTTCTTCCGGTATCATTGCGACAGTCATCATCTCTTTATTCAAATCCTTTGGAATTGAAGCAGAATCCCGGCTGATCTGGCATACAGGAAGTAATCTGGAGTTTTCCATCATTTTGGGGGCACTGTTCCTGATCATGATTTTATCTGCCTTTCTTCTGGACCGAAAGCAGCTGTTTGCTTCCTATAAAAAAATCCTTAAATGCAGCGGAATCTCAGGAACTGATTATCTGAAACAGGAAGGGAAAGCGCCTGTTCTTCTCAATATGGGAATCAACGGATTTTTCGCCATGTTTCTTGTGCTGATTTTGGGCGGAGATCTCAATGGTCCGACCATCGGCGGTATTTTCACGATCGTCGGATTTTCCGCCACCGGGAAGCACCTCTTTAATATTGCCCCGATCATGATCGGCGTTATTTTGGCCAGCGTAACAAAAGAGTGGAATATCAACGATCCGTCACCGATGCTTGCTCTTCTGTTTTCTACGACTCTTGCCCCGATCGCCGGGGAATTCGGGATTGTAGCCGGTCTCCTCGCCGGATTTCTTCAGTCTTCTGTAGCATTAAATGTTGGAATTCTTTATGATAGTATGAATTTGTATAATAATGGATTTGCCGGAGGAATTGTTGCCATCTTCATGGTTCCGGTGATCCGTTCCATCCGCTCCAGAAGAGCGCGCGCAAAAGGCGACCTCTCTCTTTAGAGGCCGCCTTGCTTACCATTCCTTATGCATTTTTTGAAATTCCGGTATGTAGAGAATAAGTGTCAGAAACATGATCACCATTTCAGCGAGAATAAAGAAATCTGCTGTCTGTCTGGGGATCCAGGGAAATACCACCAGCGCCAGAAGCAGTAGAAACAAGGTGGCAGTACATACTTTTCCAAACCATTTTGCCCCGTTTAGCTTCTGCCCGTGTTTCAGATTCCATGCTCCCATCACAGCCATAAATCCCTCCTTTATGATCATCAGAAGGATCAGGTAACGCATCAGGGGGTAACGGAATGCGAGACAGACAGCCACTGCCGCATGGGTCAGTTTGTCCGCCACAGGATCCAGAAATTTCCCGAATTCGGTAATCATATTGAAATGTCTTGCAACTTTCCCGTCCAGGAAATCGGTGATGGTGGAGATCAGGAGAATCGCCGCCGCCTGATATTCCTCCTGAATGGAATCCGCACGTAAGTATACAATACAAAATACCGGGATCAGAAGAATCCTAAAATATCCCATGCAGTTCGGTATCGATAACAGTTCTTTTTTTGAAAAATGCTTCATATTCCCTCCGTTCTGGTTTGACAGGCCCCCTCTTCTTTGTTTAAAATAGTGATAATACAATGACAGGCAACAAGGAGGCATTTTATGCTGCGAAATATTGATCTAAATGAAATCTCTGACGGAAACCTCTATACTTCCAATGATCTGGTACGTGCCGACTGCGGCGGATGCCGCGGATGCTCGGACTGCTGTCAGGGAATGGGAGATTCCATCATCCTTGACCCTTATGACATGGACCAGCTGTACCGTGGTACCGGCCTGAAGCCGGAGGAGCTTCTCCTTCGCGCTGTTGATCTTTCCGTTGTGGACGGCATCATTCTCCCGCATCTGAAGATGACCGGAAAACGGGACTGCTGCCCGTTTCTGTCCGGGGAGGGCCGATGCCGGATTCACGCATTCCGTCCCGGCTTCTGCCGGCTCTTTCCTCTTGGAAGACTGTATGAGGATGGTTCTTTTTCCTACTTTCTTCAGACGAAAGAGTGTGAAAAGAACCACCGTTCCAAAATCCGGATAAAAAAGTGGCTTGACATCCCGGATCTGCCTCGCTATGAAGACTATGTGTGCAGCTGGCACTACCTTCTGATGGATCTGCAGACCCATATCGAGCGGGCAGGAGATGAATCCTATCAGAAACAGGTATCCATGTATGTGCTCCAGAACTTCTACCTGACCCCGTACCCGGAAGAAGGCTTTTATGAAGCGTTCCAGGAGCGGTACGAGACGTGTAAGAAGCTCTTTCACCTGGCATAAGACCAGCTTATGCCTTCAGGTCTTTTACAGTTCTCTGGAATCCAGAACGATCGTAAACGGTCCGTCATTGATGAGGGAGACTTTCATATCTGCACCGAATCTCCCTCTTTCTACGACCGGTACCTGAGCCTTGCAGGACTCAATGATATATTCGTACAGCTCCTCTGCCGCTTTTGGATCGCCGGACTCGATAAAGCTTGGCCGGTTTCCTTTCTTGCAGTTGGCATACAGGGTGAACTGGGAAATCAAAAGCAGACTTCCTCCCACATCCGCCAGGGACAGGTTCGTCTTGCCATTTTCATCTTCAAAGATCCGCATTCCGGTCAGCTTTTTTACCATCTTGTCCGCGGTCTCTTTTGTGTCTTCCTTTCCGACACCGATCAGGACCATAAATCCCTTTCCAATACTTCCGATGGTTTCTCCATCAACGGTTACCGAGCTCTCAAGAACTCTTTGAATTACAAATTTCATCTTTTTCACTCCTTTTTTTCTCCTATCTATCTTACCGTTTTTTTGTCTGTTCTGCAAGAAATACCTTGTATTTCCGCAATAAATAAGATATATTGATACAGTATGATGAAATTTGGAAATGAGGATGAGACATGAAATTACAGCAGCTGCTCAGCTTTACACGGAAAGCTGTGGACGAATACCAGATGATCGAAGCAGGAGACAAGATTGCCGTCGGAATTTCCGGAGGCAAGGACAGTCTGACACTTCTCTACGCGCTCGCCGGTCTGCGGCGTTTTTATCCGAGGCCGTTTGACCTGATTGCCATCACGGTGGACCTTGGCTATGAGAAGTTTCATACAGAGAAGATTGAGGCACTCTGCCAAGAGCTGGATGTGCCATACCATGTAGTAAAAACGGATATTGCAAGGATTCTGTTTGAGGAACGCAAGGAAAGCAATCCATGTTCGCTCTGCGCCAAGATGCGCAAAGGCGCGCTCAATGAAGCAGTGAAGAAACTGGGCTGCAACAAGGTTGCCTATGCCCATCATAAGGATGATATTGTCGAGACGATGATTCTTTCTCTGATTTTTGAGGGACGGTTCCACTCTTTCTCTCCGAAATCCTATCTGGACCGTATGGATCTGACTGTTATCCGTCCAATGATGTATGTCAATGAAGCGGATGTCATCGGATTTCAGAGAAAATATGAGCTTCCTGTCGAAAAGAGCCGCTGTCCGGTGGACGGGCTGACAAAACGGCAGTATGCCAAAGATCTGATTCACCAGCTGGAGCTTGACCATCCGGGTGCAAAGCAGCGCATGTTTACCGCAATTATAAATGGAAATATTGAAGGCTGGCCGGTACGGCTGACAAGAGAGGAAGTAAAAAGCAGTTCTTAAAGAACTGCTTTTTTCGTTGCTTCTTTGATTTTTACGATCTCTATGATCGCATCAACACATCCGTCGATGCCAAGCTTTCCGCTGTCAAGGCAGACATCATAGCTCTGAACCGCCGACCATTTCTTGTTAGTGTAATAGTTATAGTAGCTGCCGCGCTTTTTGTCCGTCTTGATAATCATTTCCTTCGCTTTCGCCTCTGTCATGTCATACATCCGGCTGATTCGTTTGGCCCGCTTTGCTGTGTCCGCATGGATAAAGACAGACAGGACATTCCGGTAATCCTCCAGCGCATAGTCCGCGCATCTTCCGATCAAAATGCAAGGTCCTTCTTCGGCAAGCTTTTTAATCGCGTCAAACTGTGCGAGGAAGATCTTATGGTTGATCGGCATGTCAGAGTAGCTCCCTGATTTATATCCGAGTGAATAGGTATCCATTACCAGAGAATAGAGAAAACTGCTTGTCGGCTTCTCATCGTGTGCCTTTAAAAGTTCCTCTGCAATTCCACTGTCTTTGGATGCACGATCCAGCATTTCTTTATCATAAAATGGGATCTCCAGCTTCTCGGAAAGACGCTCGCCGATCTCGTGTCCACCGCTGCCAAACTCTCTCCCGATTGTAATAATTGTATTTGTTTTTGACATATACATCACGCTCCTTTAACCAGTCAGCTGTCAAGCTATCGATAGGACTATTATATATCAAATTGAGCAAAATGTATATAACTTTACCAAAAATTTAACTTTTTCTTCTTAGTTTTTGCAATAAATCAACAAAATATTGCGGAAGAGGGGCATCGAATTCCATGTATTCTCCCGTTGCCGGATGATAAATTCCCAGAATCTTCGCATGCAGCACCTGCCCTTTCAGCCCTGGAAAAGGAGGTCTGGAGGACGGTCCGTACACTTCATCCCCGAGAAGCGGATGATGAAGCGATGCCATATGGACACGAATCTGGTGGGTACGCCCCGTCTCGAGACGGCAGCGGATGTAGGTGAAATTTCCAAAACGCTCCAACACCTCATAATGGGTCACAGCCTGTTTTCCATTTTTATGGTTGATGCTCATCTTTTTCCGGTCTGTCGGGTGACGCCCGATCGGCGCGTCCACGGTTCCGGTGTCTTCTTTGATATTCCCGTATACAATCGCATGGTATTCCCTGCGGATCGTATGCTCTTTCAGCTGCTCCGCAAGAATCCGGTGGGCCTCATCATTTTTGCATACCAGAAGGGAGCCTGTCGTATCCATATCGATCCGGTGTACAATTCCCGGACGCATCACGCCATTGATCCCCGAAAGGCTGTCTTTGCAATGATACATCAGTGCATTGACAAGCGTCCCGCTGTAATGCCCCGCCGCCGGGTGGACAACCATCCCTTTCGGTTTGTTGACGACCAGAATATCCTGATCCTCATAAAGAATATCAAGCGGGATGTCTTCCGGAAGGATATCCGGCTCCTTCGCTTCCGGGATCTCCACCGAGATTTCATCGCCTGCCCCCAGTTTATAGTTTGCCTTTACAGGCTTTCCGTTTACACTCACATGGCCCTCTTTGATCAGCTTCTGAATATAAGAGCGTGATACTTCCTCCAATCTGCACGAAAGGAATTTGTCGATCCGTTCTCCGACAAATTCCTCCGCCTGCAACACTTTATTTTCCATCTGTGCCTGTTCCTTTCTTTCTTCCAAGAAACTCCAGCTCCTCCTCCTTGTACCGGAAAAAGATCAGGATAAGCAGTACCGCAAATGATACCGTCACATAAATATCTGCCACGTTAAATACCGGAAAGTCAATCAGACGGAAATAGAAGAAATCTACCACATATCCAAGACGAATCCGGTCAATCAGATTCCCGGCCGCGCCTGCCACAATGAAAATTCCGCAAAGTCTCAGCGGCAGATACCGGCCGGTCTTCGGAATCCGCACGTAACAGTAAAGAATAAAAGCAAAAATCAGAATGGCAACGCACACGAAAAAGATCTGCCGGTTCTGCAGAAGACCAAACGCGGCACCTCTGTTTTCCAGATAGTTCAGTTCAAACACGTTGTCAATCAGGACAAAGGCAGGACCGTCCTTCAGATGCGTGACTGCCAGATATTTGGTATACTGGTCAATCAGTACCGCCACGATGACAAGAATCACTGCCATGACATAATTTTTCAGTCCATTTTTCTTATTCATATCTCTCTCCTGTGATCATCAATCAAGTATATTTTCGGACTTCAACATAGGATCTTCCCTTCCGCGTCTCGGAAAGCACGCCCTCGTAACGGAATTTCCCCATTCCCCGCACCGAGATAATGTCTCCTTCCTTCAGGCGGTACCCGTTGCTCACAATCAGCCTGCCGTTTACAAACACCTTTTTCCCTTCAATCAGTCCGGAAAGTCTGCTTCTCGAGGAAGAAAATGCAAGTGCCAGAAGACTGTCCAGTCTTACAGACGCAACTGTCCCCCGTATTTCTTCAAAGGACGGCTCGTACTGAAACTCCTGCTGTGCCTCAATCTGTGCCATTACAGATGTGTGACGGATTCTGGTCAGATTTTCCGCAAGAAAGTCCGCCATGTTTTCCGATACAAATACAACCGCCTCCCGGTCTTCCACGAGAATGTCACCGATCTTGCATCTTTCAATTCCAAGATTCAGAATTGCTCCAAGATAGTCCCGGTGAGACAGTTCCTCCGAAAACTTCGGATTCAGCGGGCGGATACGAAGGATGGAAAACGGATAAAAAAACTCATAACAAAGAGCATCAGGTAGAAAAGCAACCATCTGACGCTCCGCTGCCGCATAGCCGCCAAAAGTCTCGTATCCGGAGTACAGCTCCTCCTTTGACAGCGTATGCAGAATATTCAGTTCATTCAGATTCAGAAAGTCACTGAACATCACAATCCCGCGCTGGTAGGCAGTGCGGGATAGGTCAATCAGTCTTTTCTGAAATATTAATTCTTCTCTTTCCATTCTCTGAAACCGGTTTCTTAGTATCTTTTGCTGATAGAAGACACATCAAAAGATGTGTTCAGAAGATCCTGAAGATCTCCGGAAATACCTACGTTTGTAGGAGTCAGCAGGAAGATGAAACTGGAAATCTTCTGAAGGTTTCCGTCAATGGCAAATGTCGCGCCTGATGTAAAATCAATGATACGCTGCGCAATCTCAAGATCAAGGCCTTCCAGATTCAGAATTACAGTACGTCCGCTCAAAAGTGTCTCTGTAATCTCTCTTGCGTCATCCACAGAGCTCGGCTTGATCACACATACTTCCATGCCTGTAGCCTGCGGTCTGCGGCCTGAACGTCTCATAGGTGTCACTTTGCTGTTCTGAGAAGATGTCTGTCTGGATTCGTAGTCTTCCTCTTCTTCTGCAGAGAAATTTTCTGTCTCTTCATTCGTCTTATCTCTTCCAAACAGTTTTCTTTTCGGTTTCTCTTCGTAGTCCTCTAAGTCATCTTCATCAAAGAAATCATCGTTCTCATAATCGTCGTCGTCATCACTTAATTTCATGATATTCAAAAACTTGTCTAATACACCCATTTTTTACACTCCTATCATCTTGTGTTCTTATCTAAAGCATAATTTCTTTTACCAAAGATTCCTGTACCGACACGGACCATTGTGGCACCTTCTTCAATCGCTACTTCATAATCATTGGTCATACCCATAGAAAGTACGCCCATATGGATATTATCAATGTTTTTGTCTGCAATGTCAACAGATAATTTCCGAAGCGCAGAAAAAAATTGTCGATTTTTCTCCGGGTCATCTGTATTCGGCGCAATCGTCATCAGGCCCTCTACAGTAACATTTTTGAACTCCGGAACTTTATCGATAAACCCCATGACATCTTCCGGCATGAGACCGAATTTTGTGTCCTCTTTTGCCATATTGACCTCCAGAAGGACCTTCGCTGTGACCTGCTTTTTCGCCGCTTCCCGGTCAATGGTCTCCAGCAGTCTGAGGGAATCCACCGAATGAATCAACTCGGCTTTGTCAACGATATATTTGACTTTATTTCTCTGCAGATGTCCGATCATGTGCCACCGGATATCGGACGGAAGTTCTTCGTATTTTTCCGTCAGTTCCTGTACTTTGTTTTCCCCGAACACACGGATTCCCGCATCGTATGCCTCCCGGATCATGGCAGCCGGTTTCGTTTTGCTGACCGCGATCAGTGTAACATCTTCTCTTTTACGTCCGCTTCTTTTGCAGGCATTTTGTATTTTTTCCTCTACAATCCCGAGATTTTCTGTAACAACTCCAGGCTCATAACATGTTTCCATCTCTTCTACTTCCTTTCTGCTTTTGCTATACAAGAATCTCATCATCCTGTACCGATTCCGCGTTCAGGACAATTCTGTCATAGTTGGACAGCTGATTGCTGCTTCCGTTTCCGGTAATATAGTAGTCCTCATTTTCAGCCGCGATATCAATGGAGGTAAAGACAGCATAACCGCTTCCGGCTTCATAGACCCCTGCCTGGCTGACTGTCTCAGACAGCGTTCTTGTATTATTGGAATCCTGCATCTGGATCACTGTGCCCTTTGGCAGATTTTCCGCTTCGATGCATGCCATATTTTTTTCTGTATCTGTATAGTAGACATCCGCCGCCCGGAAACTTGTTTCCCCGTCATTATAGACAAGCACGCCCTGCTCATCTGTCTCGCCGTTGCTCACAATATATTCTGTCGGAACCTCATAGCAGTCCTTTTCCACAACCGCGGATTTTGGAATTTTGAGTCCCTGTGCGTTTTCAATGAGAATCTCAATGTCCAGATAACGGTCGGATGCGTAGCGGATCATCGAACTGTCCAGTGTCAGGTATGCGTAATAGGTGTCCTTGTCCTTTTTTTCCATCTGAAGGCCCGCAATCATTTCTTCATCATCTTTTAGAAAACGGATGTTGACACTGCTGCGGTCCAGCAGAGACTCTGCCGTATCCGCATCCATTCTTACAACCAGATACCATTCTTCTCCTGTCACAATCTTGTACATGCTGTCTCCTTCACTGACTTTCCGGTTCTCATGCACCTCCGTCCTGGTATAGCTGCTTTTATCAAAATTCTTGTCTGTGACCTGGTCGGTTGTCATGCTCTCATAACCGTCTACCTCATAGACAAGAATTCCATCCCTCTCACTTGTACAGTTCTGATAGCTTCCTTCTTCCTGCTCTTCAAGAGCCGCCGTCATTCTGGAAGTTCTGGTCTGGTCTGTTTTCCGGTCAAGCAGATTCTGTATCGTACTTTTCAAGGAGTACGTCTCGGAAAAAGATGCCTCCCTGTAGTTGTTCGCAAATGTGCGGACCGAAGACAGAAGCTGTCTCTGCTCATCCTCTGTAAGCTGTGTTTCTCCTGTCTCTTCCTCCCTGTTGCTTAAATCCAGTTTCTTATCGGAAACAGCACAGACACTCTGACCTGCTGAAATCTTGGATTCCTCGGGCTGATAGAAATTCAGATAGCCGCTTTTCGACGCCTCCACGGTTTGCTCTGTCCGGACTGCAAATCCGGTATAGGATACATTCTTAATAATCGATCCCTGCCCTACTTCATAGTATGTCGTCGGCCGGTTGGTAACCGAAACCACCAACTCTACAATCACATAGATCAGGATAACGGCAAACAGAATGACTCCGATATTGATATTCCATTTTCTGCGGTATGACCTGATATCCGTAGTTTTCTTTCTGACTGCCAAATCATCTTCCTCCTAATTCCATTTCTTAAGCCTTGGTCCATTCCGGTAACAATAGAGATCCCCCTGCCGTACATTCCGCTTCTTCATCTCATCCAGCAGCATGTCTTTCAGCTTCCACCAGCTTGTATTCCAGTTGCAGAACACGGCATCCTTCTCCGGAATTCTGCTGAAAAACCGTTCGATCACCATATCCGGATCCAGCAGCCGGATAAACAGAATCAGGCGCTCCAGATACTCTTCCAGGGTGCAGATCTGAAACTCCCCGTTTTCATACTGCCCTGCAAGCTCTGTCCCTTTTGCCAGATAGAGAGAATGAATCTTGACGATATCATTACCAAGCACCGACAGAATTTTCGCTGTTTCCGCCGCATCCTCCCCGGTATCCCACGGAAGATTTAAAATCACATGGGTACAGATATCAAACGGATACTGTCTGATCCGCTGTACCGCATCGATATATTCCGCAAGGCCGTGTCCCCGTCTGACTTTTGCAAGGGAATGGTAGTTGACTGTCTGAAGTCCCAGTTCGATCGTGACCGCAATTCCCGTCTCCTGCATCCACTCATGCAAAAAAGCCAGGTAACGGCTGCTGATACAGTCCGGCCTGGTGGAAATCGATACTTCAACGATATCTTTCACCTTTTCCGCTTCCCTGATATAGGAGCAGAACGTCTCAAACGGAAAGTATGTATTTGTATAATTCTGAAAATATGCAATAAACTTCTCTGCGTGATATCGTCTTTGAATATATTCTTTTGTCTTTTCGAGCTGCACAGCAACCGGCACAGCCCCTTCCATGGCCTCAAACCCGGTGCCTTTTTCCGAACAGAACGTGCAACCGCTGCCGCCCTCTCTGTTCGGGCATGTCCCGGGAAGATTGACCGGAAGTTTATATACTTTTGCGTGATACTTGTCTTTCAGATACTGACTGTATGATCTGTATAACTGCTCTTCCATCGTCACTGTCCTTTTCTTCTCCTGTATATTCTTCTGTTTTCCGGTAATAATAAGGAAAGAATTCATAAAGGAGGATTATCATATATGAAATGGTTTGATAACATTGCACTGACACTGGTAATCGTAGGCGCCCTGAACTGGCTGCTGATCGGCGTATTCCGCTTTGATCTGGTCGCCTGGCTCTTCGGAAACCTGTCCATGCTGTCCCGTATCATCTATGCGCTGGTAGGTCTCTGCGGCCTATATCTGATCAGCCTGTTTGGACGGATACGTGGCTTTTCCGAAGATTAATTCTGCGTGCCTTCCAGAAGCGCATTCATATTCTGATAAAGGATATCTCTCGATCCGGCACCCATCACGATGGAGATGTATGGATGATCTGCCGAATTCCGGTCCAGAAGGATCAGGCAGTATCCTGCTTCTCCGGTCGTGCCGGTCTTGCCGCCCACTACAGTAACTCCGTCCGGAGCATTTACAATGCCTCTCGCATAATAGTTGGTCGGCTTCCACTCTTCTGTGCGGACACTTCCGTCCGCTTCTTTGATGGAAGCAGTATAGCTTTCCGCCTCGATGACTTTCATGAATTCCTCATTTTGAATACAGGTATTGAAAATCAGATACAGATCGTATGCTGTTGTATAATGATTATCATCATGCAGTCCGTGCGGATTGGTGAAATGCGTGTTAACCGCCATCAGCTCCTTCGCGCGGGCGTTCATTTCTTCCACAAAAGCTTCTTCCGACCCGGAAATATGTTCTGCGATCGCTGTCGCAGCATCGTTTCCTGAAGAAAGCAGCAGGCCGTAAAGCAGATCTTCCAGCGTCAACTGGTCTCCTTCCTGAAGTCCGCACAAAGACGCATCTGCAGGAAAACTGGATGCTGCCGCATTCTCTCCGACTGTCACGACATCAGAAAGATTCCCTTTTTCCAGCGCAAGAAGTGCTGTGAGAATCTTCGTCGTGCTGGCCGGATACAGCCGGTCGTGGATCTGATTGGAATAGAGCACATTTGCTCCGTTTAAGTCAAACAGTCCGGCAGCATGTACGTCTGTTGTGCCGCTGTACTGAATTTCATCCGTATTTTCGGAAGCCACACACAGACTGGTTGCCGCAAGCCCGTCTGCGGAAAATACCGAACCGCTGTAGTTCGCTTTTTCGTAGGATATCATCTCCGCATTCTTCTGCGCATGCTGCATGGAGACCGCATACACTCCGCCGCCTGCCGCCGCAATCAGAACCAGACAGATCCCTGCTGCGATCTGTCTCCTATGGTTCTTTTTCTGATTCTTCTTATCCCCGTGTCTGCGGCTGCGTTTCTGTCTGTTTTTCTCAATCCGTTCTCTTCTTTTTTGTGCTTCCTCTTCCCTGTAACTACTCATACATGAACCCCTTCATAGCATTTATACTGCTGTGTTATACTACTTATACATTTCTCTCCAGTCGAGATCTCCTCTGTCGATGGCCAGAATAATCAGTTCCGCCGTTGCAAGATTGGTCGCGACCGGAATGTTGTATGTGTCGCACAGACGGATCACATCATTGACATCCGGCTCATGCGGCTTCGGATTCGACGGATCCCGCAGGAAAATCAGGGCGTCGATCCCGTTCTGCGCGATCTGGGATCCCAGCTGCTGCTTCCCGCCAAGAGGTCCTGCCAGATATTTGTGTACATTCAGATTTGTAACTTCCTCGATCAGACGTCCTGTCGTTCCGGTTGCATACAGTTCATTTCTGCTTAGAATCCCTCTATAAGCAATACAGAAATTCTGCATCAGTGTCTTTTTTGAGTCGTGTGCAATGAGCCCAATATTCATGTTCCTCACTCCTTATTTATATTTTTTCTGCTGTAATCCAACATTTAATACCAGACCTATACCGATAAACATGCTGACAAGGGATGACATTCCGTAGCTGACAAACGGCAGCGGAATACCGGTATTCGGGAAGAGCCCTGTCGCCACACTGATATTAATGAAGCTCTGTATCCCGATCTGCGCGGCTACCCCGCAGCATATGATCCGGCCTCCTGTATCCGGTGCACGCATCCCTATTCTCATACATTGTATTACAATTAATAATAGCAGACCAATCACGATACAGCAACCCACAAAACCTAATTCTTCTCCTACAATTGCAAAGATAAAGTCGGTCTGCGGCTCCAGAATAAAGTTACCGTTCTTTACGGATGTTGTCGTATTATTGTTCAGGCCCTTTCCGGTCAGCCGGCCGGAACCGATGGCCATAATAGAGTTGTTCTGCTGATACGCCTCATCACTGCTGTATTTTTCGGGCTGCAGCCACGCAAGAATACGTGTCTCCTGATACCCCTGCAGAATATCGATATCCGAGTGGACAATGAGGCTCAAAAGGATCACTGCCGTCGGAACTGTAATCAGAAGAAATATTCCGATAAATTTGTAGCCCAGGCCTCCCACATACATCATAACGCAGAATACCAGAACAATCGAAATCGTCGTTGAAAGGTCCGGCTGCTTGTAGATCAGAAAGCATGGTGCCGCCATCAGAAGTACTGCCTTTATGATCGTAACCGGCTTTGTAATCTCATCTTCATGATTCATAATATATTTCGCAAAGAACAGAACAAGCAGGATCTTTGCAAGTTCGGACGGCTGAAACGTCGTAAATCCAAAGTCAATCCATCTTGTCGCGCCGTTTACGTCTCTTCCGAAGAAACGTACAGCCAGAAGCATCGCGATCGTCAGACCGTAAAGGATCCACTGCAGATTCAAAATCCATACATAATCAATCATGGATACAACGGCCAGTGCGATCAATCCGATGACCAGTCCGATGATCTGTCTTCCCTGAACAGACTGCTTAGCACTTCCGATTACCATGATGCCCAGACATGTCAGGGCAAGCACGGAAATCAGCAGCGAAAATTTAAAATCTTTTAAACGGTATGGTTTCGTAAATTTCAGTATCTTCAAAGCTTTTCTCCTGTCAGTGTAATGGTAATCCGGGAACGGGTGACTGAAACATCAAAGGTTTCCGGAGTTGTATCAATGTATTTTGATACCGTCAGAAACAGTTCTTTCTGGAACAGTTCACATACATTTGGGTTACAATCCATTCTGTCGGATACGAGAACCGTTCTGAGGCGGTCTTTTGCGATCCCGACAGACGCTTTTTTTTCCATTCCTTCAAATAATCCCATTTTCTGCCTCCTGCTTAATTCTTTTTGAACAGATGTGTGAGCCGGGAGAACAGTCCTCCCTTCTCATCCATATCCATGAGAGGAACTTCCTCCCCCGTAAGTCTTCGGCAGATATTCATATAGGCTTTCCCGGACGGGGAATCATCACCCGCAACAGGTTCACCCTGATTTGTCGCGATCACGACCTGTTCATCATCCGGGATGGCTCCAAGAAGATGGATCGGAAGAATCTCTGTCACATCTTCCACAGACATCATGTCTCCGCGCTTTACCATGTCAATCCGGATCCGGTTGATAATCAGTTCAAGATTCCGGATCTGTTTTGCTTCCAGAAGACCGATAATCCGGTCGGCATCGCGGATCGCGGATACTTCCGGCGTCGTTACGACAACAGCACGGTCGGCTCCTGCCACGGCATTTTCAAATCCCTGCTCAATCCCGGCCGGACAGTCCAGAAGTACATAATCATACTCTTCTCTCAGATCCGCGGTCAGCTTTTTCATCTGCTCCGGAGAGATGGCGGATTTATCCTTTGTCTGGGCAGACGGGAGCAGATAAAGCCCCTCATATCTTTTGTCGTGAATGGCAGCCTGCTTCAGTCTGCATTTCCCTTCGATCACGTCAACCAGATTGTAGACAATCCGGTTTTCCAGCCCCATTACAACATCCAGATTCCTAAGTCCCAGATCCGTGTCGATGACCAGCACTTTTTTCCCAAGCTTTGCAAGGCCGGCCCCTATATTCGCGGTCGTCGTCGTCTTCCCGACACCGCCTTTTCCTGATGTAATAACAATAACTTCACCCATGTTCCTTCCTCCTAAGACCAAACTTGATGGAAAGACAACAGACAGGAGAAATCCGCCCCTGCCATGCCGCCTTCTTTCTTTCGTAATTTCCGGTACATCATCAGTCTCCTGAAACAACCGTTCCAAGGGATGCTGCGTGTCCCGTCACGATTTCATCTTCTTCATCCAGCCCGTAATAGTAGCGGATAATATCACGCCCTATTTCAGAAGGATACGTAGAATTATAACCATTTGCGATACGGATCGCAAACGCAACGTTGGTGTCCTGTCCTGATGTAAATCCAACGAACAGGCCGTGGTTCGGATGTGTCGTACTCTGCTGTGCTGTACCTGTCTTTCCGTACAGCTCAAAGTCTCCGAGACTATTGAATGTGGAAGTGTTGGTAACCATTCTGCGCATTCCATTGTGAACTGCTGTCCATGTGGAATTCGCAATTCCTTCCACCTCATTTCTGACACTTGGCTCATAATCTTTCACAAGATTTCCGTTGACATCCGTTGTTTTATCAAATAATGACAGATTATAGACGGTCCCCTCATTGGCAACTGCGCTGATATAACGTGCAAGCCCTGATGTTGTATAGTTGTTGGTTCCCTGTCCAATAGAAGAACGTACTACGTCACTGTCGGAAATCTGCGGCTGCGACTCCGTGATTTCCAGCCCGGTTGTGTCTCCAAGGCCGAATTCCTCCGCATATTTCTGCAGACGCTCAATTCCGTATGCATCATTGTATTCTCCGCCTGTTGTTCCAAGACGGTAGCCTACTTCGTAGAAGAAATCGTTACAGGAGTGCTGAATTGCGCTTACTACACTTAAGCTTCCATGAGAGCCCGGATAGATCCAGCACCGTGCGATCGGAGAAATCTTATCAAAAATTCCGGTACAGGAAATCGTAGTTCCTGTGCTGATTACTTCCTCGGTCAGACCTGCAATGGAAACAAGCGGTTTATATGTGGAACCAGGCGCCGTCCGTTCCTGTGTTGCTTTGTTGTAAAGCGGACTCGACGTCATGGAGTTCAGCTGTGCATAATAGTCGGAATCCATCGTATTTGCCAGACGATTGTTGTCATAACCCGGATAGGAAACCATGGCAAGCACCTGTCCGTTGCTCGGATCCGTAATCACGATGGATCCGGTACACGGCTCCAGTCCCAGTTCGCCGGGCGTAATCTCCAGACTTTCAATCTTGCTCCGGATAAAATTGTAAGCTGCTGTTGAACCGGAGCTTCTCAGCCGGTTGTACTGGGTTTCATCATATTTCAGAATATTCTGCTCATACAGGATACAGCAGACCTGGTTTCCTGAAATATCCCCGGATTTGATCATATACTCATAAATGATCTTTTCGAAATCGCCGTCATCTCCAAGCACCTCTCCTACATACTGTACGATCGCCTGGTAAATTTCGGAAGCGCTTGAATAGCTTGCGTCCCCTTCCAGATAATCGGTCAGCTTTGAGGTGTCGATCCAGTTCTGTGAAATCGCATAGTTCAGATACTCATTGACACCGATGGTCTCCTCTTCTTTCCATGCAAGATAGGTCTCGTCGCTTGTGTCAATTCTGTCCTCAACAAGGATTCCGGAATCATCTGTCAAAAGTGTGTCCACCACATAGTCCATGTAGGCTTTCATCCGGTCAGACAGATCCTGGTAGGCCGTCCCGTTTGCATTCTGCATTTCGGAAAGTACGGAACTGATCGCGTCTTCCTCTCTCCTGGAATAGGTCTCCAGAACCTCTTTTTCTGCAGTGCCCGCATCACTTTGGGTAAACTGGCTTGTATCAATGATCTCGTTCTTGAAAAATGCATTATAAACATCTCCCACCGGAATGACGATGGAGTCTGCATCGGTTACATTGCTTGTATCATAGTCAAGACGGTTGACCATCTTGGAAAGCAGAATCGCCGCAAGCTTCTCTTCGAGAATATTGTAGGCGGCAATCTGAAGATCCGCGTCAATTGACAGGTATACATCATTTCCTGCCTTTGCCTCTGTCACCTTCTCGGAATCGATGACCTTTCCGACATTGTTGACGTAGATTTTCGTCTCTCCTTTTTCTCCCTGAAGGGTGCTGTCCATTGCTTTTTCAATCCCGGCCTTTCCGACAATATCTGTCAGAGAGTAGGATTCCTGCTCTTCCTCGGAAAATGCATTGTACTCATCCTGGGAAATCTGTCCGGTATAGCCGATAATCGATGCAAAATATTTACTGTTGTTATACTGGCGGATGGAGCTCTCTTCGATGCTGACTCCTGTCAGCTCCTCCTGATTTTCCATTATTTCCGCCACTGTTGTATCACTGACATTTGTTGCAATTGTCGTTGCAATATATTTCCGGTATTTGTTCAGGCTGATCGCATACCGGATATTGACAAGCTTCAGAATATCCGATTTCTCGTAATCGTCCTCATTGATTCCGTATCCGTACGTCTCATCGGTGCACAGATAGTGGATAATATCTGCCGCTGTATAGTTTTTCTGTTTCTCGGACAGCTTGTCTATCGTAGCATACCCAAAAATGTCGGCAATAAACCGAAGACGCGCCGTGCCTTCCGTAGAAAACTCATACTCACCGCTGTCATTGAGGACAATACCGAAGCTGTTGATGATGGAGTCCCCGTTTTTCTCGATAATATCGATTACTCTGCGGACTGTCGCGTTCAGCTCCTTGTTTTTCTGCTTAGTCGTATCGTAATCCCCGTTATCTTCGATCGTTACCGAATAGGCAAGAACATTGTCCGCCAGAACTGTTCCGTTCCGGTCGAGAATCCGTCCTCTTGTGCCCTGTACTTCTCTTGTTTTCTGAATCTGGAGTTTGTAGTCGTTCAGATAGCTCTCGCCTCTTACAATCTGAAGATAGAACACTCTCTGCACCAGAATCGCGGACATCACGCAGAAGACAATACTCGCGATAAACATTCTGGACTTTACAAGCTTGATGACTGTTTCCTTTATGCGTTCCAAAATATTAAACAAACCTGCTTGCACTCCTTTTTTCTTCTTCTACAAGTTTACGGTTAATTCTTAAAATAAGCTGATATACAATCAAGGTGATAATGACTGTATAGAGCATCTCCGGAATGATAACATGCCCAAGATAGTAAAGAAAATGGAAATCACTCTGGAGCATGAACTGGAAAAAGTAGACCAGTATTCCATATACCAGCTCACTTCCCCCGATCAGAAGAAGCGGCAGTTTGATATTTTCATCATAGTAGAGCTTCTGGAAAAATCCATTGGCATATCCGATCACTGTGTATAATAAAATATAAAATCCAATATACTGTCCGAAGCTGATATCAAGCAGAAATCCGCTCAGCACTCCAACGAACATCCCCTCTTTCTTCCCCTGCATGAATCCAAAGGCTGCCGTCAGAATGATCAGAAGATTCGGCTTGATCGAAGCAAGCTCAAGATAGCTGAATATCGTTGTCTCCAGGAGGAAAAACACGATCACAAGAGCTGCCTCAATGACTTTGCGTTTTACAGCCAGCATGAGTTGTCTCCTTTCTATTCACCCGATGAATCGCTTTCCGTCTGATTTCCATTGTCGATCAGATCCTGTTTTGTCGTCGTAATGACAAGAACTTCCTGCAGCTTTTTGAAATCTACCGCAGGGATGATATATCCGGAACGGGTCAGATTGTTTGAATCCACGTTGACCTCGCTGACATATCCTATCAGAAGCCCCTGCAGATATTTACTGCTGATATTGGACGTTACAATCTGTTCTCCAACTGCAACTTCATTTTCATTATTTGCCAGCTGCTCAAACTGTACAACACCGTTGTTGATCAGCTTCAAATCTCCGCTGACAATACACTGGTCAAAGGTTGTCATGACCATGGCCGATATATTGACCTCATCGATAATCGAACGCACAGTAGAAGAATGCGCATTTACCTCTGTCACAATTCCGACAAGTCCGTTTCCGCTCAGGACATTCATATCTTCACGGATTCCGTCCTCGCTTCCTTTGTCGATCGTAAAGGAAGTAAACCAGTTGCTTCCGTCATTCGCGATCACTCTCGCTCCTACTTTCGGGTAGTCGGATGTATTCTGATCCATCTTGTATAAATCATAAAACCGCTCCAGCTCCACTGCTTTTTGCTGCAGCTGGTTATTTTCCGCTTTCAGATTTTCATTCTGTTCTTTCAGTGTTTCATTTTCTTTCTGTACACTTTTCAGTGTGGCAAAATTATCCGCCACATCGTTGACCCATGTCCCGATCACATTGATCCCTTTCTGCATCGGAACCACCGTATAATCTGCGATCGCCCGGAGCGGGCCGCTTTTGACATCTGCAAAAAAGGTCGCCGCCATGCACACAACGCAGGCAGCCACGATGATCAACAGCCAGTATTTACTTTCCAAACCTTTTTGATTTCTTGTCTTCATCTTATCTCATCCACCTATAATTTTCGTCTTTCATGGAATATGCCAGATCCTTCAGATCGTCCGACAATAGAATATCACGCACTCCCCGGATTGCGCTTAAATGGGGCTCTTTAACCGTATAAAACGGAATCCCCGTTTTTTCCTCCATATATCTGTCCAGACCTTTTGTACAGGCAATGCCTCCCGTCAGACAGATTCCCCGCTTTCTGATCGCCGCAAGCACATCCGGCGGAGCCTGTTCCAGCATCAGCGACACTGCTTCCCCGCAAGGCTTAAGGAACTCTTTCACAGCGGTTCTGACAATATAGTCCGGGATCTCCTTGATTCCGGGTCTTGACCGAACCAGGTCTCTCCCTGCAGCCATTACCGCGTGTCCCTGTTCTTCTCCAAACACGCTGCTCTGAATCCGCACAGCCTCTGCTGTCAGCCTGCCAATCACAAAATCCAGATGCCTCCTGACGAGAGTAATGATGGCTCTGTCTATGGAAGCCCCTCCGGTCTTTAACAGACGGTTCAGGACAATCCCGCCTCTGGACAGAACAGAAATATCCGTTGTCTCGCCTCCGATATTGACGATGGCCGCTCCGGTCTCCTGTTTGATATCAATCCCGGCTCCAATCGCATCTGCGACGCCCCGCTCCACGATGCGGACCTCTTTTGCCCTGGCCGAAGAATAGATCAGCAGATCAAAAAACGCTTTCTTTTCCATCTCTGTCACATCTGTCGGAACCGCAATCACATATTCTGTCCCTCTGGAGAAGAATCCCTCCTCTGTCTTCAATTCACTTTCCAACAGGTACTGCATCTCTCCGATTCTGGAAATCACACCTTCCTTCATCGGAAACTCGATTGTAATTTCCCCCGGCGCCTTTTCATACATTTCATAGGCACGGTCGCCTGTTGCAAAAATCTCTGTCTCATTCCGGACGGCTACCGCATTTTTTACGGTCCGGATCCGGTTTTCCTTTTTATCATAAATCTTTAACTGATACGTACCAAGATCCAGGCCATAAATACTCCTAGCCATCTTCGTCCCAGTCCCTTCTATTATTTATATCCACCCTTTTTCAGCAAGGCTCACATACGACCGGTCACCGATAATGATGTGGTCGATCAGCGTGATTCCGATCAGTTCTCCCGCTTTCGCGATCTTTTTCGTCACAAGGATATCTTCCCTGCTCGGCTCCGGATCACCGCTCGGATGATTATGCAAAAGTATAATCATCACCGCATCTTTCTGTAATGCTTCTATAAACAACTCTCTGGGAGAAATCACAGACATATTGACTGTCCCCTTGGAAATTCTTGTCTCACCCAGAAGCTTTGACTTTGTATTTAACATCAGCAGTTTCAGTTCTTCCTGTTTGAGGTGACGCATATCTTCCATATAATAGGAAGCGATCGTCTCCGGCCTGTCAAAACAGAGCGGCTCTTTTGCTTTCTCTTTCGCAATTCTTCTTGCAATCTCACAGAGGCAGAGAATCTGTACCGCCTTAACCTCCCCGATTCCCGGAATTTTCATCAATGCCTCTTTCGAGTAGGAAGGAAGCCTCGTAAGCCCGCCCTCTTTTCCGTCCGGGTAAAGCACTGCTTTTGCTGTCTCCAGCACATTGCCTCCTTTCGTACCGCTTCTTAAAAGTACGGCCAGAAGCTCAATATCGGTCAGGCTTTTTGCACCAAAACGTCCACATTTTTCATATGGACGTTCCTCTTTCAGTAACTCTTTCATTTTTTGATTCATACTCTTTTGTAAACTCTGATGATCGATTCAGTAGATTATAAGAAGCGATAAATAATGATAGAAAGAATCATGCCAACAATGCTGGCGATAGAAATATTCACACTCAGTCCCAAAGTGAGAACCAGAATCCCAAGTTCCAGTACAACCGGCTGCTGCAGGCCAAATGTCTGACCGTACGAAAGCCATCCAAGTCCGGGAATATCCTGTGCGAGCATCCCTATAAATCCGCCCAACACAATGCCTGCCAGAAGCATCAGGAAAAGTCCCCATCCATTTTTGCTTCCTGCTCCTTTCATCTGTAACCCTCCAAACTCTAGTGTTTTACAAACCGCTTTTATTCTAACACACTTCAAAAAAAGTGTATAGACTTTTTGTGCATTAAATTTTCCTTAAGAATCGACAACGTATTTTTTATGGGTAATCCTTTTTCCCTTCCATAAAATAAACCTCCAAACTGATAAGTCTATCTTACATCAGTTTGAAGGTTTACACAAACTTTGGGATACTCCCTAAACAAAGCGAAGATGCCGCTTGATCATCTAATCTGATGATTTTGCGACACCTTCATCAGCATTTTTTCTGAACTAGCTGTGCTCATTATTCCATACTTTTATAATAATCAATTACATTTACAAAAGGGATTACAATTTTTCCGTTATTAAAAATATTAGCCGTAAGTGTTTCTATTTTCCCTCTTGCAATCCCAATAATGGCCGCCGCTCCATTCACTGCTACAAGTTGCTTAAATTTCTTTTCACTAATGCTTCCCTCTGAAAGAAATGCTCCCTCCAGTGACAGTTCCATTATGAATTTATGCTTTTCTGATTGTTCAACTTCAATTTCAAAATCAATATTCATTATAGAAAAGATACCGTTATCATCCGTTTCAAAATATGGTTCATTTATTGTAAGTCCAAAACTTCTTTTTGCATCCTTTTCGATATCAACTATATCATTCTTAACAGTAAGATTTTTGATTGTTGCTCCAACCAGTTCTATACCTGGCGCAACTATGTTAAATTTCATTACGCAATCGCCTCCTTGTCAAAAGAATATGATGGTATCCATTCTCTTTTCACTTTTTTCTTCTCCGCTCTCTCAGAATCCCATTTGACAATCGAATAATCTGATTTCTCAAGTGGTTTTTCTAGTGCAATAGATAATTCTAAATGAAGCTTTTGACAAATATCATTTAATGCTTTCACTGTAAAATTATACTCTCTGCCTTCCCATTTAGAAACCATTCCTTGAGTCACGCCCATGTATTCTGCAAATTCCTTTTGGGTCATGTCCATTTCAAGTCTACATCTCTCGATCTGTGCAGAAATCTTTGCTAACTCAACAATCGTTTTCACTTCAGATTCTGACAATCCTTCCGAAATCCAATTTGTTTTTTTTGCATTTGCAAGTTTTTCCGCAATTCCCATTATTCTATCCTCCGATTCTATTCTCTCTCTAGCTATCAAGCCATTTTATCCTTTGCAAAGCGGTCTTAATCGCTCTTTGATAGTCTCCCGTGTTTTTTTCCAAAAATGCTGTTAATAGTATTACAGCTCCCTCTTCAATTATGTAAATTATTCTTACATTTTTCTTTGATTCGGGATGCCTGATACTGTATAATCTATCAACACCAGTTAGTTTTTCAAATTGTGGCAGATCAATCGCCCGTTCCTTTTCTTGTTCCAGCACTGCCAAATCTTGAATAAGCTTTTTTTGATATCTTTCCCATGGCGGAATATCTTTCCAAGGTTCATCAACTGCTTTTTTAAATTCCTTCTTTACGCTTGAAATAGCAAAGGTATTTTCAATTCCTTTTACGCATATTTTTTCTAACTCCACATTCAATTTCCCTCCTTTATCTATTTATAATATTACTTATAGGTAATAATTGCAATAGAAAATACTCTATTTCATCATATTCATTTCTATTCATCTCTAAGTATTATGCATTTAACCTTTTCTACACAGTACCGCTCGTTTTCGGACAATGTTGTATTGAGACAAATGATTGTACTATGAATCTACGGAGGAATCTTTATGATTACATACGATCCTTTTTTGAATATATACCCCCTCGATGACTAGAAGCCACCGCTTTGTGCGATGGCTTCTTCTCCTTTGTTCTTTTATGCAGGATTCCCCATTCTTATAATTATAAGGTGTTATGGCTGTTCATCATCAAAAACGACTCTTCCTGGAATTTCCGTTCTTCTTCCATTCTGAAATTCATCTTTCCACTCGGAAGTTCCAAAAGGTACATTCCAGGTCACTCGCTCCTCTTCTGCGCGCAGCTTACATGGAGGATCGAGTTTGTCTCCTCATCAACTACCAAAGCTTCAATCTCAGCAGAATGATCCAGCGGATACAAGAGAGGCTGGATATCCAGTTCCTCCGGTATCAGATTCTGACTGAAAACTTCTACCTCATCTTCCTTTTCGTAATGCAGCGTATACACGCCGCCGGAAACCGGACCGTTGGCACTGGATACAGGATAACTATCCAGCACCTCTATGGAATCCACCTTGTAATCTGCAAGCCTTTTCTCTGTATCAATGCCATATTCTCTGAGGAGATCACATGTCAGCTCAAAGAACGGATAGACAAACATGTTCGTAATACTTCCGTCTGAGGAAGATCTGATCCTTGTATATCCGCACGGCAGCTCTTCTCCAAGCTGTTCCATCTTAAGTTCTGAGACATCCTGCCGGTACGCGTCAAGGAGAGCTTCTTTCTGATCCCCGTGATCTGAAGGGCGGTTCCTCTTACGCTGTCTTCCCATGTAAAGCGGTCTTCTGATGCATCCTCAAGCTTTACTGCCGGATAGGCAATCTGCTTATATTCATCCGTCTCATATACTGATGCGAACATCTCCACCTGTTCTCTTGTCAGCGGATAAGAACGGGAACGGGTGCCGCCGTCCGGCATATAGTAGCAGACTTTTGCACGAGTGCAGGAACTGTCCGTCTCACAAAATTTAAAAAGTGCAAGTTTACGCGCTTTTTAGGGTTTTCCCAGTAATTTAGCTGTTTTTGACTCTTAGATTTTCCTTAAGAATCGACAACGTATTTACGGGGCCTGTGGTAGTTCAAATCTCTGCCTGAATAATATGACCAAAATTCATCTCGTCCTTAAAAAGATCGTATACATATTCTGAGCTTTCCAAATATAGCCCTGTTTCTTGATCCTGGAGTTTTTCAAAAACCTCAGAATTGTAAAATTTATTCATAGCCTCATCATACTCGATATTCTGATCTGTTGAAATCATATCGACGATATCTTGTATGATATATTCGATCAGCTGACTTTGCTCATTCATCTTAATCATCCACCTTTCGCAAAAGCCTGATGCTTTTTTCTGTATGAAAAGAGTATTGAGAAGATGTTTTCTTATAAATCATCCCTCGTATCAATGTGGAAAAATCAATGACTTCATTTTCATATTGTCGAAATAATAATGCCATATTATCATCTGCGACGGGACCAATGACAATATCATACTTATTATACAGGTGTGCCACCATAAATTCTGGATACTCTTATAGCCATTTTCTCTGCCTGTTCTTTTAGATCGGTCAAATAGAATCCCTTTCCGAAATCTTTATATGGTCTGCACATTGCCAGGTTGATACTGTCTATTTCAACATTGCTTCCATGATATAATTTCATAAGAGGCCTCCATTCCTTCGACAAAAAACTCCCAGATCTTCTAATATTGTTTCGAAATCCAGAGTATGCTCCACCTCATAATTTTCTTTAATAAAAGCAATCCCTTTAAAACGAAAAAGATAGCGGAATGCTTCTTGAACACTGAGATTATGGTGCCTGGCAAATTCATTTACACACGCCACTGTGAAACCGATCCTTTTTTTCTGTTCACTCATTTTGAACCTCCTGCTATATATAATATAGTCTTGAAACAGGTATTTGCGTTTGTTTTTAATTTCCACTTCCCTTAGTGTTAGTATACCACAGGCCTCCGCTTTATTCTAGCGTGAACTGCTCGGTCTAAAGTACTGAATTTAATCCTTACATTCTCCTTTCCATGTTTAAAAACTTCTCCCGCAAATAACAGTCATAAAACGAAATCTTATATAATGCAAACAGAAAAAATCAATTCATAACAGTACCTTTCCCTCCATTACATGTTATAATAATCCTTAGCTATAATCTGAACAAAGGAGTTATTGACATGAACACAGAAACCCGAAACGAAAAAATCAATACAATCCGGGAAAACATCGGAAAAGTCCTGGTTGGAAAGGAAAAGCTGACAGACCTGATTCTTACTGCCATTATCGCAGAAGGTCACATCCTTCTGGAAGACGTTCCTGGTTCCGGGAAAACGGTCATGGCGAAGTCTCTGGCCCGTTCTATCGACGCGGAATTCAGCAGAATTCAGTTCACACCGGATCTTCTTCCATCTGATGTAACCGGACTGAATTACTATAACCAGAAGGAGGGCGAATTTACATTCCGGAAAGGTCCTGTATTCTGCAACATTCTTCTGGCAGACGAAATCAACCGTGCGACACCAAGAACTCAGTCCGCACTTCTGGAATGTATGGAAGAGCGCCAGGTGACCGTGGACGGTGTCACTTATCCTCTTGACCACCCGTTTTTTGTTATTGCGACCCAGAATCCGGTCGAGACTTCCGGTACTTTTCCTCTTCCGGAAGCACAGCTGGACCGTTTCCTGATGCAGCTCTCCATGGGGCTTCCAAGTGTTCAGGAGGAATGTGCTATTATGGAGCGTTTCCTGACGTCCAGTCCTCTGACAGAACTTGGCTCCGTCTGTACGGCCGAAGAACTCATCGAGCTTCAGAAAGACTATCTGGATATCCGTATTCATCCGATGCTGATTGATTATATTGCCCGCATTGTCCATGCTACCCGGACTTCCGGCGACTGTCTGGCGGGAGTAAGTCCGCGTGGTACTCTGGCTCTTCTCCGTGCCGTCCGCGCCTATGCCATGGTGCAGGGCCGTTCCTACGTCGTTCCGGAAGATATCAAGACACTGACTGTTCCGGTTCTCGCACACCGCCTTGTCTTCCCGTCAGGCCATATTCTGGACCGGACAGCAGAACGGTTCCTGGAGGGCATTCTGGATCAGACCGAATTACCAACGGAAGAGTGGGGGAAATAATATGATCATCCTGCCAACTCTGTTTGCAGTCCTTTTACTTTATATTCTGCAGGCAGTCTATTACAAAAAATACTGGATGAGAGGTCTGGAATGCCAGATCCGGTTTCAGGATCATGCGGTCAATGAAGGAGACGCTTCCTGTCTTCTGGAGACAATCACAAACCGCAAGTTGCTCCCTCTCACCACACTTCAGGTAAAATTTTCGGTCAGTCGGAAACTGAAATTTTCGGAAGCGGAAAATACTGCAACGACGGACAATAATTATCGGAACGACATTTTCTCCGTCATGTCCTATGAGAAAATTTCACGGAGTCTGCCGTTTACAGCGTCAAAACGGGGATGCTATCAGGTCTGGAATCTGGATCTGATTTCCTTTGATTTGTTCCTCATGAACAAATCCGTGATTTCAAGAGCGGTGGATACTTCCCTGTATGTATACCCGAAACCGGTTCCATTCGCGGAATTAAAAGCGCCTTTCCGCAAAATGATGGGAACAATTCTCACCCGGAATTCCGCGTTTGAAGATCCTTTTGAATTCCGCGGCATCCGGCCGTACCAGCAGTATGATCCCATGAAAGCGGTAAACTGGAAGGCATCTGCCAAGACCGGAGAACTGATGGTGAATGTACACGATTACACGGCCAGCCGTCAGGTTACCATTTTTCTGAATCTTGCCGACGATTCCAGCTGGCACTCGGAGCGCCTGTTCGAAAACGCCATTCGTCTGGCCGCCTCTTATGCGGAACTTCTTCTGGCAGAAGGGATTCCGGTACAGCTGATCACCAACGGGATCGATGCAATGACGAAGCAGACGCTGGTTCTTCCCGCCGGAGCCGGAACACACCATATCCGCACACTCAAGGAAGGGCTTGCAAGACTCAGCGACCGTTCGCAGGATCTGCCGGAGCTGGAGCCTTTGATTGCCGAAAAACTGTCTGTTACACACGGGGCGGATTTTTATCTTCTGATTTCCTATTCTCAGAACAGCCGCCTTCTCCGGACTTTTGACCAGCTTTGCCTTCAGTCCGAAGGTTCCCAGTGGATTGCTCCGCTTCACAATGATATGGAATTTCTCCAGGACCGCTGCCCTCATGCGGTCTCCATGAAATGGGAGGTGTCACGCATTGAATAAGTTATATCAGTTTTACTGCCGTCACTCTCTTGCGGTCTTTCATGTGATTCTCCTGGCCGCAGCAGGGGTTTTATGTCTGGTCAACTACTATACAAAAGATCCCTTTTTTGCCGACTGTGCATATGCCGTATTTGTCGTGGATATCTTCTCCGTGCTGATTCACACAAACCAGCAGGGAATATATGATTATATGAGAATGAACAAAGATGTTTCTCATGTACCGAAGCGACAGATCTATCTGATTAACACTCTGCTGTTAACCGGATTTCTGATATTGACAGGCGGATGCATGTTCCTTTTTGTTCATCTTCCTTACCGTAATGTCATTGATGCGGTTAAAACAGTTTTTGTGGCTGTCATCCGATGGATTCTTCAGCTGCTGCTTCGTAAAGGGTCTGCACCGGAAGAAGAGATCATAACTCAGGAAACAGAGCCGTTTTTCCAGAATCTGCCCCGTTCCCAAAATGTTTCCTGGTTCGCCCGGATACTCGAGTATCTGTTTTTGATTATCGCTGTCGTTTCCATCGCGGCAATTCTGGTTCTGCTGCTTGTTGCGATTTACCGGAAGCTGACATCCAGGCGCGAAGGGACAGAACTGGACAAAAGGGAATTTGTCTCTCCGAAAATGGAACGAAAAAAAGTGAAACGGACTTCCTCCGGAGAAAAACTCCGTTTTTTTGACCGCAGTACGGAAGGGCGGATACGGAAACTGTATTATCGGTCCATACGCCGCCGGCTTCGTTCCGGAAAGACGCCGTCAAGATCCATGACCCCGTCTCAGATCGAAGCACTTGCCAGCCTCTCTCAGAATCCTGGCGCAGACCAGCTGCACGAGGCCTACGAAAAAGCCAGATATGATACGGAAGGCTGTACAAAAGAGGATCTTGAAAAAGCAAAAGAAGGCGTGTCACGTCTTACGTAACAGGCATATTTGATTATACTGTAAAAACGGACTCTTCGGGGTCCGTTTTTTGTAAAGGAATCTTGACATTTTCTCGCAAGGCAGGTATAATCAAATTGTAAAGGTACCTTGTCAAAAGGAGGGATTCACTGCTTGAAAAATCGAGTCGAAGAGTTAAGGAAAAAATTAGGTATGAATCAAGAAGATTTTGCAAAAGCGATAAAAGTTTCTCGACAAACGGTTAGTTCGATAGAAACAGGCAAATATAATCCATCTTTGGAATTAGCCTTTGTCATATCTGATTTTTTTGGCGAAAGTATTGAGAACATATTCATCCATGAAAGGAGTGGAGACAATGAAAAAGAGTAATTTGATAACCGGCTTTATATATCTCATTGCCGGTGTGATTCTTCTTTTAATTGCAATATTCACAAATACAAAATTGGATAGTTTGCTTTGTGGCTTTGCCGGTGTAGGAATCGGTCCCGGTCTTATGATAATTTTTAAATATTTCTACTGGAATAAACCGGAAAACAAAAAGAGATATCAAGAAAAATCAGAGAAAGAAGCGATTGAACTGCATGACGAATTAAATATAAAGCTGAGAGATAAATCAGGGCATTATGCGTATGTATATGGCATTATCGTTATCTGTTTTTCAATCGTTGTATTTTCCATATTAGGTCAGTTGGAAATCATTACTCATTCAGGCATAATATTGTTATATTTAGGTGCATATCTCATATTTCAACTTGTTATATGTAGAATTATTTACAATCATCTGCTCAAACGCTATCGGTAACAAAAACCGGGGCAGTCAATCGTGTACAGAAACACAATTGACTGCCCTGACTATTTTTATATCAGGAAAATCACTCGCAAAATGCTTGATACTTTTTCGCCACTGCTTCCGCTGTCTTCATGCCGTCCATGGCAGCCGAAGTAATTCCGCCTGCGTATCCGGCGCCTTCTCCGCATGGATACAGCCCCTGAACATTCACACTCTGCATCGTTTCATCTCTTGTAATTCTAACCGGCGAGGACGTCCTTGCCTCTACGCCGGAAAGAACCGTATCATCTCTGGAAAATCCATGGATTTTCTGTTCAAATACTTCGATCCCTTCCTGAATGGAAGATGCGATCTCCTCCGGGAAGATTCCACGTACATTGCCAAAGCAGTACGCCCCCTTCATCTGCGGAAGTACCTCTCCAAAGGAATCGGAAATTCGTCCGTTTTTAAAATCTCCGAAGCATTGTACCGGGATCTTCCCGTTTCCTGCTTCATATGC
This sequence comes from Drancourtella sp. An57, assembly GCF_002161525.1. Lineage (NCBI taxonomy): Bacteria > Bacillati > Bacillota > Clostridia > Eubacteriales > Oscillospiraceae > Drancourtella > Drancourtella sp. An57. Next base: position 37,700 of record NZ_NFHY01000002.1, read on the forward strand.
CCGCTCTTCCAGATGCCTTTGAAATTCCACTCCTGCAAGCGGTCCCTGATTTCCAGCTGCTGCATAGTCTTCCGGTGTCACGGTCACGATCACGGCGCTGTTGGCATTTTTTCCGGCTCTTCCATGATAACTCATTCCATTGACACAGAGACGGCCCTCTTCAGAGGACGCATTGACTACATAGCCTCCCGGACACATGCAGAACGTGTAGACTCCCCGCCCGTTTTCCGCTTTTGCCGTCAACTTGTATGCAGCCGCCGGAAGATCCGGATGTTGTTCCGTACCATACTGGGACAGATTGATCCGTTTCTGAAGGTGTTCGACACGGACGCCCACCGCAAAGGATTTTGCTTCCAGAAATACTCCTGTCTCTTTCAGCATCGCAAAGGTATCTCTTGCGCTGTGTCCCAAAGCCAGTACAACCACTTCCGCAGGAATCAGGGATTCTTTCCCCTGCTCTTCGATCCGGATTTCCTTCACTCTGCCGTCCCCGGTGCTGATTCCGGTCAGCTTTGTGTAAAACCGGCATTCTCCGCCGGAATCCTCTATGGATTCCCGCATCCGGCGTACCACATCAATCAGGATGTCCGTTCCGATATGTGGTTTATTCTCATACAGGATCTCCTCCGGTGCACCATGCGCCACAAAGATCTTCAGCACTTCCCGGTTTCTTCCTGCCGGATCTTTCACCAGAGTGTTCAGTTTCCCGTCGGAAAAAGTCCCTGCACCGCCCTCGCCAAACTGAACATTTGTCCTTGTATCCAGCACTCCGGTCTCCCAGAACGCCTCCACTGCTTTTTTTCGTTCTTCCACCGGCGCCCCGCGCTCAATCAGAATCGGACGGTATCCGTGTTTTGCAAGCAGATACGCACAGAACAGTCCGGCAGGGCCACTTCCTACTACTACCGGCCGGTGTTTCATCTCAGACGCTTCCCTGCACGCCGGAAACTCATACGATGTTTCTTTTGCTTCGGATACATCCTTAAGTTTTCTGCGGGACAGAATCGCTTTTTCCTTCTTCACTTTTGTCAGCTTCACATCAACCGTGTATACATAATAAATTTCCGGTTTTTTTCTGGCATCAATCGAACGCTTCCGGATTTCAATGGACTGGATCTCTTCTCTGGACACGCCAAGAGCACGTTCGACCTTTCTTTCCAGCTCCTCTTTTGTATGTCCGGTTTTAATTTTCAGTTGTCCAATCCTTAACATTGCCTCTCCTTTCCGGCAGCACTGATGCCGGCCACATGACCGCTGGACCAGGCCCACTGCAGATTATAGCCGCCGCACATGCCGTCCACATCTACGATCTCCCCGGCAAAATACAGTCCCGGGATCAGACGTGATTCCATCGTATCCGGACAGATTTCTTCGGTGGAAATTCCGCCCGCACTTACCTGTGCCTGTTCAAAGCCGTTCGTACCGGTAATTTCCGTCTGAAATCCTTTGATGATCTTTGCAAGACGGTAACGGTTCTGATCTCCCAGCCTGTCCACTTTCAGTTCTGGAGGGATTCCTGCCCTCTTCAGGAACACCGCCGCAAGTTTCTCATGAAAGATTCCGGTAAAAAACTGATTCATCGTCTTTTCCGGCCGCATCTGAATTCTGCTCATGAAAAAGCTTTCCAGCTGCGTCTCTGTAAATTCCGGCATGAAATCAAGGTCCGCCACAATGTCAGTTTTCTTGTCTTCCAGAGCCCGCGCCGCGAAACGGCTTACCTGAAAGACCGGGATTCCGGAAATCCCGTATTCTGTAAACTGGATTTCTCCGATATCCAATGCCTCCACAACTCCATCACAGAGAAGTTCGATCTTTGCTCCCGCACGGACTCCTGCAAGAGACGGATAAAAATTTTCCCGGCATTTCAGCTGAACCAGTGCCGGTACACACGGAACGACCCGGTGTCCGAAGCTCTCTGCCAGCCTCATTCCGGTACCGTCCGCCTTTTGTACTCTTCCCGCAAGTCCGCCTGCTGTCAAAATAAGTTTTCCTGTCTGATAAACTTTCTCCTCTTCTCCGGTTTTTACAAGAACCGTACGCTTTTTACTTTTTTTCTCCTGCTTCAAAATGCTTTTTACTGCCTTTACCCGGAAACTGTTTCCTTCTTTTTGAATCTCCTCCACGCAGACCGATGTCTCAATCCGGACATGCAGACGTCGAAGCTCCATGAGAAGGACATCCCGCACAGCGGATGCCTGTTCCGAGTGCGGATAAAGATACCCGTCTTTGTTTTTGGAGTAAAGTCCCAGTTCCATAAACAAACGGATCGTATCCGGCACCGGAAAACGGGAAATCACATCCTGGGCAAATTCCGGATGTTCTCCACGATAGGCTCCCGGTATCTGGTTAATATTTGTAAAATTGCATTTTCCGTTTCCAGTGGACAGAATCTTTTTTCCGAGCTGCTCATTCTGTTCCAGAATGGTCACTTCTGCACCCTGCCCCGCCGCCGCAATGGCGGCCATCATGCCGGAGGCGCCCCCTCCGATCACCAATACTTTCTCCATGCCTGCTCCTTTACTGAATCGTTACCACACCAGCTTCCACTAATTTCTGAAGGCTCATCAGAATTCCGAATTTGGCGTGTTCCCAGGTCAGTCCCCCCTGGAAATACACCGCATACGGCGGTTTGATCGGCGCATCTGCTGAGAGTTCGATGGAAGATCCCTGAACAAATGCTCCTGCTGCCATAATGACATCGCTGTCATAGCCCGGCATTGCCCATGGTTCCGGCGTCACATAGCTGTCCACCGGAGCAGCCGCCTGAATTCCCTGGCAGAAACGGATCACACCTTCCGCAGTTCCGAATTCTACCGCCTGAATGATGTCGTGCCGTTCTTCATCTTTGGACGGGATGACGTGGAAACCAAGTTCCTCATAGATTCCAGCCGCAAAGATTGCTCCTTTCACTGCTCCTTTGACCACAGTCGGCGCCAGAAACAGCCCTTGATAAAAGTCCTTCATAACTCCAAGGGACGCACCTACTTCTTTTCCAAGTCCCGGCGAAGTCAGACGGTATGCACAGTTCTCGATCAGATCTTTTCTTCCTGCGATATAGCCTCCGATCGGCGCAAGTCCGCCTCCCGGATTTTTGATCAGAGAGCCGACTACCATGTCTGCCCCCGCATCGCTTGGCTCCTGCAGCTCCACAAACTCGCCGTAACAGTTGTCCACCATACAGATCACATCCGGGAACCGCTCTTTGATGAAACGGATCGCCTCTCCGATCTGGTCAACCGAGAAGCTCGGTCTCGTCTGATATCCCTTGGAACGCTGGATCGTGACAAGCTTGGTATCCGGACGCACCGTTTTTGCAATCTTTTCAAAATCAAAGCTTCCATCCGGAAGAAGATCTACCTGGCGGTAGCTGATGCCGTATTCTTTCAAAGATCCTTTGGACTCCCGGATTCCGATGACTTCTTCCAGCGTATCATACGGCTTCCCTGCCACGGAAATCATCTCATCTCCCGGTCTAAGATTGGCAGCCAGCGCAAGGGCAAGGGCATGGGTGCCGCAGGTAATCTGCGGGCGTACGAGAGCATCTTCCGTGTGAAAAATGTTCGCATACACCTGCTCCAGCGTATCTCTTCCAAAGTCATTGTAGCCATAGCCGGATACATACTGAAAGCACTCGGAATTCACTCTGGCTTTCTGCATCGCATGGACAACTTTCAACTGATTGTATTCTGCGATCCGGTCAATGGCTGCAAAACGCTCCTTTAAGGAGTCCTCAATCTTTGCCCCAAACTCATAGACCTTCCGCGAGATGCCTGCCTCCTCGTACTTTGCCTTTATGAACTCATCCATCTTATGACCTGTCATCTGATCCATTTTGTATTATTCCTCTTTTCCTTAGATTTTCCAGTAAAAATTCCAGTATTTTCGTTTCATCGTAATCAAATTCCTGCTTCGGGACCCAGATCACATCTCTTTCCCGCTTAAACCAGGTAATCTGACGCTTCGCAAAGTGTCTCGTATCCCGCTTCAAAATCCGGACAGCCTCCTCAAAAGGGATCTCTCCTTCCAGATAAGCAAGAATCTCTTTATATCCAAGCCCTTTCATGGACACCATGTCCCTTGTACAGCCCATATCCTTCAGTTTCCGGACTTCGTCGACCAGGCCCTCCTCCAGCATCTGGTCCACTCTCCGGTCAATCCGCCCGTAAAGCCTCTCCCGCTCATCGTTCAGGACGAAATACGCAAACTGATACGGTGACTCCTTCTGCCGCTCCGTCTCATTGTGTTCGGAGATTTTCTGTCCGGTCAGATGATAGAACTCCAGCGCACGAATTACCCGTTTCCGGTTATTCGGATGGATCTCTTCAGCCGCCCGTTCGTCCACTTCCCGCAGCTTTGCATGGAGCGCTTCCTCGCCGTACCGGTCTGCAAAATCTGCCAGCTCTTTCCGGTAACCGGTGTCCTCGCTGCTTTTCGTAAAATTAATATCATACAGAAGTGCCTGGATATAAAATCCGGTTCCCCCTGTCACAATCGGAATCATGCCCTTCTCATAGATTTCCTCCATCGCCTGTCTGGCAAGCTCCTGAAATTTCACAACATGAAATTCATCTGTCGGTTCCAGCACATCAATGAGATAATGCGGCACACCGTCCATTTCTTCCGCGCGGATCTTGGCCGAACCGATGTCCATATACCGGTATACCTGCATGGAATCCGCCGAGATGACCGCTCCGCCGATTTTCTTTGCAAGCCCGATGGAAAGAGCTGTCTTCCCTACCGCCGTCGGACCTGTCAGTATGACCAGTGGTCGTTTCATTTTTATTCACCCTATCTATATGATTCGTTTAAATTTCTTTTCCAGTTCCCTCTTTGTCATGGCAATAATCGTCGGACGCCCGTGCGGGCAGTGATATGGATTGTCAAGCTTCAAAAGCTCCTTTAGAAGTTCCTCCACTTCCGCTCTTGACAGTCTGGAATTTCCTTTTACTGCCGCCTTACAGGACATGGATGCAATCTTTTCATCCAGAATCTCCGGCGTCATGTTCGTACTGACCTCATCGGAAAGACTGTCGATCATCTCCATAAGCAGTTCCTTTTTTGCCACACTGAACAGATTGTCCGGCACTGCGCGCACTGCAAAGGAATCTCCCCCAAAAGGCTCGATCTCAAACCCGATTCTGGTAAACCGGTCCATGTACCTGCGAAAGAGCTCCGCCTCCTGCATGGACAGATCCAGAATAATCGGAGGACTGATGTACTGAGACGTATATTCCCTCGTCTTCATTCCCTTTAATGTCCGCTCGTACAGCACCCGCTCATGAGCCGCATGCTGGTCGATAATGTACATGCTGTCATGAAGCTGGACAATCCAGTAAGTATCAAAGACCTGTCCGATGATCTGATAGTCCGGTACAGATGCCTCATCCAGCAGCTTTTCATCAAAAAGCGTAAGCTGCTCCGCCGTCTGTTCCGGCTTCTGGTTCTTGATTTCGTCTTTTTTCCCTTCTGTTCTGGCTCGGTAAGATACCGCCTCCCGGATGCGTCCGCTGTCTACGGCCGGTTTGTGAATATCGCTCCGGTCTTTTACCTCTGCCGATGCATACTGATTATGATAGGAGGTCACCCGCTCCTTCATCCGTTCCATAAAGTAGTTTAAATCCCTCTTTTCCGGCTCCGGAACCGGTTTCTTTGCTTCCGGTTTTTCCTCCGGTCTGACAGGCGGTTCTGCGGCTGCCGGTATTTCTTTCTTTTGTTCCGGCACAGGAGCCTTCGGCGCTTCCGGCGCCTCGACTCTTGGAATCAGATCTCTTCCGTGCAGCGCCTTTGATACTGCCTCATACAGGAAGCGGTACACTTCCTGCTGATGCCCGAACCGCAGCTCCATCTTGGTCGGGTGAACATTGACGTCTATCTCCTCTCCCAGAATTTCAAGATGCAGTACCACAAACGGATATTTATGCTGCATCGTAAAATCTTTATACGCATCTTCCACTGCTTTTGAAAGAATCCCGCTCTTGATATATCGTCCGTTCACAAAAAATGTCTCAAAATTCCGGTTTCCCCGTGTCACGGTCGGATTTCCGATAAATCCGGAAAGCCGGATCTCTTCATTTTCCACAGAAATCTCGATCAGACTGGCCGTGATTTCCCGTCCATAAATATGGTATATCACATCCTTTAAGCGGCCATTCCCCGACGTATGCATCCGCTCCTGCCCGTTGTTGACAAACTGAAAGGAAATATCCGGCCGGGACAGGGCAAGCCGGGTCATCAGATCGCTGACATGACTGGCTTCCGTCATCGGGGTTTTCAGGAACTTTCTTCTGGCAGGCACGTTGTAAAACAGCTGGCGCACAAGAAAGGTTGTTCCGTCCTTCGCTCCGGTCTCTTCCATGGAAATCTCTTTTCCACCGGAAATCTGATACGAGGTTCCAAGGACGTTATCCCGTCCCTTTGTAATCATCTCGATCTGGGAAACTGCCGCAATACTGGAAAGCGCCTCACCGCGGAATCCCAGAGAGGAGATATGCATCAGATCATCTACCTGGCGGATCTTACTTGTAGAATGGCGCAAAAAGGCATTCCGCACATCGTCCGGCTCCATCCCGGTCCCGTTGTCCGCAATCCGGATCAGCGAAATTCCGCCGTCCTCGATTTCCACCTCCACAGCGGTTGCCCTGGCATCGATCGCATTCTCCACCAGCTCCTTGACTACGGAGGCCGGGCGTTCTACCACCTCTCCGGCGGCGATCTTATCGATTGTAACCTGATCTAAAACCTGAATCTTTCCCATCGTTCCTCCTTACCACCGGTTGTTCAGCTTGTTCTGAAGCTGATACAGAGTATTCATCGCATCCATCGGTGTCATACGGCTGATATCCATTCCCTTGATCTCTTCAATCACATCATTGTCCGATACCGTGTCAAACAGAGACATCTGAGCCATGTCCACGACATCCATTTTCTTCGGCTTTTCTTTTGCCTTCGTCTCCTGTCCCTGCACGCTCATTTCGCGTACCCGCGTCGTAATATCCGCATCGGAAAGCTCCTCGGAAATCTCCTTTGCACGGGTGATGACAGTCTCCGGCACGCCTGCAAGCTTTGCCACCTGAATTCCATAGCTTCTGTCCGCCCCGCCTTTTACAATTTTACGCAGAAATACGATGTCATCGCCTTTTTCCTTGACTGCAATACAGTAATTGTTGACGCTGTCGATCTTTCCTTCCAGCTCGGTAAGCTCATGATAATGAGTCGCAAAGAGCGTCTTTGCCCCCAGCAGTCTGGCATTGCTGATATGCTCCACCACCGCCCAGGCAATCGAGAGACCGTCAAAGGTACTCGTTCCCCTTCCGATCTCGTCAAGAATCAGAAGACTTTTGCTCGTGGCATTACGAAGAATATTCGCAACCTCAGTCATCTCCACCATAAAGGTACTCTGGCCGGATGCCAGGTCATCGGATGCCCCGACCCTCGTAAAGATCCGGTCCACCAGCCCGATATTGGCCTGGGAAGCCGGAACAAAGGAGCCGATCTGCGCCATCAGTACAATCAGTGCGGTCTGTCTCATATACGTGGACTTCCCGGCCATATTCGGCCCTGTAATGATGGCCACCCGGTTCTTCTTGTCATCCAGGTATGTATCATTTGCGATAAACATATGATTCGGGATCATCTTCTCCACGACCGGATGTCTGCCATCCTTGATATCAATGGTTCCCTTTTCATTGATTTTCGGACGCACGTAATGATTCCGCTCTGCTACAAGTGCCAGGGAGGCAAAAGCATCCACCGCTGCGACCGCCCTCGCCGTCGTCTGAATCCGGACAATCTCATCCGCAATCCGGTTTCGTACGTCACAGTAAAGCTCATATTCCAGCGCATACAGCTTATCCTCAGCTCCAAGGATCAGATCCTCCAGCTCCTTGAGCTCCGGAATAATGTAACGCTCCGCATTGGTCAGTGTCTGCTTTCTTGTATAGTAATCCGGCACCATATTTTTGAAAGAATTTGTTACTTCCAGATAGTATCCGAACACCTTGTTATACTTGATTCTTAAATTTTTGATACCGGTCTTTTCCCGTTCTTTCTGCTCCAGCTCGGCAAGCCAGGTCTTTCCGTCCGTCTTTGCTTTTCTAAGGCGGTCTACCTCTTCATGGTAACCGTCCCGTATGATTCCGCCTTCCTTCATTGCCATCGGCGGATCGTCAATGATTGCATTTTCCACCAGACTGCACAGATCCTCCAGCGGATCAATATCGTCATACAGTTTCTGAAGCAGCGGACTCTTCATGTCTCCCAGAATCGTCCGGATATGCGGCAGCATGGATAGGGACGCCTTGAAGGCTGTCAGATCTCTTGGATTGGCTGACTGATAGGAAATCCGTCCTACCAGACGCTCCAGGTCGTAGACCGAGGACAGATATTCCCGGATCTCTTCCCTGGAAATTGCCTCCTTTAAAAGCTCCTCCACCGCATCCAGACGCTTCGTAATCTCCTCTTTATCAATCAGCGGCTGCTCCACATATTTCCGCAGGAGTCTGGCTCCCATGGCTGTTTTTGTCTTATCCAGCACCCAGAGAAGGGAGCCCCGTTTCTGCTTCTCCCGCAGAGTCTCGCAGAGTTCCAGATTTCTCCTTGTGGAACTGTCCAGCACCATATATTTTCCTGTGGAATACGTGGTCAGCTTCGTCAGGTGGGCAAGGGACGTCTTCTGTGTCTCGATCAAATACTGAAGAAGCGCTCCGGAAGCGGTCACGCCGCAGTCATAATCGGCGATTCCAAGACTCTCCAGAGATGCCACCTGAAAATGTTCTTTCAATGCTTTTTTACAAAGTTCCTCGTCAAAATACCATGCATCCAGAGAGGAAATGGCAACATGCATCCGGTTTTTCAGATCTTCCAGCTGAATTCCGCTTACATAAAGCGCCTCGTTGCAGATAATCTCGGATGGTGAAAATTTATAAATCTCATCAAACAGCTTGCTCTCGCTGTCTGTTTCTGTCACAAAATAATCTCCGGTGGAAACGTCCGCAATAGAGATTCCGTATCTTCCCGCGTCATAGACAATGGACATGATATAATTATTCTTCGTCTCATCCCTTGTCATGGAATCGATGTTGGTTCCCGGAGTGACGATCCGGATGACCTCTCTTTTCACGATCCCTTTCGCCTGCTTCGGATCCTCCACCTGCTCACAGATGGCAACCTTATATCCCTTCTCCACCAGCCGGGACAGGTAACTGTCTACTGCATGATACGGCACCCCGCACATCGGCGCGCGCTCTTCCAGGCCGCAGTTCTTCCCGGTCAGAGTAATTTCCAGCTCTTTGGACGCCGTCAGTGCGTCGTCAAAAAACATTTCATAAAAATCCCCAAGACGATAAAATAAAATGCAGTCCTTATATTCTTTTTTCGTTTCCATATATTGCTGCATCATTGGTGTTAATTCTGCCACTTTTGTTCTCCTTTTCTTTTGCTGCTTGTTCTATTTTATCTTTTTTACTTCCTGTTTTCGTGTTCAGGGAACTTTGCCCTGATATTACATTATATCACCATTTTCCGGGCAGCAAAAGTAAAATTTCGTTTTTGTTACCAAATGGGGATTTTCGGCTTTTCTTCCCCGTAAAGCACATGCAGCAGATAGCCGCCCAGATAGATTCCGATTGTACATAGAAACCCAAACAGCGCCATAAAGGGCAGGCAGATCTGGCCAAATAGCTGAAACGGTACGTTGCTGTAGTCCCAGATGCCGAGATTCAGCCATTTGTTGACAATGATTCCTGTAATAAATTCGCAGGAAGTCACAAAGATCATGCACCGTAAAATCTGGATTCCCAGCGGATCCCTCCATCTTCCCGCCCGCCCCTGGGCCGTGCAGAATACAAGACACAGGCCGCCAAGTACGAACATGGTCCAGTGGGAAAATCCCCGGAAAACAATTTCAAATGTATAATAAAGGCAGCCTCCGACTGCCCACAGAAATAAGTATTCACTTAATTTTTTCATAAAAAACGCCCTCACTTTTGTACATTTCCATACATAGTGTGGGCGTTATTTCCGGCATTATACATCTGTCAGGCTGACGGATTATTTTTCCACTGCTTCTCCAATGTAATAAAATCCTTTACACTCCAGAAGCTTCACATCGATGAGTTTTCCGATCTGCTCTTTTGTTCCCGGAAAATGAACAAGCAGGTTGTTGCCAAGTCTTCCTGTCACAAGAGATGGATCGTGTTCGTTGACCTGCTCTACCAGTGCGGTCTGAATGGTTCCTTCATGCTTTGCACACTCTTCGGAAGCGATCGTCTGAACTTCTTTTAACAGGCGGTCAAAGCGGTCTTTCACCACATCCTCCGGCACCTGCCCTTCCATAACTGCTGCCGGTGTTCCGGTCCGTTTGGAATAGATAAAGGTAAACGCACTGTCGTAGCGTACCTTTCTCACCACATCCAGCGTCTCCTCAAAATCTTCTTCTGTCTCCTGCGGAAATCCTACAATAATGTCGGTTGTAAGGGAGATGTCCGGCACTGCTTCCCGGATTTTGTGTACAAGCTCCAGATACTGTTCCTTTGTATATCTGCGGTTCATCTTTTTTAAAATCTCCGTGCTTCCGGACTGTACCGGAAGATGCAGATGATGGCAGATCTTTTTGGAAGTCCGCATGACTTCAATGAGTTCATCGGACAGATCCTTCGGATGGGACGTCATAAAGCGGATTCGTTCCAGGCCGTCGATCTTTTCCACTTCCCGTAAAAGCTCCGCAAACGTCATCGGTTCCTCCAGCGTCTTTCCATAAGAATTGACATTCTGTCCCAGAAGCATGACTTCTTTCACGCCATCCGCTGCCAGATTTTCGATTTCCCGGATGATATCCCGCGGATTCCGGCTCCGTTCCCGTCCTCTGACATACGGTACAATACAGTAGCTGCAGAAGTTATTGCAGCCAAACATGATATTGACTCCTGATTTAAACGAATATTTCCGCTCGCTCGGAAGATCCTCCACGATCCGGTCTGTATCCTTCCAGATATCAATGACCATCCGTTCGGATTCAAACCGGGTGGCAAGCACTTCCGCAAATTTATAAATATTGTGGGTTCCGAAAATCAGATCTACAAACCGGTAGCTCTTTTTCAGCTTTTCCACCACATGCGGCTCCTGCATCATACAGCCGCAGAGTCCGATCAGCATGTGTGGATTTTTCCTTTTGACACGGTTCAGCTGACCAAGTCTTCCATAGACTCTCTGATTCGCATTTTCTCTGACCGTACAGGTATTGTAGATAACGAAATCCGCCTTTTCCTCCTGATCAATCATCGTGTAACCGATCTTCTCAAGAATTCCGGTCAGCTTTTCGGAGTCTCTGGCATTCATCTGACAGCCAAATGTGATGACCGCCGCTGTCAGCGGACGTCCCAGCTCCTCTGAAATCTTCCTGACATAGTCTTTGCACTTTTCAATAAAGTAATACTGCCGTTCCGGTTCTGTTACCGGTATATGTTCAATTGCATTTTCATTTGTCTGCATCATATAGCGCTCTCTTTCCTCAATAGTATTATAAGGAAAAGACTAACGAAATTATCCATGAATGTCAAGTACAATATGCTCCGAGATCCGTTTCCCGTGATCGTAAAAAATCTCATCTTCCTCTGTGATTTCCCGGTGCACTTCAGACTGTTGAAAATGATTGATTTCCTGCAGAAAAATTATCAGAAAAAATTTGTTCTTGATGAGCTTTGTGATTCTGTAAATCTTTGCCGAAGTGCATGCTGCAGATATTTTAAGAAGATGATGAATATGTCCATCTCTGATTATCTGAATGAATACCGGCTTTCTCAGGCACTGTTTCTGCTGGATAACACAGACAACAGCGTCACGGAAATCGCTGTCCAGTCCGGATTTACTTCCGCAAGCTATTTTATCAGCAAATTTAAAGAAAAGACAGGGCTTACGCCCCTGGAATATAAGATGAGAAAAAAGAGCTGACTTCCTGAGGGCGGGATGAGAACCGGAGAGACAGACGGCCTTAACGTGCCGCCTGTTTTTCCAGTAATTTCCGGATTTTCCTCCACAGGAAGAAGGACAAAATGACCGCGAGATAGTCTGTCACGGACTGTCCGAGAATCACGCCGTTTAGCCCAAACAGCGCACGAAGCAGATATAATAACGGAATCAGGAGAATTCCCTGTCGAAGCACTGAAAGAATCGTGGCCGGGAGCGCCCTTCCTACGGACTGCATACAGTTCATATTCACGAAAAGAAATCCGATCACGGGTCCGGAGAGCATATAGGCAACAAGCATATCCACACCGTAGGAAACGACCTCATTGTCGCTGATAAAGAGACGGATGATCTGTTCCCGGAACAGGAAATACAATGCCGTTGCCGCAATTCCTGCCACAAGACAGCATTTCTTTGTGTAGGATTCCACACCGCGGAACCGCTTCATATTTCCGGCGCCGTAATTGTAACCAAGCAGCGGCTGCACTCCATTTGCAATTCCCATCTGCAAAAAGGTGATAAACATATTGGCCTTGAATACAATTCCGATGGCCGCCACCGGGTCATTGCCATAGACCACCAGAAGCTGGTTGAGCACAATGGTGGAAACACTCATGAGAGCAGAGAAAATTGCCGTCGGGAGACCGGAACCGCAGACCTTCGTCAGGATTGACTCCCGGACGGTAAAGTCACTCCATTTCAGCGAAAGCACTTTGCTTTTCTTCAGGAAATACCAGAGATAATAACCACTTGCCAGGATATTTCCAATGGTCGTCGCGATTGCCGCGCCGGCTGTTCCCTGATTGAGTACGGAAATAAAGATCGGATCCAGAATAATATTAGCGACCGTTCCGATCATGCTTCCGATCATCGCCTCCTTACTGGATCCTTCCGCCCGGACAATAAAGCTGGCAGCCGCTGACCAGATGATGAACGGCGCGCCATAAGAAATGTGGAAGGTATACCCTTTTGCAAACTCATATGTCTCTGCATTGGCGCCAAACACTGCCATAATCGGATCCATAAAGACGATCAGGATTACTGCAAACAGTATTCCGACAATCAGAGAGGCATAGGTGACAAAGGATGAAGTCTGCCTTGCCCGTTTCTCATTTTTCGCACCGAGGGCCATGGAAAGGACTGCGCTTCCTCCCATCCCGAACATGTTGGCAAACGCCATCATCAGAATAAAAATCGGATTGGTCAGGCTAACAGCCGCCACCTGAAGCGGATCCCCGGTCTGTCCCACGAAAAAGGTATCCGCCATGTTGTAGACGACTGTCACAAGACTGCTGATGACACTGGGAACAGCCATCTTTGCCACGGCCTTTGAGATTTTCATCTGTCCCATCAGTTCATTCTCATTCATTTCTCTTCTCCTCCTCTTCCAGATTTTCCAGCATTTTAGCTGTAATCTTCATAAATACAGCCTGCTCTTCTCTGGAAATGCCACGCAGCAGAACTTCTTCCGACTGCTCGATTTCCGACCGGAGGGCACTTCGGATCGCCTTTGCTTTTTCCGTAAAGACAATCTTTTTCAGCCGTCCGTCCTCTTCGTCCGGTACACGGACAATCAGGTCTTCCTCCTCCAGATGCTTTAATACTTCTGTCGCTGTAGAAGGACGAAGGTCAAATTCCTTTTCAATCTCTTTCTGATACACGTTGTGTTTTTCACTTTCCACCAGAATATAATCCAGCACATTCCCTTTTGCTCCGGTAATACCCAGGGTCTCCTGCACCTTTCTGGAACGTCTCCGGAGCCGGTTGGAAATCCGGTTTATCATTTTTCCTGTTTCCATGCAGGTTCACACTCCTCTGTAATTGTTTCGGTTCCTAAATATTTTAGTTCGTTTCCTAAGAAATGTCAATTTTTATTTTCTGCACACAAAAAAGAAGACCTGCTCCCGCTTTTCTGCAGAAGAAAGTCTTCCCTTTTTTTATTCTCTTTTAACCTGCGTTACTTGCCGCAATCTTGACGCGGCTCCAGAGATCACTGATAATCTTTTTCGTATCCGCATTGTACTCAAAAACTTCATCGTTTTCATTGTCCGTCCGCGGGATGTAGGCATTGATTCCTTCATAGTCTCCGCCTTCCCCGGAAAGGTCATCCATAACCTCCTGGTTGGCCGAGGTATATCCTACATAGCTGGAGTTATCATATGCGCCGTCATAATCGCTTGCATAATTGATAAATGCATGAGCAAGATCCGGATTCTTGGCGTTTTTCGGAATCACCATGGCATCAGACCAGAGGTTGGTTCCGGTCTCCGGCATGAAGTAGCCCATGTCTTCATTTTCGGCCATGACATAACTTGCGTCACCGGAATAGATCAGTCCGAGCGCTTTTCTTCCCTGAGCCATGTTGTCAATGATCTCATCTGTTACGATTTCCGTATCCATCGTTTCCACACATTGTACGAGCCATTCGTATGCTTCATTTAACTCTGCCTCGTTCTCGGTATTCATGGAATATCCAAGTGCTTTTAACGCCATCATAAAGGAATCTCGCTCGGAATCGTACAGATAAACATCTCCTTTGTACTTCTGATCGAGGAAAATATTGTATCCTTCTCTCTCCAGATCTTCGATGTCTACCTTCGTCTTGTCATACACGATTCCCACGGTACCCCAGAAGTACGGAACGGAATAGTCATTGTTCGGATCGTACGGAAGGCCAAGTACCGCATCGGACAGCTTGTCAAAGCAGTCCAGCTTTGATTTATCCAGCTTCTGCAGATAATCTTCCTCAATCAGACGCTGAATCATATAATCACTTGGGACGAGAATGTCGTAGGCTTCTCCGTTTGCCACCTTAATGTACATCTGCTCATTGGAATCGAAGTTTTCCATCACAACTGTAGCGCCGGTCTCTTCTTCGAAATCACCGATAATATTTTCCCCGGTGTACTCACCCCAGTTGTAAATATGGAGTGTCTGTCCTTCGAAAGGACGATCCTTGCCTGTGATGCCTCCTCTTTGCAGCGCGGCAACGGCAACCACAAGAACACAGCATACCGCAACAGCCGGTACCCATCTTTTCCGTTTCACGGCGCCGCCCTTTTTCACTCTCTTCGCCGCTATAACCGGAGCCAGATTGATCACAAGGAGCACGATGGTGATGATGACTACCACAAGGGTAGATACTGCATTGATACTCGGGTTGACACGCTTACTCATTGTGTATACCACAATACTTAAGTTCTTCACGCCGCTTCCTGTGACAAAGTAGGAAATAATAAAGTCATCCACTGACATGGTAAATGCAATCAGCGCACCGGAGACAATTCCCGGTGTAATCTGCGGCACAATGACTTTGGTCAGTGCCTTGAACGGTGTTGCCCCCAGATCCATCGCCGCATCCGCCAGGTTCGGATCCAGAGAGCGGATCTTCGGCATAACGGAAAGCATAACATAAGGAATACAGAAGGCAATATGTGCCAGAAGCATGGTAACATACCCTTTTTCCACCTTGAAGGTGATGAACAGAAGCATGAAACCGATGGCTGTCACGATCTCCGGATTCATCATCGGAAGGTTGTTTACCTGTTCCATGATATTGCGGATTACCTTTCTGGAACTGGACAATCCGATTGCCGCCACCGTACCTATGACAGTTGCCACAATCGTCGCAAGAATCGCGATACTAAAGGTGGTATAGAGCGCGGTCATCATGTCCTGGGACTCCAGCATGTGCTGATACCAGCGAAGGGAAAATCCGGTAAAGCTGGTCAGCGATTTTCCGTCATTGAAGGAAAAGATGATCATATAGAGGATCGGCAAATAGAAAAATGCGATCATCAGAATCATCAAAGCCTTCCCTAAAGTACGTTTCTTCTTTTTCATGCTTTTGCCCCCTTTCCGCCCTGATTTCTTGTTTCAATTTTACGCACGAGCATCATCAGAAGCATCATGATCACTGCCATAATCATGGAGATGGCACTTCCGAAGTTCCACTCTCCAACTGTAATAAACTGGTTTTCAATCATATTTCCGATGAGGAAATACTGTCCGCCTCCCAAAAGTTTCGGGATAAAGAAGGAACTGACTGCCGGAAGGAATACCAGCGTAATTCCGTTGATGACTCCCGGAAGGGAAAGCGGAAGCGTTACCCTCCGGAAAGTCTGCGCCGGACTTGCTCCAAGATCCGCGCTTGCCTCCAAAAGGGAATGATCCATCTTGCTTAAAGACGTCTGAATCTGCAGAATCATAAATGGAAGGAAATTGTACACCATACCAAGGAGTACTGATCCTTCTGTATACAAAAGCTCGACATCTCCCAGCCCGAAAATTCCAAGGATCCGCTGAATGATTCCGCCCTCGCTGAGAAGGCCGATCCATGCGTAGGTTCTTACCAGCATGTTGATCCACATCGGAATCGTAATGCAGAGAATCAGAATATTCTGTACTTTTTCACTGCTCCTGGCAATAAAGTACGCTGCCGGGTAACCAAGGATCAGACAGATAATTGTTGTCTTAATTGCAATCAACAAAGATCTCCACAAAATCAGAAGGAAATCCGGGTCTGTAAAGAACTTGATGTAATGATCCAGTGTCAGGGAGAAGGAAATAATACTATTTCCCGGCTCCATAACCGAATACATGGCAATCAGCGCCATAGGAAGTACCAGCATCAACGCAGCCCAGATAATATACGGGACTGCCAGCTTTGAAAATCGTTTCATTTAGAATACCTCCTTGGACATAACGTGGATATCCTCCGGGAAAAAGGTAAGCCCTACCTCCTGTCCCTCTTCGGTATAATCCGTTGTATGGATTTTGAATTCCCGGCCTGTCGTGGAGAAGGTGATCTGGTATACGCCCTCTTTGACATCCTCCGGCTCAAAATCGTAGTCAACGCTGAGATCTACGGATTCATCTTCATTACTGAGCTTCCAGCCCTGTGCTCCGGCCCAGGTCTTCAGATCTGTATCAAGAGCCTGTGACTCTGTGATCTCGTCCACTGTTTTAAAGAAGTTGAATGCCATGACACCTTCATTTGCCTTTTCATTCTTAACAAACGGCTGATCCACTACATAGATATTTCTCTCAATACTTGTTCCGTTGGATGTGGAGAAAGTAACCGGATATTTTCCTTCTTCTTTTTCCAGACTGTACTCTACCTTGGCGATAGAAATCAGTTCATCTGCCGCCGGATCCCACGCCTGGGCATTGGAAAGGGCGATGATCTCCTTGTCGTCCAGTTCTTCCACGTCGTCGATATCCACGTAGAAATCATTGGCGCTGATCATCTCTTTGCCGTCCTCACTCTTTACATCCTGATTCCGGATCACACGCATATTGACGGTGACACTTGTTCCCGGAACCGTCTCCACCATGATCTCATAATGGACACCTTTAAACAGGACACTTAATACTTCTCCTGTCATCTTACCGTCTTTGACATCCACGATGTCAATATCCTCCGGGCGGATGACCACATCGACCGGTTCATTCTCCTTAAATCCAAAGTCCACACAGTCAAAGGTAATGTCATCGAAACGCACCTTGTAATCTTCTACCATGGTTCCCGGAATAATATTACTCTCCCCGATAAAATTCGCTACAAAACGGTTTGCCGGTTCATTGTAGATGTCCTCCGGAGATCCTACCTGCTGGATTTCCCCGTTTTTCATGACCACGATTTTATCAGACATGGTCAGCGCTTCTTCCTGGTCATGGGTAACAAAGATGAAGGTAATTCCGACCTCCTGCTGAATCCGTTTCAGCTCGTACTGCATCTCCTTGCGGAGTTTCAAATCCAGCGCCGCCAGAGGCTCGTCCAGCAGAAGGACCTTCGGCTCATTTACCAGCGCTCTTGCGATGGCAACACGCTGCTGCTGCCCGCCGGAAAGAAGTGTCGTATTTTTATCTTCGTATCCCTCAAGTCCAATCAGCTTCAGCATCTTCATGACCTTCTGGTCGATGACGTCCTTACTCATCTTCTTGATTTTCAGTCCAAAAGCGATATTTTCATATACACTCAGATGCGGAAACAAGGCATATTTCTGAAAAACCGTATTTAACTCTCTCTCATAAGGAGGCTTTTTACTGATTTCCTCCCCGTCAAAGATCACAGAACCTTCGTCCGCATCCAGAAAGCCCCCAAGAATACGCAAAAGTGTTGTCTTACCACAGCCGCTTGGACCTAAAAGAGTGACAAATTCATTCTCATAAATATCCAGATTGATTCCTTTTAAGACAATCTGGCCGTCAAAATTTTTCACAATATTGCGAAACTCGATCAGTTTTTTCTCTTCCATCTCATTTCTCCTTCCTAGAACATCGGCGGCGTTGTGATCCAGAGGATCTTCGCATCGCCGGTACCGTGATTGTACAGATAATGACTCTTGGACCCGTCCATATAGAACGTCTCATGAGCCTTTACCTTATACTTTTTCCCCTCTTGTACGATGGTTACGCTTCCTTTCAGCACATAACCGAACTCCTGGCCCTGATAAGCAGAGAGCACATGACTCTTTTTTCTCGGATGCAGTGTCAGAATGATCGGCTCCATCTCATTTTTCTGCGCGTTTGGGACAATCCATTCGATCGTATAATCTTCCTGCTCATCCACAAAGAAATCCTGTACAGGAAACACGATCTGTTTCTCTTCCTCTTCATGAAAGAAATCGGACAGATTACTTCCCAGCGCCTCCAGGATATCCTCCAGCGTCGCAATACTCGGCGTCGTCAGCCCACGCTCCACCTGTGAGAGAAATCCCTTTGTCAGCTCGCTGCGGGACGCAAGATCTCCAAGCGTCAGATCATTTTGGAGCCTCAGTTCTTTCAGTTTCTTTCCAATGTCCACTTACCGCACCTCCGGTTTTCTAATACTATACTTTTTGTTCAAAATATGCGAACCGAATCTAATTATACATCCTCGACGACAAAATGCAACAGGTTTTGATGATTTTTTCACATTTCCTTTGCTTGCACCATTTTCTACTAAGTAGTAAAATAAAATCATATCAAAAAATAGGAGGAATATTTCATGAGCTGGATCCCGCTGCCTGTCGGCATTGAAAATTATGCAGAACTCATTGAAAAAGGATATTACTATATAGATAAGACATTACTGATCAAAGATCTGATCGATCTGAAAGGGAAAGTCAATCTGTTCACACGCCCGCGCCGTTTTGGTAAAACTTTAAATCTCAGTATGCTGCGGTATTTTTTTGAAAAGTCTGATGTGAATCCAGCCCCTCTCTTTGAAGGTACTAAAATTTGGGATGCCGGCCATCCTTATACGGATCAGATGGGACAGTATCCGGTTATCACACTTTCTTTGAAATCATTAAAACAGACTGATTTTAAATCAGCTTTTTACTGTCTGCGTGAGGAAATTGCAAGGGAATTTGACCGTCACGCTTCGCTTGTCTCTTCTCTGGAGTCCAGAGACAAGCAGGAAAAATACAATCGATTTGTGGAGCAAAAAGCAGCGCCAGAGGAATACCTGACATCGCTAAGATTTCTGTCAGACTGTCTCTATGCCTCCTCTCAGACCCGCTGCATTATCCTGATTGATGAATACGACGTCCCTCTGGAGAATGCATATTTTCACGGATTTTATCCGGAAATGCTCTCGTTGATCCGATCTGTCTTTGAATCTGCACTCAAAACGAACGACACTCTAGAATTCGCTGTCGTCACCGGCTGCTTAAGGATCAGTAAAGAATCTATCTTTACCGGCTTAAACAATTTGTCAATGATTTCCATCATGGATCAGTCCTATGCGGAACACTTTGGATTTACTCAAGAAGAGGTGGACCAGATGCTTCGGGATTATCAGCTGGAAGACCGCCGGGAAGATATCAGGAAGTGGTACGATGGCTACTGCTTCGGGAACACAATCGAATCCTTGATTGCAGGAGGTACAATTATCAAACCAGTCCACGAAGACATCACTTATGCCGACATCGACACCTCCCAGGATTATTTGTGGAATTTTCTCTTTTTTACAGGTTATCTCAAGAAAAGAAAACAGTATCAGGAAAACGGCGAAATCTATATGGAGCTTGCAATTCCAAACATGGAAGTCCGGCATATCTATAAACATACTGTCCTGCTCTGGTTTGAAGAAAAAATAAAAATGAAAGATTTATCCGAACTGTACCGCAGTATTTTGGATGGTGACCGTAAAAAGCTCTCCGAGTTCCTTTCTGAATTCCCTGTTGGCTCATCCGCCAGTACCAAGTCTGGATTATTAATCAGTGCCCGGCAAATTGCCACTCTCTGCTTTTCTCCTCCGGAGAGCTCATACGGATTCTTTTTGAGCAGATGTTCAATCTGAAACTGTTTTGTATAACGCAGGGCAGCTTCTGTCATGACTTTGGCCTTTTCCTTACCAAGGATCATCGGAAATTTCTCTTTTATCCTCTTCCAAAATCTGTAGCAACAAACACTTTACTTCCAACTCATTTGCCCACTTGCTGATAATTCCCCTCTCCATGTAATCCAACACAAAAAAGTAAATATATACCCCTTCAGATAAAATACCAACTCTATGAAAAGAAAAACTCCCCAGACAGACTGGGGAGCCTTCAGAAGCTATACCTTTCGGTCATACGGCTTCGTTGAAACATTTATAAAATAACCACTGTATTCTGAAAACAGATGTGGGACTTAATCATAGTTTCTTCTTCATTTTTATTATATACTGTACCATACTATCTTTCTCCAAAAAATCATAGACATGCATAAAATCCGGTATCACTCTGCCTTCGTCTGTTTGTATGAAACTTTGAAATTCTATGGTAGTTTAATTTATCTTTTCCCCATCCGGCAATATTGTAATATTCCTGTGCTTCCTGATTCATTATCTCTCCTCTGCCTGTTATAGCATGTCTCCTCTTCCAAAATCCGCAACAGCAGATCTCCCAGGCCAACCTGATAGCCGCTTGTTCCATAAATCACATTGAGTCTGCCTTTTGTCACGGCGATAATTGGAAGTTTTTCATGATCCACATACAGTCTTCTTCCCACTGCCGGAACATGATCCTCAAAGTCATCTTCATACACCTGGATCTGTGGGAACGTCTCCATTACTTTGGCAAACAGAGGATGTTCCCATGCCTGCTTTGACCGGACAAACAGAAGAATCCGGGAAGCCCATGGAGTAAACCGTTCCTTCTCTTCCAGCATTTCATTGAAAATATGTTCCGTCGGCTCCTCTCCTTCCCCTGCCCAGATCAGCACATGACTTCCCTCTTCTGTCAGAATTCCGGAGGAAATTTCCTGTCCATTCAGATCCCTCACCGGAAATTCCGGAAGCGAGAGGGACTCCAGCATTTCGGAAAGTTTTTCTTCCCGGAGCTGCAGTGCAATCTCTTTTCTGCAGCCGGAAGAAAGCAGTATCTGACACTCCCTGGCGTGAACCGTTCCATTTGGCAGACGGACAGATGTCAGAATCCGGTAGATTCCATTCTCCAGATGGATTTCTCTCTTTCCATTATCCCATCCCGTGTCTGTAAGCCGGAGAGGATCTCCCTGCTCTTCCGTTAATTTTGTAATGCTCCAGTTCAAACCATACCGCCACATTTTTGGATTTTCCGCGTGTAGTATGAGAACTGCTGATTTTGTCCGGTCCGGATCAGCTGACAAAAATGTTCCGTCTTTCCAGTACTGAACTGTTCCGTCCTCCGGACAAAGCCTTGCCGGGATTCCAAAACTCCTTGCCATGGCAACAAAAAGAATCCGTTTCGAGCGACCACTGCCGCACCGCATCCGGTAACAGGCTGTTGGTGTCGTGAGTACGGTACTTCGCTCCTGTTCCGGACATTCCCGGACTTCCTTCTGAATCTTTTCCCAAAGTCTGCCAGGATCCTTTCGATACCTCTCCTGTTCTTCGGTGCTGATTTCCCTCTGAAACCATCCACGGTATTCCGTCAGTACTTCATCCTCCACTCTCGGATTCAAAAGTGCTGTCACAAAAATATCCTCCGGTACTGTATTCCAGTATGGAAGAACTCCTTCCAGATAATCCAGAAGGACGGTGCACCGGATATCTGTCTGATCTTTTGCAGTCAATGTCTCGAGTAACTGCTCTCCCAGCTTCCGCTCCTGCGAAGTTTTTGTTTCCAGACAGCTCAGAAATGCTTCCCTCTCCGGATTGACCCATTCTTTTCGCTTGTTCTCCTGTTTGTTTCTCAGTAAAGCAAGGCGCTCTTTTCCTTTTTCCTTCTGCTCCGGACTCGGCCTTTTGCCTAACGGCGCACGGTCGTGTGGCGGAATCAGGTCCAGATCTCTCCATCCTTCTGTCTCCGGACAGCAATCCAGCCGTTTTGCAAGTGTCAATGTACAGCTTCTGCTCTCTCGTGTATCCAGAATTTCGTCCGCATACCGTCCCTGTCCTGCTGCGAACAAATGAAGGCTTCCCGCCCCTGTGCTGAGAGAAACTTTGCCATGCTCATCCGTCCGGCACTGTGCGATTGGGCGAAATGCGGCATAATTAAACACTTCAAACCACACAGAAATTCCTGCGGCCGGACGTCCTTTCTCATCTACTACTGTCACTTCTATCTTCTTCACATCATCGGCATATCTGGAAAGCACGTTTTCCATCACGACCATTCCGTCTTTTCCAATCACTTCTTCCATTTCGCTTTTCCGGTCCGCATCCTCCTGTCCTGCAGATTCGATTCTGCCATCGAAACGTCTGGAATGAACCAGCATCGCCCGGGAAGCCGCATATTCAAACCAGCCCAGATCCAGAAGTGGTTCCGGCTCACAGGCTCCCAGAAAATGCCACGTTCCATCAATCCACACTTCTACCCAGGCATGATTGTCATCGCAATGGGACCAGTACGGCGCATACACCTGTCTGGCAGGAATCCCCGCACTTCTAAGGGCATTGACGGTAAAGACAGATTCTTCCCCGCATCGTCCATATCCTCTTTGCCAGACAGAAAGAGCCGAAAGAGTCCGGTCATCTCCCGCTTCATAGGAGACTTCCCCCGCACACCAGTAATTCACTTCCAACGCTGTCTTTTCTGCATCTTTACCTTCTATCTGATCTTTCAGTTCCTGATAGAACAGACTCCTGCACGGACGGATTTCTTCCTCATTAACCCGGTGGTAAAGAACATACTGCAAAAACAATTCTTCCGGAAGTTCCCGTACATACGTATTATGTTTATACAGCCACACTCCATGGCGTGCAAAGTCCAGAAACGTTTCCACCGGATAATTCCCTATATCACTGTACGGCATGGATGCGTAAAGATAGTGCATCGCAGCCGCTTCTGCTTCAGGAAGAGACCGTATATACTGATCCACCGGTTCCATAAAATCCCCCAGATCCTCTTTGACCTTACGGTATGCTTCCTCGATTTTCTTTCGGCTCTGTTCTGAAAACATCTGCTTTCTCTCCTTTGTCTCCTGCTCGATTTTTATCTGCTTTTCTCTTTCTCCTGTTTTAGACACTCTTTCCTACAGCCGCTTTAGAATATCTATAGCCTGACGTACCTTTTCTTCGGATGTCTGGAACAGCTTATATTCACTGATATCCGCAATCCCCATATGAACGTCCGGATTCCGGTATTCCATCCGGCTCTCAATTCCGGTTTTCGCCGACATATGCCATGTCCGGATTCCGGTCTGATAGAAAAGTGCTTCCAGGTTCTCCGGTGTCACTCCTCCGCCTGCCTGAATCTGGATCTCACCCCTACTCTCTTTTTGAAGTTCCCGTAAAAGATCTGCTCCTTCCATGCAGCTGTCCTTTTGTCCGGACGTCAGAATCGTCTGGATTCCAAGATCTTTTGCCGTCTGAAGTGATTTCAACGGATCCCGGCAGACATCAAAAGCCCGATGAAGTGTCACCGACATGTCTCCCCGCTCTTCCAGAAGTCTTTCCATCCTTTCCCGGTCAATGCTTCCGTCCGGGCTCAGCACACCGATGACAACTCCATCCGCTCCCAGTTCCCGGAACATTTTGATTTCCTCTTTTATTTGCTCCATCTCATAGTCCGAGTAACAAAAGTCACCGAATCTTGGTCGGATCAGCACATGAACCGGGATCTCCACTGCGTGTCGTACTATCTCAAAGAGTTTCGGGCCCGGCGTTGTCCCTCCGATAATCAGATTCTGGCAAAGTTCCAGCCTTGTGGCCCCGCCTTTTTCGGCCGCTATCGCAGACTCTGCCGAGTCTGCACAGATTTCCAGTATGTAGTCCTGCATATTCTTCCCTCTTTCTCCTGACCATCAGGCACATCATTCTATTTTTGTTTCAATCATTTCATTTTACACTTTTCGGTTATTATACCGCAGTTTGAAGGAGAACAACAGCAGGAACCGAAAATCTGCCGTCAAAATTTCTGGTGAACTATTGTTATCATGCGGATTCCGCTGTAAAAAAGCAGGATTCCAAGTGTTTTCCACGAAGTGATCTTTTCATACCAGACCGCTCCTTTAGGGAGACAGAATAAAAGTGTTCCGACTACGTTTGCAGGATCTGCCGTGCTGAAATCCTCGTGTTCATTGGCATCTCCCTTTGTAACGAGCCCTTCGGATGTCTTTTCAATCAGGCGGTGCAGCACCAGCTGATCATTCTCCGTCCGAAAGGCAATCACATCACCAGGCACGACAGCATTCTCCTTACATTGTCGGATATAGGCCATATCCCCTTCCAGAATCTCAGGTGCCATGGAGCCGGATAATACCCGGACAGGCAGGATTCCAAATGTGGTCGGGCAGGCGAACAGAAGAACATAGCATGCCGCACACAGAATCAGAATGGTATCCAGCCTTCGGAACCACTTATTCATCAGCTCTCCTCTTTCTGATCAGGAGGAGAACCAGACAGGCTGATCCCATCAGCAGCAACAGCAAAAACAAATGGCTTTCTTCTCCGGTTTTCACGGTTTCCCGCCGCTCCTCCTGCAGGAAGTCTGCCTCCTGTGTCTCGGAAACTGCCCGGAATGTCCATGTCATCTGACCATTCAGAAGCCGGTAGAGATTATCCATTTCTTCCGGGAAATGAAGCGTGAACATCAGACTGTCTTTCTCCTCCGGTGAATAACGCCCAAGCAGGGCAAACTGATCTGTCTGGTATTCCTGAATGGTTCCCTGATACAAAATTGCACCGCTGCTCTTTTCGATTTTGAGTTCCACCGGATTTAACAGGGTTTGCTCCTCCGAATCCAGTTTCCAGTATACCGCTTCTGTCTGCTCACACCCGTTTTCAATCTGAATTTCTCCCTGAACCGTATCTCCGGGAACGACCGTTCCCAGTTCCGAAAAGAAGCTGTCCGGTACGGTGATAATCCGGTCCCCTTCCACTACAACACGACAGAGCCCTTTTTGAGGTACCGCTACACGAAGCTGATTTTCTTTTTCCTCTTCCGAAACTTTCTGGACTCTCGTATCTCCCCATGGATTTTCCGATTCAAAATCCGGTGTGAAATTTCGGCTTTGAATCGCATCGGCTGTCACATAAATACGGATTTCATCCTCCTCTTCCTGCTCCCATGTTTCCGGAAGCATAAACGCAGTAAACAGCTCCTCCTTTTCACCGTGTTCTAAAATTTTCGTATCATAAAAATACTCTCCCTTTTGCACACAGTCATCCGGCAGGCCCCGAAAAGAAGCGGAAGGTATTTCCCGCTTACTTTCTGCTTCCGCCCTTATACGGTAACGGATAAAACAGTCTTCCCCCAGGTTCTCAATCTCTGTAATCATGGGAATCTCCTGCCCCGGCAGAATGTCTTCGACATCTTCCCATTCCTGCTTTTTTTCAGCGTCACCGTACCGGTTCATCCGGATGCTGACCCCGCCGGACTGGATATCCGTTGTCACAGAAGCCTCTTGTTCCGCTGCCGCCGCATGAATACCGCTAAGCATCCAGATGGCAGCCATCACTGCAAGTTGCCTTCTTTTTTTCACCTTCCCACCTGCTTTCCAAATACATTGATCTCAAGATCATTGTGGCTGAAATCTCCATAATTCACCAGTTCGTTGCAGAATGTTGCCTTTGCCGTATCGTGATCCTTTGTGTCCAGCCTGACTGTACTGCCCTCGATGCTTCCATTTTCCACCTCTTTGATTCCTGTCATCCGGTATCTGGAAACCGGAATTTCCCGGACCGTCCAGATCCCGGCAGGGATCTGCATAATAAAGGACTTCCTGTAAACACCGTCTTCTTTAAACTGTTCCGGAATTTCCAGCGCCTCATAATACGTCCGGCTGATTCCGTTATAATCTGTTCCCGTGATCTGGAATAAAAAGACAGGAGTTCCAAATTCGTCCCATTTTCCTTTTACTTCTTTTGTGATTGTAAGAATGGGATTTTTTTCGTATACGACCCGGATATGATGATCTGCATTGACTTTTGTAAAAGAATAACCCGAAATGTGCTGATTTTTATCGGTTTCTTTCTGATCGACGGTAACCGACTTCAGATAGTATCCCGGAAGAGGAGAATAGGTGACCTGCATCGTTCCTCCCGCGGGAACTTTCAGATTGGAAGCGGTAATCGAACCATTCTTCGCTTCCGTTGTGATTTGATAATAGAAGGATGTCTTGACCTGCTCTGTTTCTTTCGGTGTTTTCTGATCTACGCTCAGCCCGGCTTTGTTGGATACCACATTGGATTTCCCGAAGATGTACTCCGGCCGCTTATGAACCTGAATGCGTATTTCAAAACTTCGACCATAGATCCATGCGGAGGACGTATCTCTTGCAGATACTTTCACCTGATCCGATGTCCCTTTTGTTATCTGGATATGAAATTTTGTGCTGACATCCTGCTGATTGTCCGCATCATATACAACGACTTTCTCCACCGTCAAAGCCTCCGGCATCGGATCTGTCAGAACCAGACTCTGATAGTAGTCAGCCGGCTGACATTCCGGCACTTTAAAATTAATCCGGTATGTAAACGAGTCCTCTCCATGGACTTCTGTCCGGTCTACGCTCTTTACCGGAACCGGCGGAGTAAACGGACCATATCCTCTTGCGGAACCTGCAATCCATCCAAGTATTGCTCCCGCATTCGTTGATTCTTCTACACTTGATTCTCCGACCAGATGATCCCGAAAGCGTTCGTAATCTTTTTCTACTTTTTCCGACACATATTTGGTGTACGTAAAGCTGCTCGGAAATGCGACACCGCCGCCAACACGAAGGGTAAATGCAGAAGCATTTTTGTACTGTACCTGTACACTGTCTTTTTCGTATTCATTGGAAGCAATATTGTCCGCATAAAAATAGTAAAATCCATCCCGGTCGATATAATATACCCGGCTGTCTTCCGGAACCGCAAGTCCGGATATGGCATCACTTTTTTTCACGCCGAAGATCTGTCCGAAATCCAGATCATCCGCCCGGTAGGTCATATTGACGGCAAGGGGACGTCCCTGATCATCCAGAATCTCCATCTTTGCCTCATACCAGATATCGCTGAAGATCAGGCCGTAAAAATCTGTCGTAAGAGAAAGTGAGACCCCGAGAACCGGATAATACCGTTCCCCCGACTCTGTCCGGTAAGACGGCCAGTCCGTAAAGGTGATCCTGAGATTCGTATTTTTCCCTTTGTAACTTCCCATATTCGTCAGATAGCAGGAAATCTTTCCCTTCTGGGCATCGCTGGTCACCATCTGTCCCCACCGTTCAATTCCGTTTCCTGTCTGATGAATCAGCTGCGGATCGGCGATTCCACTCGTATCTTTCCAGGTACAGGTTGTATGTTCAGTCCTTTTCAGTCGGAAGGAAAAGCTGGAATCTTCCTCCTCCCCGTACTGTTTCACTGTAATCGGTGAACCGGCCTGTTCTGCCGCCTCCAGCGCACTGACATGACCTGCACTCCTTACATTGACTGTTCCTGTACAGGCCAGCAACAATGCCAGAACCAGCCCCTTTTTCCATCTGCTCTTTTTCATACACCACTCTCCTGTTCTCCCCGGATGGAAGCAAATGCTTCCTGGGGCGTCTGAAATCCCTGCGCCTGTACTGTCTCCTCATAAATCAGAATCCGAAATGTCTCTTCAGTCTTTCCGGTTGTTACGCTGGTAAAGAGCGGTTCTGTCTTTTTCTTTCCTTCCAGAACTGTCCGGTAGTAATAATAGCCGTCCGCCTGTTTTTCCGTCCAGTGTTTCCTGTCAAACGCAATGGACAGCGGGATCTCCGACTGATCTTTCTCTACAAAAACCCGGACGTAACATGGCGTGTCGGTCTGATTTCTGACAGAAACGGTTTTGTTGTAAGTTGTATCCGGGGTGACCGTATCCGGCGGATCGAATTTCTCTTCAATCGTAGATGTATTATCACCGACCTGAAGTACATTGTTCTTTTCATTGCGGTCCGCGAAATAAGCTGACACTTCCGGCATATGAATCAACTGTACCACTATTCCGGTCAGCACCAAAACCGCCAGAGCCCGGCCACAGGGAGTTCGTTTTCTTTTTCTCATTGTAATCTCCCCTTCTGTTTACTGGTTCTGTTTCATGTAAATCTGGAATACGTCTGAAGGTACTTTGGACTCTCCAATGTGTTCCGCCTGAATTGCGTAGCTTTTCACCGGAATATTCAGCGTTTCTTCGTCAATCTGCCCCTCAATGGCATTGACCAGAGTAACACTGTCAAAAAGTGGAGTCGTCGTCTCTCCTTTCTTCAGAACCGTACACTGGGTTTTTGTTCCATAGGCGTAAACATAGCTTCTTGCCGTCACCTTCCCCGATGTGGTAATATCGGAGCTCCGGACTTGTACCCATCCGTCATTTACTTTATAAGTAAAGAGCTCTGTATCTGCTGCCGGCAGCTTTTTCCCGTCTGGACCTACCGTAATAATCTTTTTCACCGGAACCTGAATTTCCAGAAATGCGTACGCATCATTCGCTCCGGTATTGGTGATCCTCGGATCCTTTTTGATCGTCTGGTTCGGTGTAATATCTGTTTTTTCGTCCGATGGAACATCTTCCCACTCCGGCTCCTCCAGATCTGTTTTTACACTTCCTACAGTCAATGTATTGGTTTTCTCCTGGGTATCCGTAAAATACGCGGAAATCCCGCCAATCGCAGCAGTTGCTGCAGCCACTGCCAATGCAATGACCGTGATGTGTTTCCATATTCTTTTTTTTCTCATAGTATTTCCTCCATGTCATATCTACTGGCTACACAAAATATGATCAGACAATCAACGGCCTCACCCCCTCTGAACATGAAGTTTTCTTTTCTTCGGGATTCCGAAACAGAATTCGTCTCGGTCTCAAATAGATAAATATAGAAAAATAGATCAGGGCAATGATCTGCCCCTGTTAGAAATGTCTAAAGTATAGCATGCCCTCCGCAAAAAAGCAAGAAAAAAGACTGCCTATTTTGCAGTCTTCCTTTTGCTTTCTTATACAAATTGATTCCGCTTCGGATCGTACTCATAGTCGATTCCGGAAAGCGTGCTGCAAATCCAGTCTTTTCCAACTTGAAGATCTTCGCACAGCGCATCCAGAGTCGGATAAAAATCCCGCAGTTTCATATTTATGGTTCCAAGAAGCATCACTGGATCTTTTGGCAGGTCTGTCATCATCTCTCACATCCTTTTCTTATTCGTAACAATGCTGATCGGTAACTATGATCCGTGGCCGGATATCATACGGTCCGGCGGGTATCTGTTCCACAATCTGCTCTTCAAAGCAGACTGCCGCAGTCTCAAGGCCCGGATGGTTTGCCAGATACCGGTCGTAAAACCCGCCTCCATAACCGATCCGGTTTCGGTTCCTGTCAAAAGCCGCTCCTGGAAGAATCACAAGCGCCTGCTCCTGTGGGTCTTCTTCAAAGGCAGGGCACTCCGCTCCCGGTTCCTCGATTCCAAAACATCCCTGTTCAAAATCTTCCCATGTCCGGACCAGAAAAAACTCCATTGTCTTTCCTTCCACACGGGGACAATAGACTCTCTTTCCCGTCTTCCAGGCCTGTTCCATCAAAAGAGTAGTCTCTGCTTCAGACCGGAAATGGCGGTAAATTAAAATAGAGGACGCCCCTGCAAAACAGGGCATCTCGCAAAGCCTTTTTGCAATCCGGATACTTTTTTCTCTTCGCTGTTCTTCCGGTATCCTGTCTCTCCTATCAAGAACCTTTTTTCTGATTTCTTTTTTTTCCATATTTTTCACCAAGATTAACAATCGTACCGTCTTTTTCTTTGATTGAAATATTGTTCAGCTGTCCTCTGAGATTTTCACGAAATGATTCGATGTATTCCTGACGCAGAATTTTCTGCTCTTTCTTCTCCTCCTCAGTCAGCCCCTCTGCTTTTGACTTATGGTATAGCTCATTAATTCTTCTGATTTTTTCTTCTTTCATCTTTTTGTACCTTTCCCGTCAACTGGAGTAATTTTCCAGAAATCCGTACAGTTTTTCCACTGTCCGGATTTCCTTTCCCTCCTGAATTTCCTGCCTGATATCTTCAGGCAGATCTTCTACAACAATATTGGTATATTCATAAATCGTTTCTTTATCTGATCTATATACGGCGACAAATCCGTTCAGATCCATAAGGTAAAAAACTTCCCCTTTACTGACATCACCTTCCGCCGCCACGGCGTCCTCCTCTTCTTCTTTTACAGATTTCATGATTTCCTGTTTCAGTCTTGCTTCCTCTTCTGCCTGTCTTTTTGAATACTGAAAGCTAAACTGATAAGCCGCGCCGATCAGCGCAACACAGCCGAGAAAAAGGACGAAAAGTCCGATACTGTATTTTTTCATAGAAGCACACTCCTTTTTTATACAGTATCTGCCTTCTCGCTGAAATTTATACAAGTTTTCCCAGAAGACGTTCAAACGGAAGTCCTGCGCGTTCTTCGCCCGCTTCCACTGCTTTCGCCCTTAAGCAGTCTGCAACAAATGCATGGGCCTTCCGCGCAGAAGCCTCAAGCGAAACGCCGCCAAGAAGAGCTCCGCATAGTACCGCGTCAAACAGATCCCCGGTACCATGAGAATGATACGGAATCTCCGGCTCTTTGCAGATTTTCATGTTATTTCCTTCCAGAACCGCCATGCCGATCTCATCTTCTCTTGCTTTTGTTCCGGTAATGACACCGTCTTTCATTCCCATTTTCCGAAGTTTCTCCACAACTTTTCCCAGTCCTTCTTCCGACTGACATTCGGAATAGGGAATTCCGCTCAAAAAGGCCGCTTCCGTCAGATTCGGAAGCAGAAGATCCGCTTTCCCAAGAAGGGGAAGCAGGGCTTCCTTATATGTTTCATCAAAATTAGAATAATATTTTCCGTGATCCCCCATAATCGGATCCAGAATCACCAACGGCCTGCAATCCATCTCCAGAAGTCCGGAAACGGTCTGTGCCATTTCCGTATTTCCCAGATACCCGACAAAAATACAGTCAAACCGGATCTGTTCTCTCTGAAAATGTTTAAGGCTTTCTTCCAGATACGTCCCCGGTACCGGAAGCATTTCCGGCCTGCCGAATCCTCCGGTATGGGTTGACAGCAGCATGGTCGGAAGCGGACATACCTCCATTCCCATAACACTTAAAACCGGAATCATATTCATCATGGCCGCTTTCCCGACCGAGCACAGATCATGGATCAATAACACTCGTTTCATCTCGTGCACCTCTATTTTAACAAATGTGCTTTCTGCAGAACTGCCGCAATTTTCGCGCCCTTCGGAAGTGCAAGAATCTCCGCTTCTGTCAGTCCGCCGATTGCAAGGAGGCTGACCGCATAGATGCAGACTCCAGCCACAATCGAAATGACCGTTGCAACAGCATCACTGATCACAAGAGCCAGTACAAACTGAAGTACGAAAACAACGACCCCCATAATGACAGCAGCTACTGCCGGGTATACAAAGGTCCGTTTCTTTTCCTGTACGTATCCGACCGCTTCCCGAAGATCATGTGAATTTAAGATGCACATGGCAAGACCAAAGATCACCTTACTTGCAACAACTGCATAAATGCTCCAGTGGAAAAATACAAGCATGATAAACAGTGAAACAACATGAATCACAAGGGAAGTCGCCGCATTTTTCACCGGTGACATCATCTTGTTGACTCCCTGCAGCACTGCATTGGTCAGAGTAGATGCCGCATAGAAAATGATCGAAATTGCGCCGATCCGGAACAGATTTGCTGCCACTGTATTATCAATAGATCCCCAGATCAGATCCAGCATCGGCTTTGGTATTACGATAAACGCAACTGCACTTGGCACTGCAATCAGCATGGTTACGCGCATTGCCATCTCAATCTTCTGATGCACCTGCTCCCGGTTTCCGTTCTCGTATGCACGTACAAGCGGCGGTACAATCGATGAACCGAGCGCATTAGCCATGAAAAGCGGCACGTTAAACAGCGTATAGTACTGTCCCAGACTTCCAAGCAGATCCGCGCAATGCTCCTCTGAAAATCCCTGTGCGGACATAATGCTGCTGAACATGGCGCTGTCAATCACATTCTGAATATTGTATACGGTAGAGCTTAAAATAACCGGTGCGATCGTAAGAATCAGCACTTTGAAAATAAATCCGAAGCTCTCCACCTCCACGGTTTTGTCCCGTCTGATTTTATTCCGCAGTTTTCCGCGATACGCATAGAAAATCAGCACAAGGAAAATCAGTGCGATCAATCCTCCGGCAATAACGCCAAGTGTAGCACCTGCAGCTGAAAAAGCCGGCCCGTAAAGATCATCTCTTTGCTCAGAGCCTACGGTTTTTCCGTACTGAAGCAGAATATATGCCCCGATGATACTGACAATCGCATGGACAACCTGCTCCAGAATCTGTGATACCGCTGTCGGCACCATGGATCCGCGCCCCTGGAAAAATCCTCTTAAAACTCCCATCACGGAGACAATGACAAGTCCAGGTGCCAGAACCCGGAGCGCGTAGGCACTCATGCTCATCTTCATAACCCCGCCTGCAAGAACATCTGCTCCAAAGAAAATAATCAGACTGACAACTCCACTTACCACTAATGTCAACAATAATGCCGATTTAAAAATCCGGAACGCATTTTTTTCCTGATTTTTGGAAAGCCTTGCGGAAACAAGTTTGGAAACCGCAAGCGGCATACTGTAGGATGTAAGAATCAGTGCAATACTGTAAATCTGATAAGCAACCTCGTAGAATCCCTGACCGGTCGTCCCCATAATATTGAGCAGTGGAATCCGGTAGATCATCCCTATGATTCTGGAAATCATTCCAGCCGCCGCAAGGATTCCGCCTTGTACCAGAAATTCATTTCCGTTCTTCTTTTTACCCATAAAACACCCCGCTATTTCGTTTCGTCTTTTGCAGTTCCTGATCTGGAGATGCCGAGGCGCTCCAGAATTTCATTTTGCTTCTTTTCCATAATAACCCTCTCCTGCTCTTCCATATGGTCATATCCGAGCAGGTGAAGCATGCTGTGCGCAATCAAAAAGGCGTACTCCCTCAAAGGAGAATGTCCGTATTCCTCTGCCTGTGAGAGTACTTTTTCCTTTGAAATCACAATATCTCCAAGAAGTGCTTCCCCGGTTTCCGGATGAAAGCAGTCCGGGCGCTCTTCCAGAAAATCGAATTCTCCCGCTTTTTCATAATCAATCATCGGGAAAGACAGTACGTCTGTCGGCCGGTCAATTCCTCTCTGTTCCCGGTTCATTTCCCGGATTGATTCATTATCGGTGAGCAGGATTTCTACTTCCGCTTCATATGGGAACCCCTCATAATCAAGAGTTTCCTCCACCACCTGCTCTGCTGTTTTCCGGCAGTCTACCGGAAGTCTGATTTCTGATTCTTCTTCTAAATATATCGTCATATCAACCTCTGTGTCTTATACTTTTTCTTCTGTTTCCACGCTTTCCGCTCTCTTCTTTTTTCTCGTAATTCTCATATGCCTTTACGATTTTCTGAACAAGCGGATGTCTTACAACGTCCCTGCTGGTCAGGCGGCAGACGCTGATCCCTTCCAGTCCGTTTACAACTTTGACTGCCACATCAAGGCCGGAAGTCTGTCCGGACGGCAGATCCTTTTGTGTCTCGTCACCGGTAATAACAACCTTTGATCCGAACCCGATCCGTGTCAGGAACATTTTCATCTGGGCCGGCGTTGTATTCTGCGCCTCATCCAGAATGATAAACGCATTGTCAAGTGTACGTCCTCTCATATAGGCAAGCGGAGCCACTTCAATGAGTCCTTTCTCTGAATTCTTTACAAAGCTCTCTGCCCCCATGATCTGATAAAGCGCATCATAGAGCGGCCTCAGGTACGGATCGATTTTGCTCTGCAGATCTCCCGGAAGAAATCCAAGTTTCTCCCCCGCCTCGATTGCCGGACGGGTCAGAATGATCCTTCCCACTTCATTATTTTTGAATGCTGAGATTGCCATTGCCATTGCGAGGTAGGTCTTCCCCGTACCGGCCGGTCCAAGTCCAAAGACAATCATATCCTTTTTTATTGCATCCACGTAGTTTTTCTGCCCCAGAGTCTTCGCCTTGACAGGCTTCCCCTGAACTGTATATGCGACAACCTCTTTATCTATTTCCAGAACATCGCCCTTTTCATCATCTTCCATAGCCAATGAAATGAGATAGTCTACATTTTGTTCTGTGATCACATTTCCCCGCCGGGACAGCTCCAGCAGCTTTTCCAGAATCTCTTCTGCTTTTCTGGTCCTTCCCTCTTCACCCATGATTTTGATCTCGCCGTTTCTCTCGATCAAAGTCACATGGAACGTGCGTTCAATTTTCTTTGCGTAGGCATCCAGCTGACCGAACACATTTGCCTCATGCTCAGCTGGTATCTGCATTGTTCTCTCCAAGATTCCCATGTTCTGTCTTTCTTTCCTTTCCGCATGATTCCAGAAGAATCAGTGTTCCTTTTGCTTTTGCACTTTGCGTGTCCTTGTATATTTTAACATCATTCTCCAGAATTTGAACCCCTTTTTTTCTTAAATCCTTGCAGAAGCGTTCAAATTCTCTGCTTAGAATCTCCTGACATTCCTTTTTTGTATAGGTTTTCTTCACTTCCCGGTACTGTTTCTCCTCCCGGACGCCAAATGAAAACGGGAGAGGAAAGCTTTTTGAAAACTGAGGGAGGACCTCAAACGAAAAGATTTCTTTTTTCTCCCCTGCTTCAACTTTCTGTCCCAGAACGTATTCTTTATCCGAGAAACGTAAGAACACCTGACGTTTCTTCCGTTTTTCATATCTCTTTACCGTATAGGATAAATCCAGCGTATCTTCATATGCTTCTTTTGTCTCCATCCGGATATCCGCATCCGCATTCTGGTACTGATATCCTACGACTTCCTGACTGTCATTTTTGATCTCCACACGTCCCGACACAAGAATATCTCCGGTTTTTACTTCATCTCCGGCATGAACCATCGGAACACCGGACCTGGTGACAATCTCTTTGATCACGCCGTCCTTTTCAGCGATGAGATCGGTTCCTTCCTCTGTCATTTCCTCTTCCTCAATCTCTCTGGAATCACTGTTTTCCTTAATGTCAATCTGGATTTTACTGCCCTTCAGAGATGCCGACACCCAGATGACATCATCGTACTCTTTCCGGATCATCCGTGCAATCCCGGCACAGTCCACAGAAGAAGCCGGCATTCCGCAATGCACATCCTGTTTTCTTAAAAAAGCCAGAATGGTCTCATCCGTCCGGACATGATTTCCGCTGATCTCAATATTCCATATAAAAAGGGAAAGGATATATACGAGCAGAACGCAGCCCGCTGCTCCGGCAAAAAAAATCTTCCTTTTACGGTGCCGGAAAAGGAAAAAAGGAAGTCCGATTTTCTCTATGATTCGTAAATTCGTGCCGGTTTTTTTGAGAATCGGTTTTAGTTTCTTCATGCCGGCTATTGTAATATTCATGTCATAAAAATTGCGGCCCGGCAACAGTCCCCAGACCGGAATCTTTTTGTATTTGCACAGATTCAGAAATCGTTCAGGAGAATATCCGGTGATCCGTATCCGGACATACCCTTTCACATACCGCAGGATCCGTGTCAGCAATGTGTATCCTCCTTCTTTTCAAACTCTACCTTCCAGATCTTCCCGGTAATTTTCATCTCATCGTTCATATAGTATTCTATGCACATTCTTTTTCCGATAATCCGGATCGTTCCGGATTTTGTTTTCACACGGATCAGTTCCTCCGTATATTCCAGAATCCCTCTATAATTTTCTATACAGATTTCACACTGTCCGGTCAGATGGATCAGCGGAAGCCCCATGATCACGTCTTTTGGTGCATCTGCAGTCTCCGCGATCTTTTTGCGGATCACGTCCCCTCGTGTCTCTTCCTGCCTGGTCTGGTCTCTTCGTCTGCTTCCCATCATGCTGCCGCACACCTTGCTTTTCTAGCAATATATGCGGCAGTCTCCAATCCTATACACCATCTGTTTCCAAAAGCTACTGTGCCTTTCTCTCCTTCCCGGTAAAAGAAAGGACCTCAATGCAGTACACATCCGCCGCTTTCAGCAGATTTTCATCAAATTTTAATTCTGCCTCCGGTGCCAGATGCTCCATAATCTTTTCGAAACCGTAACGCTTTTCGCTCTCCGACTCCAGCTTTCTGATCTTTCCTGTCCCCATAATACTCTGGTAGGCATATGAATAGGAACAGGTATAATCTCCACGGATCACCCCGCCTTCCCGGTCAAGTTCCAGCGCTGCTACCGGCTCTTTTGCAAAAGCCTCTGCTTTCCTCCCCTGAGCCGCGGAATGAAAATACAGTTTCCAGTCAAGTGTCCCGTCTTCTTTCTCCAGTAATTCATATCCATAATTCACCGGCACAATAAACATTCCTTCTTCATCCGCCGCGCCGATTCGTACAACACTGCATCCGTCAATCAGGTCTCTTAAAACCTCTTTGTCCCGAATCTCTCTTTTCTTTAATCTCATAGTCCGCATCCTGTCTTCCTCCTTTTTTTCTGATCATCTTCTATTCAAAATGCAGAAGCTCCGCATATTCTTTCAACGTATTTGTTCTGTAAATCTTCTGAATCATTTCCCGTTCTTCCCGGTGTACCAATGCACGGTATGTCCAGAATTCTTTCAGTCTCGACAGCACATGCCGCTCCTCCTGGATTTCTTTCTGATATGCGAGATAAAGCTCATACTGAAGCTCCATCCAGGTATGGGCCGGCCTGTGGTTTTGTTTAATTTTAGATAACAAAAGCGGATCGCCAAGTATTCCTCTCCCAAGCATCACCGCATCGCTTTGTGGAAATTTCTTCTCCCAGTCTTCGTACTGTTCTTTCGTAAAAAGATCGCCATTATAACATAATGGATGTCTGCTTTCCTTCATTGCATACCGGTAAACTTCCCGGTGCGGGCTGCCTTTATAAAATTCTTTCCCGGTACGTGGATGGAGAATCAGCTCCTCGAGCGGATACCGATTATACAAATCCAGCAGTGCTCCGAACTCCTCCACATCCCTCACTCCGATTCTGCTTTTAATGGAAATCCGGATATTGGATTTTTCAAAAATTTCATCCAGAAATCTGCGCAGACCGTCCGGATCCGCCAGAAATCCTGCTCCCCTTCCTTTCGACACCACACAGCGGGAAGGGCAACCCAGATTCAGATTGATCTCCTCATATCCAAGGCTGCCAAGATACGCCTCTGCGCTCAGGAATTCTTCTGTTTTATTTGTCAGGATCTGTGGAACCGCATACATTCCTTCATTATTTTCCGGAAGTACGTCCTGTCGCTGCCGTTTGGACAGTTTTCCATTCTCATTTGGCGTAAGAAAAGGGATAAAATATTTATCCATCGGTTCAAACAGCTTATGATATGTTCTTCTATAGATATGATCTGTGATCCCTTCCAGGGGAGCAAGATAATATTTCATGTTCGTGTATTCCTTTCTCTTTTCCTTTTCTGAACCTGCTTCTATTTTCTTTTAATTCATCATACACTGAAACCAACAATATTTTCGGGAATCAAAACTATGAAACATGCTCCTGAATTAAAAAAAGCATTGCTTCTTCTCCTGCTTTTTGTAGCCGCCTACTGCGCCGGAACCGGCGTCGGATTTCTTATTTCCTCCTTCCGGGAAGCCCCGGCCCGGGAGACGTCTGCCGAAGCCTCCGGGAACTGGGGATTAAGCTTTCCAAACGAAGGAGAACGCCCCGTCGGCAATGCCGATATTTCCGAGCTCTCCGCTCTGAATGCCGCGTACTGTGAAGATACGGATGAAAAAGTCATCTACCTGACTTTTGACTGCGGATATGAAAACGGAAATACGGAAGCAATCCTTGATGCCCTGAAAAAGCATGACGCTCCCGCGGCTTTTTTTATTGTAGGCACCTTTCTTCGTGACAATCCGGACATCGTAAAACGGATGGTCAAAGAAGGGCATACAGTCGGAAATCATACGTGGCATCATCCGGATATGTCCGCCATCTCTACAGAAAGCGCTTTCCGCGAAGAACTGGAAAGCGTAGAATCTCTTTTTGAAGAGACAACCGGACAGAAAATGAGCCCGTATTATCGACCTCCGCAGGGGAAATTCAGTACCGCAAATCTACAGATGGCAAAAGAACTGGGATACTCTACCTTTTTCTGGAGTCTCGCCTACGTAGACTGGTACGAAGACGACCAGCCCACCAGAGAAGAAGCATTTGAAAAGCTGCTCGGACGTATTCATCCCGGCGCAGTCGTTCTTCTCCACAACACGTCTTCCACCAACGCGCAGATTCTGGATGAACTGCTGACCAAATGGGAAGAAATGGGCTATCACTTTGCTCCGCTCTCACAGCTTGTAGAAAATCAGCTTTAGCAGAAGAGGGATATGGTCTTTGAACCGTATCCCTCTTTCTTATTCATATTACTTTTCCATTCTGCCCAACCAACGGATCATCAGATCGTCGGGTCGGTCGGATCCCAGTTCTGATAAGCCGGAATCTTCGCATATACCGGTTTTCCAAGCGGTCCTGCTGCAGAACTGTTGTAAATGGTGACTGTTGTGCCGGAAGCACAGTTGTCATAAATCCATTTCGCGTCAATGGCTCTCAGCCGGATACATCCGGAAGATGCCCATGTTCCAAGTCTGTTGTACTGATTCGGCATCATTGTCCGGTTGTTGAAATGTGTGTATGGAAGAGAATGGAACAGGATGTGTCCTGTAATTCTCGTACACCATTGGCCCTGAGCCCCATACAGTGCATGCCAGCGGTATTTGTCAGAGGTATGGAACGTACCGGTCGGTGTTCCTGCTCCCGGTGAACAAGCAAATGCCACAACCGGGATGATATATCCTCTGCTTCCATCTTTTGCATAAACTGTCACGCAGCTCATCTGTTTGTTAATCTTGATCAGATAAGAGGACTGCTTTCCGATGATATTACGGATATCTGTCTGTCTGACACCGGACTTGTAATAATACTTATATCCGTTTTCGTAGTACCATCCATTCTTACTCTTCACAAATGGACGTGACGTGGAACCCGGTGCTGCCGCTCCTTTCTTTACCAGACGGATCTGTACTGCCTCCAGGCGGTAGCTGCATCCTTCGGTACCGGCGCTTGCACCGTTCTTTGCCCATCCGAGCCAGCCATACTGCTGCGCATGAACGCGGTAATAAATGTCAAAGTACTTTGCCATATTTCCTGTCAAGCGAATCTGAATCGCTTCCAGGCGAAGACTTTTTCCCGTTGTTCCGCTTAAAGCGCCATTCTTTTTCCAGGATGACTCCCACCCAAGATTCTGAATATGGGAACGATACTCAATATTTCCGCTGATATCCTGATTTGCCAGACGGATTTTGATGGATTCCATGCGTTTATACTGTCCGACGGTTCCACCTGTGCCCCCATCTTTCACTTCGCTTTTCCAGCCGTCATTCTGTACATGTGTCTGATAATATACAGATGGAAGCTGATGGAATGCAGATGCTGTACTTCCCGGCGCCGCTTTTCCTTTTACGACCAGTACCACCTGGAGTCCCTCCAGCCGATAGCCAAATCCGGCTGTCCCTGCACTCTCGCCATTTTTCGCCCAGCCAAGCCATCCAAACTGCTCCGCATGAACCCGGTAATACACATCAAAACGCTGTGCCATTTCTCCGGTCAGACGGATCTGAATTGCCTCCAGACGGAGAGCCTTTGCAGTCGTTCCGCTCATAGCTCCGTTTGCTTTCCAGGATGATTCCCATCCAAGATTCTGAATGTGGGAACGGTATTCAATATTCCCGCTGTATGCCTGATCTGTCAGACGAAGCTTTACAGACTCCATTCGTTTGTACTGTCCAACGGTTCCGCTGATGCCACCGTTCTTTACTTCTTTCTGCCAGCCGATTGACTGAACATGAGACTGGTAATAAACCGACGGGCGCTGCCAGAATGCATCGGCCGTATTTCCCGGTGCCTGGCCTCCCTTTTCCACAAGAACAATCTGAATACCTTCCAGCCGGTAACTGAATGCTGCCGTTCCGGCACTTTCTCCATTCTTTGCCCAGCCAAGCCAGCCAAACTCCTGTGCATGAACACGGTAGTAAATATCATAATGCTGTGCCATCTCTCCGGTCAGACGGATCTGAACCGCCTCCAGACGCAGTCCTTTTCCAACAGTACCGCTTGCAGCACCGTCTTTTGCCCATGCGGATTCCCATCCGAGATTCTGCACATGAGAACGGTATTCTACGCTGCCTTTGTAAGACTGATCCTCCAGACGGATTTTGAGCGTTTCCATTCGCTTGTATTCTCCGACCGTTCCGCTTGTAGCACCGTCCTGTACTTCATCCTGCCAGCCGTCTGTCTGAACCTGGGACTGATAAAAGATATGCGGCGTGCTGACTTCTTCTGTTTCCTCCGCCTGCACCTGCGGCACTTCCGCTGCTTCTGATTCTTCAGATACTGCTTCTGATTCCGAAGCAGTATCTGTCTGGTTTTCTGTATTTTTCACCGGTTCCTGCACATCGATGTCCGAATCAGTCTCTCCGGTTTCTTCCTGTTTATCCGCTACGGACTGGTCACCTGTCTCCCCGGCAGGTTCCACCGTCTCTTCTGCCTGACTGTCTTCCGATTCAATCAGAATCTCCTGCCCGCTTTCTGCCGGATTTTCAGCTTCCTGCTCTGATAAAACAGCTGTATCTGTTGTATTTACGGACGAATCAGCTGCCTGTACTGAAAAAGATCCCATTATCATTGTCAGGCTTAAAATAACTCCGGTCATTCTTTTCATGACCTTTTTTACATTCATAGTTCATTTCCTCCCTATTCTGTTACGGATGCAACTTTTATGTAGTTTCCCTGTGCATCCTGCCCGTAGTATGTAAGCTCTCCAGTATCTGCATTGAAAATTCCAATGTCGTATTTGCTCCTGCTTAAAATTTCATCCGAGAACTCAAGCAGATAGCAGTCTGCTCCATCCGGACATAATGCTGCAATCCTGCTGTCCACATTATCCGGATCAATTACGGAAGCAAACCAGTCAATTCCGGAATAGTCGATGCTGCCTGCCTGACCCAGCGCCTCTGACTTCGTTGAACTGAACAGCCCGCATGCCATTTCTCTGGATGCAGAGTTAAATGTACTGGAACTGTAACCGGACATACTGATTCCCGGATTGAAGAATAAAATCAGCTCTGCCGCCACTGAGGAATCTACGTCAATCATTCCCAGCCTCTCTAACTGCTCCTGTTTTGCCGGATACATTCCGGTCGGGGTATTTGGATGACCTTTGTAATAATAAACATACTCATCCCCGTAATAAAGCATTGTCAGTCTTGCATAGTTTTCAAATGTCTCTTCGTTGTATGCATAAGTACCTAAAAGCATCATGGATTTCTTATTCTGAATTTCGGATTCCGCAAAATATCCATCATTAAAATCATACAAGGCTTTAAAGGCATTTACGGTTCCCTCGCCTTTTGCCTGAAGATCCTGGAGCATTGTGTTAACATTTTTCACTGTCACATCTGCTTTGATCTTCTCGGCAAAAGCATTATTGTCCCCGCTGGTGAACAGATTGTTTCGTGCTACCCACCATTCGGTTCCAGGTTCGCACGCAAGCACTGCGTACATACAGTCCCAACGCTTATGCCATCCCCATTCCGTTGCAACCTTTCCAGTCTCGTAGGCATCCTGTTTTGCACTCTTCCATTCATTAATCAGCTGCTGATGTTTTGCGGAAGGATCTGCCACATTATAAGTCTTATTCATAATGTTGAATGTTCCGGAACCATCCGACATCATTGTAATTGTATATTGCTTATCCGGAATCCGGTTTGCATAAATCAGTGAATGAATCAGGGTACAGGTAATATCATTAATATACAGGTTAAACCTGGAATCCGGACTTACCTCATACAAATCCTTGACATACTGTGCATACATGCTGTAATTATATGTCTTCTGCATCTGTTCATCTGTAAGATAAGGCATTCCATAAACACCTTCCGGAAGCTGATCCCAGTTATACGCTGAAGGTCTGTCCAGCATTACAATCGTTGGAATTGTTTTTCCTGTCTCCGGAGAAGTGGTAATATCCCACAGGGACAGTGAAAAGTATACAACCGGGAAGGATGCGGAAACCGGTGCCAGGTTATATTCGCCTGCCTTTACGCCTGCGATCTGCTCTTCGGCTTCTATAATTTTCCCATTCTTTTTATAAGAAATTGAAACATAATACTTTCCGTAGTAGCCCACATTCATGTTGAATCCGGCGGATGATATACTGTTCAGATCCACTTCTTTCTTTACCTGACGGACAGTATTCCCCCGATATTTCATTGCTGCGGTTACTTCTATACTTGTAGCCTTTCCGGACTTTTTGAGCTGGTCAAGCTTATTCGGTCTTATATTAATTGATGTGGAATCTCCAATCTGTCCA
Source organism: Drancourtella sp. An57 (assembly GCF_002161525.1). Lineage (NCBI taxonomy): Bacteria > Bacillati > Bacillota > Clostridia > Eubacteriales > Oscillospiraceae > Drancourtella > Drancourtella sp. An57. The sequence goes on from NZ_NFHY01000002.1 coordinate 80,436, forward strand.
ATCTTCGTTCCCCATCCGGTTGTAATGTATGGATGGTCTGTCGAGCCGGGTGCTTTCGCGCCTTTTTCTACCATCTGAATTTCAATGGCTTCCATCCGTTTGGATAATCCTGTTGTTCCGGCAATCTCTCCATTTTTTGCCCAGTCAAGCCAGCCATAATCCTGCACGTGAACTCTGTAATACAGATCATATTGATCTGACACGGTTCCCGTCAGCCGGATCTGAAGCGCTTCCAGACGGAGTGATTTCCCAACACTTCCACTGACAGCTCCATTTTTCGTCCATTTATTTTCCCAGCCAAAATTCTGCACATGTGTACGGTATTCTACTTCTCCGGCAACATCCGCATTATTGATCTGAACTTTAATTGCTTCCAGGCGTTTTGCTTTTCCCTTTGTTCCGCTCATCGCCCCGTCGTTGACATAATTCTCCCAGCCGAGATCCTGTACATGAGACATATAACGGATCATCATTTTCACATACGGTGTATCCGTTTTTCCAGGAGCCTTTTCTCCCTTTTTCACAAGCTGAATCTGAATTGCTTCCAGCCTGAGATTCAAACCGGAAGTTCCTGCGCTTTCTCCGTTTTTCGCCCAGTCAAGCCAGCCGTAATTCTGTGCATGGACTCTGTAATACACATCATACTGTTCGGCTATTTCTCCACTTAAGCGGATCTGTATAGCTTCCAGGCGAAGTGCTTTCCCTGTTGTCCCGCTCAGTGTTCCATTAGATTTCCATTCTTTTTCCCATCCAATATTCTGAATATGAGTCCGGTACTCTATATTTCCAGAAGGAGCTTCACTATCCAGGCGAATCTTGATTCCTTCCAGGCGTCTGTATTTTCCAACTGTTCCACTGACTGCCCCATCTGCTGCTGAACTCTGCCATCCTGCCGTCTGAACATGGGTACTGTAGTTGACAAGCGGATGCACATAGGCATTTTCTGTAGTGCCTGGTGCCTTTCCTCCTTTATCGACAAGCTGGATCTGAATTGCTTCCAGACGTTTTGACTTTCCGGATGTTCCTGCATTTTCACCGTTCTTTGTCCATCCAAGCCAGCCATAGTCCTGCGCATGAACACGGTAGTAAACATCATACTGTTCGGCAGCCTCCCCGGTCAGCCGGATCTGAATTGCCTCCAGACGCTTTGCCTCACCTTCTGTTCCGCTCAAAGCGCCGTCTGCCTTCCATCCATTCTCCCATCCATACTTCTGAATATGAGAACGATACTGAATGCCGCCCGATACACCTTCCAGCTTAATTTCGATCGCTTCCATACGCCTGTACTCTCCGACCGTTCCGCCCAGAGCTCCGTCTGCTGCTTCTTTCAACCAGCCTTTATCCTGTATATGCGTTCTGTATACTACATGTGCTCCCGCTGCTCTTTCAGTCTCCGCCGTTTTAGTCTGCTGCTCTTCCGGAGCTGCTGCTTTTGCAGCCTCTTCTGATGTTTCCGGAGTACTGTTCTCCTGCTCCTGAGTTTCCTCTGCAGCCGGCCTGGTCTCGTCTGAAGGCTGAGTCTCCGAAATCGTTTCTTCCTGAACATCGTCTTGCGACTCTGCCGGCAGTGCTTCCTCTCCGGAAGTCATATCCTGTGATTCTTCCGGCTCTTCCGAAGTTTCACTGTTCAGACTGCTTCCTTCTTCTGTACCGTCCTGCTGCATGTCTTCCTGCATGGTATCTGTCTGAACTTCAGTCTGCCCATTCGGAGTTTCCCCGGCATAAACCGGGACAGATGACAAACACAGTGCTGCGCATAAAGATGCTGCAAGCATTCTCTTTAACTTTGTTCTAATCATTCCCTCATCTCTCCATTCCTAAGCAAAATTCCTGCTAACTTATTATAACGTACTTCTACCGGAACTACAAATCTTTCTGCGGCTTTATCCGGCCTTTTTTCAGATTTGGTTCCAGCCAGTTCTTCTGTGCATATTCCCAGAGCACAGAAGCGCCCTCACCCGTCCGCGCATTTCTTTTCATAATCTGGTCTATTGACACTTCGTGCTCTACCCATGCCTTCCCATCTGTAGCCGCATTGAGCATCATCGGCTGAAGATTGTCCATGGTCCGCGCAAATTTTGCTTCCGGTGTTTCTCTTGCCTCAAATTCCTTCCACAATTCCATCAGGTAATTACCCTGTTCCTCCGGAAGCAGCCCGAAGATCCGCTCAGCCGCTTTTTCTTCTCTTTCTTTCTGCGTCTTCTTGGCTTCTTCATCGTAGGCGTAGGTGTCTCCTGCATCAATTTCTACAATATCATGAATCAAAAGCATCGAAATCGTTCGGAGAACATCGATTTTTTCATTGGAATATCCGCTTAAGAGCAGTACCATAATCGCCATGTGCCATGCATGTTCTGCATCATTTTCTTTTCTCTCACCGTCCATCAGATACGTCTGGCGTCCGATAAACTTTTCTTTGTCAATCTCTCTGATAAAATCAAACAGCTGATCTAATGCTTTATCCATCTTCGCTTCTCCCTGTCCAGTTCTCTCTGATTTGTGATCCGCACCACTTTGGATCCATACTTTCGCATCACACGTTGATACTCCATTTTTGCCTTCCCGCTTCTTCCCTGATAAAGAATCCAGAAAACAAATTCCAGATCCAGTTTCTCTGTACATCCTTCTGTGATGGAGGATCTCGTTTTTCCATGATACCTTCTTGCCCGTTTCCATGCCCGGTAAAGACAGACAAGTCTTGGAAAATCAAGGAAAAGAATGCGGTCTGCTTCCTGCATCCTGCGCTCGTATTCCATACTGTGATAATTCCCGTCAATCACCCAGGAATCATGACTGTCAAGAAATTCCCTGACTATTTTCTGTTCCTCTTCTTTCGGACGTTCTATCCACCCGGGCAGCCAGTGAACCTTATCCAGATGAAGAAGCGGAAGTCTTCTCTTTTTGGCAATCCATGCCGCGATGGTAGATTTTCCGCAGCCGCTGTGTCCGATAACCGCTACCTTCAAGCTTTTTCCCACTTTTCTTTTCCAATCGTCTTCCAGCATCGCCATCAAAATGACATCCCTATACTGTCTTTCATTTTTTATCGCATCCCGCAAGATCCCCTCTCTTTGAAATCCAGCTTTACGATAGACTCTTTCTGCCCTTTTATTAAAAGAATACACATCCAGGCTAAGACGATGTAACTTCAGCTCCTGAAACGCAAAGTCACGCGTTACTCGTACCGCCCAGGATCCAATCCCTTTTCCACGTGCTTCCGGACGAAAGATTGCAATTCGGAAATTGGCACATTTAAGCGTTTCGTCTAGTTCGTTGATTACACTCTCCCCAACAATCTGCCCGTCTTTGTCAATAATAAGAAACAAAAAATACTGTGGATCCTCTACCGCTTTCCTGAAAAAGCTTACAACTTCTTCTTTCGTATAAGACTCTTTACTTCCTGTCATGCGTATGATTTCTTTATCAAGCGGTCTGTAATTCTGCTCATAATAGGACTCTGCATCCTCGAATCTTGCAGGCCGCATCACATATCCTTCATACCTCCAGACCAGATTTTCTTTCCCCCGCATTCTTTTCTCCGCCTTTCCTCCTTTGCTACAGTATATTTTATCTGAAATTTCCCCTGATGTAAATGTCGGATCTTCACCAAAAAAAGAGAAGCTTCGACTTCTTTTGAAAGTCCTGCTTCTCTTCTTTTTTATTCTTCTGTCTTCCAGATTTCACATGTCCGGCATCCGTTTACCGTAATCATCCGCTCCGGTTCTTCCAGATAGATCCTGGTTGTCATTACCACTTCTCCATCATTTACAAAAATCTCCGCAATGGAATTATCAATCAGTACAAATGCATGCCTGATTTCCGATGCCGTCCGACCGATCCGTGTGGTTCTTCCTCCGCCGCAGTCAGATGACTCTCCCTTTTCATTTAAAAAAGTCATTTGGATGCGGTCTGCTTCCATATGAATCGTCAAACCATTCTCTTCCGTTCCAATCCGGATCTCTGCCGGGACTCCTTCCTGCAATGCAGTTTCGATTTTTACCATCTCTCTTCCAAAACGGCAAAGGGTACCTTCTTCTCTATTCCAGTATAGTGTATCAATCTCACGTACCGGCCTCTGGTATACTGCTCCGTTTTCTATATGAAGCTCTCTTGGAATCGTCAGGCAGTGCTGCCATCCATTCTGTACAGACAGATTCCGGTGCGTCTCAATGGTATCCGGCACTCCGGCCCATCCGATCAGAATTCTCCGTCCGTTCTCATCCTCGAATGTCTGAGGTGCATAAAAGTCAAATCCCAGATCCCATTCCCGGAAGGTCTTTTCCGGAGTTTCGCCGTTTGTCAGAATCGAATAGCCGGACTGATACAGATTCTGGCAGCGTTCCGGTTCCGCAGGGAGTCCCTGTGGACAGTAGGAAAGAATTTTCTCTCCATCCAGTTCAAACAGATCCGGGCACTCCCACATGTAGCCAAAATTTTCTTCCGGTAGAATCTCATGATCCAGCTTCCATTGTTTCTTATTATCCGAAACATAGACCAGCGCACAGCCGGTATCACGGCGTCTGTCACCATCGAAATCCCGTTTTCTTGCGCCAAGAATCATGTAGTAATGCCCCTGATCTTTCCATACTTTCGGATCCCGGATATGTGCTGTCATGTCTTCCGGATAATCTTTCATTCCAAGAAGAACCGTTTTCTCTGACATATGCTGCCCATCTTTTGAACTTACCATCAGCTGGCTGGAAATTCTTCCTTCATCAATATAGTCATAGTCACCCGGCAGTTTGACATTTCCGGTATAAAAAAGATACATCGTTCCATCTTCTATCAGTGCTGAGCCGGAATACACTCCGCTTCGGTCTTCCGGCCGGTCTGTCGTAAGAACCGGATCCTGATACTGCCAGTGCAGCAGATCCTGACTGGTACAATGCCCCCAGAAACCTCCTCCACCATTCACACTGAGCGGTGAATATTGAAAGTAAGCCTGATAAGTACCCTGAAACTGACACAGTCCGTTCGGGTCATTCAGCCAGCCGACCGGCGGCATGATGTGATACTTCATCCGGAAAGGACAGCTGTTCAGTCTGTCCTTTTGCCGGTTTTCTTCTGCTCTGACTTTATTCACCCAGTTTTCATTTTCTATTTCTTTTCCCATATCGGTTCCTCTACTTCACGATTTCCAAAATCCGGTCACCAACCTGAACCGGTTTGTCTGCTTCTTTCTCAAGACGGCTGTCTGCCGCTGGTTCTGTAATGATCAGACTGGTCGTTGTATCATATCCTTCTGCCTTGATCTTTTCCTGATCAAATTCCAGAAGCAGCTCTCCTTTTTTCACGCTTCTTCCCTGCCCGGTATGAAGAGTGAAATACCTTCCTCCAAGATTAACCGTATCAATTCCTACATGAATCAAAATTCCATTTCCTGCTTTTGTGCGAAGTCCCAGAGCATGTTTCGTATCCATAACAATCTCAACATCTGCATCTGCCGGGGCATAAATCGCTCCTTCTTTTGGTACAATCGCAATTCCATCGCCGAGAACTTTCCGGGCAAAGGTCTGGTCGTTGACTTCCTCAATTCCGATCAGATCGCCTTTCGTAAATGCACCGATTTCTTCCGGAAGTGCTGCTGTTTCTTCCTGAGCCTCTTCCCTGGCTTCGACTGTTTTTACTGTTTCTTTCTGTTCTACTGTCGATACAGGTACTGCCTGTACAGCGCTCTTTTTATCAAATCCGATTCCGATCAGGAATGCAAAGAGGAAGCCTGCCGCAAGCGCAATCACATGAGCAATGATATAATTGATATATCCATTGTGTGCCGGGTCTGCAAGTGCGATTCCCGGTACTACTGTGGTTCCAAATCCAAGTGCCGCAAGATCTGTGAAATAAACAACTGCACCTCCAATTGCTCCGCCGATACATCCGCCGATCAGTGGATAACGATATCTTAAGTTCACACCAAACAGTGCCGGCTCCGTAATTCCAAACAGTACGGAAATAAAACTTGGAATACATAATTCTTTTGCCTTTGCATCTTTTAAATTTCTTGCAAGATATCCAAGTACTGCCCCGCCCTGTGCAATGATTGCTACAGACATCAGCGGATTTAAAAAGTTTCTTCCGGTATCGACAAGAAGCTGTGATTCAATCGCGCCAAATACGTGATGAAGACCGGTAATAACGATTAGCTGCTGTACCCCGGAGAATGCCGCGTATCCAATCACTCCAAGGTTCTGAGTCATCCATACAAGTACGCTCGTAATTCCATTTGCAAGTCCTCTTCCTACCGGTCCGATAATCATAAACAAAAGGAAGGAGCTGACAAGTGTTGTCAAAAGTGGTGATACAAGCAGACGGATCACTTCCGGTACTTTTTTCTCAAAGAAAATATCAAGTTTTGCAGTAACAATACCAATCAGCAGCGCGACAATAATACCGCCCTGGAAACCGATCAGGTCAACCGGAAGTCCAAAAATATGGAGTGTAGTTACTTCCACCGTTCCCTGTGCTGCCGCACTGGCATCTGCCAGACTGTTCGTCAGCATGATACAGCCGATTACAATACCCATGATCGGCCTTCCGCCAAACCGTTTGACAGTACTGTACGCAACACACAGAGGCAGGAATCCGAAGATCGCACCGGAGGAAATATTAATCAGCCGTGCAATTCCATAAAGTGTTGCGTTGTCTTCCACAATCTGCAGATTTCCAAGTACACTGGAAAGTCCGGTTAAAAGAGCTGCTGCCAGGATTCCCGGCATGATTTCAATAAATACATCAGAAAGAGCCTTGACTGCTCTCTGCAGTGGATTCATCCTCTTATTTGCTTTTGTTTTCAGATCTCCAAGGCTCATACTGTCCATATGGATAGATTCTGCAAGCACCTGGCATACATCATTTACCAGCCCTGCTCCAAAAATGATCTGAAGCTGATCCCCTGCCACAAACACACCTTTTACCAGATCCACATCTTCAATCGCCTTGATATCTGCCTTATCATTATCTTCCAGAACAAGTCTCAGACGTGTCGCACAGTGGGCGATTCCTAAAATATTGTTTCTTCCGCCCGAAAGCCTGACAAGTTCGGATGATATGTTTTCATATCGTTGTCTTTTTCCCGCAATCTCGACGCCATGATCTATACCTGCGGTTTTGAAACCTGTGTGCCGTCCCACAGTTATGGCCCTGTTGTGCGCAGCGGCTATTTAATTCATTATATTTTAAAAGGAAAAGGTATTTATAAAACAGACGGACATCTTTACCATCTTTCCGAGGGAGATGCCTTTCTGATCCGTCCCAATACGCTGATTTACTATGAAGCGGATAAGTACGATCCATGGACCTATACCTGGATTGGTTTCCAGGGTATCAAGATCGAAGAGTATCTGAAACGAACCTCTCTTCTGGAAACGCCTTATTTCCACTACGGGAAGGACGACCGTGTCAGACTGTGCCATGAAAAAATGTTTGAAGCGTACCAGCTTCCGGAAAACCGCGACCTCATGATGAACAGCATCCTTTATGAATATCTTTACCTCCTGGCGAGTAAATTCCCACGGGCATACATCCCGCCGAAAGAAAAAAAGATCTCTTATGTGGAGGAGGCACTGCGCTATATTGAGAATAATTACGCCCATCCTGTCAATATTCAGGTCATCGCCGACCATCTGAATATTGAACGCACTTATCTTTACCGCCTGTTCAAAGATATCACCGGCAGTTCTCCTCAGGAATATCTGCTTGACTATCGGATCCGGCGAGCCTGCATACTGTTAAAAGATACCGACCTTACAATCAACGATATTGCCAGATCTGTCGGATATGATGATGCGCTCTACTTTTCCCGCCTCTTCAAACAGAAAAAGGGCCGCACTCCGACCCAATACCGAAAAGAGAAGAAAGGCTGATGCCCTTCTTCTCTTTGTTCCTTATGCTGTATGGTACACGATCTTTTCAAGCTTTCCGACCCTCTCCTGCAGATCAGATACATTTTCTACAAGGAGCTGAATCGTTCCTGTCTCCATCTGAATCCCATTTACTACTTTTGTTAGATTGTCGATCTTCATATCCAGACGATTGTAATGCTTCGTACTGATTTCCTGGACACGATCCACCTCTTCCAGGATACTATTTTCCAACTCCCGTCCCTTTATATCCATTCTGGCTATCAGGTCATCCCGAAGTTTTTGGTTCTGTTCATCCATTCTTGTTGTCAGGTCATCCCGGAGTTTTTGGTTCTGCTCATCCATTCTGGTTACAAGTTCATCTCTGAGTTTCTGATTCTGCTCATCCATTCGGGCCACAAGCCGGTCTTCCAGATTCTGGTTCTGCTCATCCATTCGGGCCACAAGCCGGTCTTCCATACCAAACATCAAGTTTTGAATACTTTGTAAATCTTCCTGTGTTAATGCCATTTTTCTCTCCCCTTTCTCCCCCTCTACTAGTTATTAAGTATAGCATACTGTTTGATACCTGTCTATTTTCCTTCATTACAATTTTTTCATCATCCAGTATGCATCTGCATAGGTGCCGTCCAAATATTTCATATTATCAGGCAGCTTTCCGTACATCTGAAAGCCAATGCTTTCATAAAGACGAATTGCTCTTTGATTGTCAGCAACTACTTCCAGTTCCATCTGTTCGTATCCTTTTTCCTTTGCAATCTCCAGAAGTTTTTCGATCATGGCACGTCCGATTCCCATGCCTGTGTATTTCTGGTAGAGTGCAATGCCCATCGTTGCTCGGTGTCGATAACGGGATGTCGATACTCCGGTGAAGGAACAGTTTCCTATAAAGGTTCCATTCAAAAAAGCAAGAAGCATCAGATCTGTTTGGGAATCATTGGTTCTTTTTATAAATTGTTCTTCCTGCTCTACTGTCATCTGAATTTCCTCCGGTTCTTTTGCAAGAAATCTGGTTTCCGCACAGGTCTTTTTCAGATAGTCAATCAGCATCTGTGCATCCTGCTCCGTGGCAGTCCGTAAAATAATCGCTTGTCCTTTTGCGCGAATTGTCATTTCTGGAACTCTCATTTTTCTACGCTCCTTCCCTTTCCTGTCTAAGAAGCGGAAATCTCCGCCATTTTTTCTTCGATCTCTTTCTCACCAGCCTGCATGGCACGAAGTGTTTTATCGAACAGATCGTTTAATTCCCATCCAAGCTGCTCTGCTCCTGTCCGGATTATTTCTCTGGAGCATCCGGCCGCAAACCGTTTGTCTTTAAATTTCTTCTTCACACTGGATACTTCCATATCTGACACACTTTTCGATGGACGCATCAGAGCTGCCGCCCAAATCAGTCCGGTCAATTCATCTGCTGCAAAAAGCACTTTTTCCATCTCATGCACCGGCTCCACATCACTGCACACACCATATCCGTGGGAGCAGACCGAATGAATCAGCTCCTTACTCGCTCCTCCCTTTTCCAGAAGTTCCGGCGCTTTCTTACAGTGTTCTCCCGGAAACTGTTCAAAATCAATATCGTGAAGCAGACCGACGATTCCCCAGTATTCTTTCTCCTCTCCATATCCGAGTTCCTCTGCATACCAGCGCATAACAGTCTCCACGGTAACCGCATGACGGAGATGAAACTCCTCCTGATTATAAGTTTTTAAAAGATTCCACGCTTCTTCTCTTGTAAGATTGCTTTCCATTTCTTTTCTCCTCCCTTTTACTTTCTGACTTATTATATTCTAAATTTCAAATTAAACATTACTGTCGTCCAGATACCATTTTAACTCCTTTGCCGGAACAATCGTATATTGCTCCGGTCCTTCTCCGGTTCTCATAATGACATTCCGTATCCCTGCCTGAATGATACTTCTGGCGCACATCGGGCATGGATTCGCCTTATGAATCGAATTATCTTCCGGATTGACACCGGTAAGATATAAGTCTGCTCCTATGGTCTGAAGTCTGGAACAGTTTAACAGCGCATTAGCCTCTGCATGAATCGCTCTGCATACACCATACCCTTCTCCCTGATGCATATTTTTCTCCATTCTCGGACAGGTCCCCTTATCACAGCAATTCTCAAAACCTCTCGGCGATCCGTTATATCCCGTTGAAACGACCACATCATCTTTTACAATTACCGCACCGTACTTCCTTTTCAGACAAGTACTTCTGTATGCAAATGTCTCAGCACAGTTTAAATAAGTATCAATTTTAGATATCCGCTTCCCTTTTTCCGGTTTTACCATGCAAATACACCCTCTTTACTTTCGTAATGCAAAATCGCTGGCTTCCTTTATCCAGTCCATTAATTCGTCATCCACTTCCTCCACACTGGAAATCAGCACATGATGTGTCCATCTGTTCGGATATGGTTCCGTAGCTGCATCAATTCTTGACGACTCCACTTTGTACTCCAGACCAAAAGTCACAACAAGCCATGGATCCGGCCTGTCCTTTACCTTTCGCACTTTTACAAACGAAACACAAGCAAAAAAGTGCTTATTAATAAAAGAAATCTGTGTCTTTTGCACTTTCATCTGCACACCCGGAATTTCATCCAGAATCCGTTCTTTGAGTTTCTCATATAATGGAAGCGCATTCGGATATTTCTCAAAAAACAAAAGTTCTGCATCATTCATGTTTTTCTCTCCTCCCCTGGTGTTACAGTATCCCAAAATATGCAGCCGTATGGTTACCCATTGTCAATATTCCATCCTTCTGATACTTCGCAAACAGATCCCGCAGTGCTTTCAGATATTCCTGATAACGTGCATCTCCTTCTTTCAGCGAATAGGAGCCGGACAGGCTTCTGCTGATAAACGTCTCTTCTGAGTAATAAAGCGGATTTGCAAACTCTATGTACTGATATCTGTCATCAAAAAATGCCCGGATTCGTTCATCGTCTTTCTGAATTCCGCCGCTGTACCCTTTGAAATCCGGACAGTAGTTCCGGTAGATTTCGTATGCCTCCTGATTCAGTTGGTCGTTCATATCCCTCACATTCCAGATCAGAAAGACCTTTCCGCCGGGCTTCAGGATTCTCCGGCACTCCTTTGCAAAAGCCGGCACATCAAACCAGTGAAATGCCTGGGCGGTTGTGACGAAATCAGCGGAATGATCTTCCAGAGTGGTTCCGGCTTCTGTTCCTTTTACCGGGTAGAACCGCACAAATCCGGAAAGTTCTTCCACTGCCTTTTCCTTCATATCATCGTTTGGCTCTACACCATACACAGTACACCCGCGTTCCAGCAACTGTCCTGCAAATTTTCCGGTACCGGACCCGATGTCTGCAATAACCGAGTCACTGGAAAATCCATAATCCCGGAACAATGCCTCCACAAATTCCTGCGCATATACCGGTCTGCCCACAACATAATCCTGCGCCCGCCCGTCAAACTTCTGCAATGTACTTCTCATAACTGGACCTCCCTTTTGGTTCACTTCTGCTGCTTTTCTATCTATTATACTGGAAAGTAAAACTTCTGTATAGCAAAAGAACCCTGACATTGCAGGATTCTTTTCGTTGCTTATTGTAATTTTGCGAGTGTCTTCTTAAATCGGAAATAAAACAGTATTGCTGTAAATGTAACGGCAATGATATCGGCAATCGGTTCTGCCATGTAGACTGCTTTTACCGGATCGGATGACAGAAGCTCCGGCATCAGATAGATCAGCGGAATCAGCAGTATGAATTTTCTTACTACGGCAACTACGATGGATTCCACTGCGTTTCCCAGTGCGTTAAAGGTCATCTGACATGCAATCTGTATTCCGAAAATCAATGTCGCCGCCATATAAATACGAAGTGCGGTTTTTGTAAATTCCATCAGTTCCGGATCTGTTGTAAACATTGCGGCAAATGCCTGCGGGAACAGCATAATCAGAAGCCACAAAAGCACAGAATATGCCAGACTGACTTTCAGAAGCAGCTTATACGTTGCCCGTACCCTGTCCACGTTTTTGGATCCGTAGTTATAACTGATAATCGGCTGCGCGCCCTGTCCAAGACCCTGAAGCGGGAGCATTGCAAACTGCATAACACTGGTCAGAATGGTCATACCCTCTTTCTTCTCCGATTTTCACATTTTCAAGAATACGCCCTTTCAGGTGAATATAAGTTTCATATTCTTCTTCTGAAAATCCATCCAACAGTTGAGCCGCATAGGACTCCTGCACTTGTTGAACATCATACATAATCGGCTGCGCATCTTCTGTTAAAATCAGATGTACTTTCCGCCTGTCTTTTTGATCCGGATTCCGTTCCAGAAGCCCTTTTTGAATCAAAAGTTCTGCTCCTTTTGAAACAGCTGCTTTAGAAAGCATCCTGAATTCTACAATATCCGCCGCCGTATCTTTCATGGGATGATTTTTCAGAAAAGCTATAATATCTACCTCTACCATCGATAAGCCATATTTTCTGCATACATTTTTCATCATTTTTTCATATAGCCGCAACATACTTCGAAGTCCGTTCCATAGTTCTCCGAATTTATACATGATTTCACCTCCCGGTTCATTTTTAGCGAAAATAATAGTTCACTAAGAAACCGTTTCTCAGTGAACTATTATAGTACGGTAATTTCATTTGTCAACAGACTCTGTCAGATTTTTTCAAAATCTTCCGCCCCATGCTTGCAAATCGGACAGATAAAATCTGCCGGAAGTTCCTCTCCTTCATAAATATATCCGCATATCCGGCATCTCCATCCGGTCTTTTTTGTTGTTTCCGTTTTTGGTTTTATCACATTTTGATAATATGCATAGGTTGCAGACGGGCTTTCCGATATTACTTCGCCATCTTCCACCTCTGCAAGAAAAAGCGTATGCGATCCCAGATCTATCGACTGAATTACTTTAGCTGAAAGCCATGCATTCGTTCCTTCGGTAATCACATACAGTCCATTTTCTTTCCGTTGAACATTTTGAAAATCTTCGAATTTATCCTTGTCTTTTCCACTTTGAAACCCAAAATGCCGGAACAGATCAAATGAAGCCTGTTCAGAAATCACGGAAACACTAAATTTTCCTGTATGAAGAATCATATCATGTGTGTAGTTTTCCTTGTTCACTGCGAGAGAAATTCTATTAGGTGATGAGGTCACCTGCATTACCGTATTGGTAATACATCCATTATCCTTTTCCCCCTCCTTTGCAGTTACAACAAAGAGCCCATAGCTTAATCGATACATTGCCTTTTTATCCATTTTTCCTCCTTATCTCCCGGCAGTTTCCGGGTACTTCTGCATAAATACTGCTGCAGCTCCGGCCAGATTGGCATCTTTCCGATAACTGCATACTCTTACATCCGGAACAATAACTTTTGTCCCTGCAGCTTTTTCCACCTCCTTCGCAAGATCCTGAAGATATTTCTGCACTTCATCCGAAAAGTTTTCGCGGCTGCTGATTCCTCCGCCCAGCAAAATTCTCTCAGGATCATAAACATGCTGAATATTATAAATTCCTTCGGCAAGCTTTCTGTAAAAGCAGGAAACGGCAGCCCGGCAGACGGAATCATTCTTTTCCGCTTCCTCAAACACCCGTCTTCCATCCCATTCCTGATCTGGATAAACCTTCCGGACTCTTCGCACAAGTGACATTGTAGAAGCCTGTAAAGAAAACGTACTAAGCTTTCCCTCGTCATCTCTCATCACCATACAACCAAATTCCCCGCCATACAAATGTGAACCATGACAGATTTTTCCATCTATCACGACTGCTCCGCCAATCCCCGTACCGCATACTACAAAAGCCAGATTTTTACATCCTCTCCCGTTTCCAAAAGTTACTTCGGCCATAGCGGCACAATTTGCATCATTTTCAATACTTGCCGGCAGTCCGAAGCATTTCTGAAGTTCCTCCAATATCAATACATACCAGTAAATTTTTCATTCTTTCCTCCCTTGTTTCCTTACTTTTATGGTTAGATTGTACCACATTTTCGTTTTCTTATCTATCCGCAACGTTTCTTTTCAACTTTTGAGTTTCCCTTTTTTTGTTTGCATATTTATGCTCTTTTTCTACGTTTTTTCAAATGTGTCTTTCTTCATCAATCGTCTTTTTTCCCCTTTTTATCAGTTTTCGTCAAATTAAAGCATTGACGTGCGAAATCGAAAATGATAATATATTTGTTGTAGTGTAAAAATATACAAAACAGGAGGTATATGCATGTTAAAAGGATTTAAGAATTCACCAGAATTGGATTTTTCGATTCCAGAAAACAAAGAAGCAATGCTCAAAGCATTTGAACAGGTAGATAAAGAAAAAGGCCAGGATTATCCTTTGATTATCGGCGGCGAACGCATTATGACAGACAAAAAGATTGTTTCTATCGCGCCATCAACGAAAGAAGTCCTCGGACAGGTCAGTTCCTGTGATCAGGAGCTTGCAGATAAAGCGATTCAGACAGCACATAAAGCATTTCAAACATGGAGCAGAACTCCTGCCGAGGAACGGATCTGCTGTGTTCGCAGACTGGTGGACCTCATGAAGAAAAACCGTTTTCTCATCGATGCCTGGAGCATTGAGGAAAGCGGCAAAAACTGGGGCGAAGCAGACGGAGAGCTCTGTGAAGCTCTGGACTTTTTCAACTCCTATATCATGCATATGCGTGAGCTTGATAAAGGCCTGGAACTGGTAGACACAGAAGAAGAATGTAAATGCATCTACATTCCGATCGGAGTCGGTGTAGCTGTTCCACCGTGGAACTTCCCGCTTTCTCTTCTTGCAGGCATGGTTGTTTCTGCCGTCATCACAGGCAACACTATTGTTTGCAAGCCGTCTTCCGACACACCGATCGTAGCTTATAAATTCGTAGAACTCTGCGAAAAAGCAGGTTTCCCGGACGGCGTTATCAATTTCATTCCTGGATCCGGTTCCGTCATCGGGGATTATATTGTACAGCATCCGCTGACACGCTTCGTAAACTTTACCGGTTCGAAAGAAGTGGGACTGCGCATCAGCCAGAAGGCAGCAGAAGTTTCCGAAGGCCAGATCTGGATCAAACGTGTCGTAGCAGAAATGGGTGGAAAGAATGCGATTATCGTAGATTCTTCCGCAGACCTGAAACGTGCCGCTGCCGGAATCGCAAATTCAGCGTTCTCTTTCCAGGGACAGAAATGCTCCGCATGCTCCAGAGCAGTCGTATTAAGCGATGTATATGATGCATTTGTAGAAGAAATCGTTGCCTGCGCAAAAGAACTCAAAGAAAATCAGGGAAGCGGACGTGATGATCTTCCGATGGGCCCGGTCATCAACCAGAACGCATTTGACCGGATCTCCGGCTACATCGAAACAGCACGCAAGGAAGGCACGATTGTCTTTGGCGGAAATTATGACGATTCCAAAGGCTTTTACATCGAACCAACCGTTGTCCGTGACATTACAAAAGACGCTGTCATCGCAAAAGAAGAAATCTTCGGACCGGTACTTGCTGTGATCCGTGTGGATTCCTTTGACGAAGCACTGGAAGTTGCAAACGGAACCGAGTATGGTCTGACCGGATCGGTATATACAGAGGACAGAGAACATATCCAGAAAGCAAAAGTAGAATTCCACGTTGGAAATCTCTACTTCAACAGAAAGTCCACCGGAGCTGTTGTTCTGCAGCATCCATTCGGCGGCTTCAATATGTCCGGTACGGACGCAAAAACAGGAACAAGAGATTACCTCACCAACTTCCTGAATCTGAAATCCGTATGCGAGGATCTGACATATTAAATTCATATCAAGACAGACATATGGCAGGAAAATCAAATTTTCCTGCCATATCTGCGTTTTGTCATTCTATGTATTTTTATAAAAATGTTTTGTAGTCTTCATAGTTCCGTTTCAAAAGCTCCGGTGTATTCAGACCGTACGGACACTTCTTCATACAGCTGCCGCAGTGGAGACAGTTCTCGATCTTTTTCATCTTTTCCTGCCACTCCTCAGACAGCCACGCTTCCTGTGGCGCACGTCTTAACATCAGACTCATTCTTGCGCAGTTATTGATCTCGATTCCTGCCGGACACGGCATACAGTAACCGCATCCGCGGCAGAACTCTCCCGCCAGCTGATCTTTATCTTTCTGTATTTCCGCCAGAAGCGCTTCATTTAATTCCGGAGCCTGTTCCTGATAGGAAAGGAATTCATCCAGTTCCCATTCTCTTTGGATCCCCCAGATCGGCTCTACATGGGCAAACTGCGGCTGGCACATAAATGCATAAGCAGAAGCAGAATTGTGGATCAGGCCTCCGGCAAGTCCTTTCATCGCGATAAATCCAACTTCTTTCTGACGGCAAAGTTCTACAAGTTCCACCTCTTCCTCAGATGCAAGATAAGAAAATGGAAACTGCAGCGTCTCATAAAGACCGGACAGAACCGCTTCTTTTGCCACAGCGATCCGGTGGTTGGTAATTCCGATATGCCGGATCTTTCCCTGTTCCTTTGCCTCCAGTGCCGCCTCATAAAGGCCGGAACCATCCCCCGGCTTCGGGCAGAATGCCGGATTGTGGAACTGGTACAGATCAATATAGTCGGTCTGGAGCTTTTCCAGGCTCATTTCCAGATCCTTCCGTAAGTCTTCGCCATTCTGAGCCGCCGTTTTGGTGCTGATAATGATCTGATCCCGCACCTCATGAAGTGCTGCTCCCATTTTTTCCTCACTGTCGGAGTAAGCCCTTGCTGTGTCAAAATAGTTGATACCATTCTGGAATGCCTTCTGCAGTAAAGCAACTGCGTCCTCTTTGGAAATCCGCTGAATCGGCAGCGCACCAAATCCATTTTTATTGACTTTCAGGCCTGTCTTCCCTAATACTACATGTTCCATGTTTCTTCCTCCTTTTGCCATGCTGTAAACTCATCTTCATGCTCTTTAAAAAACTGATAATACGCCCTCACATTTTCCAGCTGCGTCCATTTTTTCACATCCACGGGATCCTCATCCAGGTCATAGATTCTGGCTCCCTTCATGGACAGTAAAAATGGTGAGTGCGTAGAAATCACAAACTGACATCCGAAAAAACGTACCGCATTTTCAAGAAACTGCACCAGTTCCTGCTGTTTGGCCGGTGACAGACTGTTCTCCGGCTCATCCAGCAGAAACAGTGCATTTTCCATAATCTTCTCTGAAAAATACAAAAAAGCACTCTCTCCGTTGGAATACTCCCGGATATTATCCATCAACTCCGATCTCACAAACTGGGACTGGGTTTTGCTCCTTGCTTTATTCACCCGTTTCAGCTGCTCATAATCATCCAGTGAATTCATCCGGAAATGAGAATATTTCACATCCAGATAATCTTCAAACAACTCTTCCTTCTTCCGGTCAATTCCCTCGTTCATACTCCGGATATTGAGCATATAGTCAAATACATCGTCACTTGTAATGATCCGGCTTCCCTTCGGAACCGGTATCTGTGTATCATAATCACAGAAATCCAGATAGTCTCCGAAAAAACTGGATTTATTAAAGACCGAATCCCTCTCCAGATTCAGTTTTTCCGCAATGACATTGATAGCTGTCGTTTTTCCGCTCCCGTTTCCTCCATAGAGAATGGTAACCGGTGCAAAATCAATTCTCCGGAAATGATGCCTGGACAAAATCTGAAACGGATAGTAGGAATCATAACAGGTACGTTTCTGCTTCAGAAAAAAGTCAAATTCCTTTTCACTGTCCGGAAATGTAAACCACTCCAGATAGATCATTATCCTTCCCGCCTTTCCATATCTTTTTCACTCATTTGGCCCATCAAATTCCTTCTGTCTTTTTCAATTTTCTATAAAATCTGCCTGCGACAATCAGGGAGATAGTATCCACAATCGGCTGAACCCACATACATCCATTCAGTCCCAGAAGCGCATTCATCAAAAACAGAAGCGGAATATCCAGAACTCCTTTTCTCAAAATGGAGCAGACCATAGACTCCTTGAATTTTCCCATCGTCTGAAACTGGATAATCATTGGATAGCAGACCGACATCATCGGCATGGCAGTCACCATTCTGCGTAAAAATCCTGCGCTGTACTGGATTGTGACCGGATCCTTGATAAACAGACCCGAAAGCTGCGGTGCAAAAATCTCGTAAACAACCAGGCACAGAAGTGAAAAGGCAAGAGAAATCATACATCCCAGCCGGAATACGCCCCTTCTGCGCTCCTGATTGCCTGCCGAATAATTGTATGCCAGAAGCGGAAGAATCCCGTTTGACACTCCAATCGAGAAATAAAGCGGCAGCTGATCCAGCTTCTTGACAATCCCAAGTCCTGCCACCGCCTCTGTGGTGTACTGTGCCACAAACCGGGACTGCGCCGCAATGGCAACCACAGTCAGGGCATACTGCACAGCCGATGGGAAGCCCGTCGACAAAATCGTCCTGAGATATTGTTTCCAGTATTTGAGTCCCGACGGGGTAATACTGATCGCAGATTTTCCTCTGTTTCTTGCAATATAAATGAGAAAATAGATCGTTGCCGCCACATTCGAGACAGCCGTGGCAAGCCCCGCTCCTGCTGCTCCCATGGAAAGGAATCCCGGAAGTACAAAAAAAGGATCCAGAATGATATTCAAAATTCCTCCCATGGATACGCCGATAGCAGCCTGCGCTGCACTTCCCTCCGCACGTACCAGATTCGCCAGCAGTGTATTTAAAATCGTCCAAGGTCCTCCAATCACAACAACCCATCTAGCATAGGCAAATGCAGTCTCATATGTTGCCCGGGTTGCTCCGCAGAGAAACAGGACCGGACGGGCCAAAATCAAAAATACAATCGCGAACAAGATACCGCATCCTAGTCCTCCCCAAAAGGAAATTGACGCAATCCTTCTGGCATCCTCCGTCTTTTTCCCGCCGAGCGCTCTTGAAAGGGCACTTGCACCTCCCACTCCAAACAGATTTGAAATGGCAGTCAGCATCACGAAAGATGAATACACAATCGTGATGGCTGCTGTCTCATTGGGATCATTCAGCATCCCTACAAAATATGTGTCTGCAAGATTATAGATTAACGCGATCATCTGGCTTGCGATTGCCGGTACAATCTGCTTTCTCACTGCCTGTGCAACCGGCATCGACTCAAACACCGCTGTGTTCTGGTTCATGCTGTCTTCTTACCTCCTCTGAATTTCTCTACTCTGACCAGTTTTTCACAGTCTTTATCCTTTCAGCACAATCTGCTCAAGTTCTCTTCTTTTCTGTTCCTCTTCCGTATGAAGCTGTTCCTGCATCTTCCTTAGCTGTTCCAAAATACCCTGTATCTGGCTGTATGTCTGCTCAGCCCGTTCCTTTGACACTTTGATCTTGTCATAGACCATCCAGTCTGTAAAAATCCCGTCAAAAAAGTAGTCTGCAAAATGAAGGAACTCTCCAACCTCTACCTGAAGCGGCCCTTCAATCCGGCTTGAAACATCTGAAAGTTCTGTCCGGAACGTACGCAATGCCATTTGGAGCGCACTTGTTCTGTCCTTTACCGATTTCAGTTTATCATATTTGATAACATCCGACATAATACCACCGCCGATGAGATCCACCATTCCCCAGTTTTTAGCACTTTGCAGACCTTCCAGCGTCTCTTCTGCAATGGAACGTGCTCTTTCCCCGGCGCTGATCGCTTCCTTCACTTCTTTTCTGCGATTTTCTATAGCGGCAATCTGTCTTTCCATTTCCAGGATTTTCTCAGCTTCTATATTGCCCGATTCTTTGATCTCTTCCTTTTTCGCCTCAAGCATCCTCTCATATTGAAGCTTGCAGTCCGGAAGCCCCGATGCCTGCTTTTTATAGTATGCAATATCGTCTTCAACAGCCTGCAGCTCCTTTGCAGCAGCATCGTATTTTACAGCAGCCGCAAAGGCCTCCTTTTCTTCCTTCGAAAGCTTTTCTCCCATCTTTCCGGATGCCCGGTATAAAAACGCAGTAAGACTTTTTCGGTTCAGCCGGTCCACATCCTCCTGCTCATCTTCCATGATCTTCTTTAGATCTGCCGCCTTCTTCTCCAGCTCATTCTGCTGGATATAAAGATCCGCCAGCTTTGCATCTGCTCTTTCTTTTTCCATCATCTCCTGCTGGAGACGCTGAAGTTCCTCGTCATAATAGTTCATACTTTTCCCTCCTTTGCTTCTCTTTCCTCTGTTTTCTGTTTCTACTGCTAAGCCCGGAAATTCATTCGCTTAATATTCTCACCAGATTTTTATATCGCTCAGAGTTCTCTTCCACATCTTTTCTGGTAACACTATAATACCTGTAAAGGTCTTTGACGATCTCCTCTCCCTGTTTCCATGTTTTCCGGTTACCCTGATGAGAAATGTTCAGGATATTCCAATAAAAATCAACCGCCATCTCAATTTCTTCATTTCCTTTCCGTATTTCATACAAATGAAAATCCATCGGTAGTTCATCCTCTGGATCGGGTCTTTTCAGAAATACAAGTCCTTCTTTGTGCGACCTGCGTACCTCTATAAAATTCCTTGCATCAGAGGTTAACTCCACTGCATGATACTTTGCCTTGGCATATCGTATCACTTCTTCCATGCTATGCGGATTTACCGTAATTGTTTTTTTGATCTTTTTCTGCTTTCTTTGATTTCGCCAGTCTTTGAACCATTCTATCAACGACAGCCTTTTTCTTTTTCCTGCAAGGAAGATACTTGTAGGTCCGTCCGCTCCGCTCAGAATTACCACATTTTTTCTTCTTTTGGTCTTCATCTCTTCTCCCTGCTTTCCTACCGGATTTAAAGTTCAAGATTTTTTAATTTATTCACTGTACTCCCTGTTTTCAGTACAGATTCCAGATATTGCAAATCATTTTCTGCAATATCTATATAGGTATTTTTTATCTTTCTATCACCTCCAAAATTAATTTTTTATCTTTCTCTACTTCTCTTTGAAAAACCTGACTGGACAGACATCCTTCTTCATAAGTAAACAGCACATCCGTCCTTACACCATCCAAGTCCTCGTCTAATGTCCATCGAACATCTGCCTTCAATGACCTGTCCATGAGCTGAGTTTTCGTTACAATCAGGAGGTCGATATCACTGCTGCTTCGAACTTCCCCTCTGGCGCAGCTTCTAAAAAGATATATTTTTTTCAATCCTGGGATTTCCGCTTTTATCAGGTAGTTCAGGTCGCTTTCCAGTTTCTTTTGAAACCTTACTGGAAGTTTTTCATATTCTTTTTTGTATACTTTTACCTGTTTCAAAAAACAACCTCCGATCCATCATACTATCAACTGACGTTTCTAATATTATATCATCCAGGCTTCGGACTGTCATTTCTTTTTGCCAAATCAAAAGCACAAAAGGAACGCCCCGACGAAGCGTTCCTTAATGACTATAAAATAATTTTCTTCTCAAGCTCCTGTTTTTCGTTCAAATTCTATTGCCGCACAATTCGGATTCCTTTTCTGGAAAACAGGTTTTCTCCAATCTTCATGCTCCCTTTTTCCCTGTTGATTCGAAACTCCTGAATCGGAAATGTTCTGTAATAGCTTCCGTTTTTTGTAATAACCTGAATCGAACAGGATTCCTCTGTTTCTGACAAATGCACAGCCGGAATGACAGCCATGCTCCCGTCTTCTCCCTGACACCGAAAATACCATCCGTAAAAATAATTATTCATATTGAATTCCCTCCTGCGCCGGCCCGTCTAACAGATTTCCTCTAACATCAAACCTGGAACCGTGGCACGGACAGTCCCAGGACTGTTCATCCGGATTCCACGTCAATTCACATCCCAGGTGCGGGCAGACAATATCTACTTTGAACATTTCCCCTTCCTCTGATTTGTACACTCCCATCTTCCCCTGAGATGTCTCAACTATGGCCCCGTACCCTCGCTTCAGCACATTTGCAGTTTCTTCCGGCACATGAAAAAAACGTTTGGCCAGTCCTTTCACTGCGTGTCCGCTGTCTCTTGCTATCTGTGGGATCTCTTCTGTCGAAAATCTAGATGGAGCAAAGGTTTCGGCATACGGATTTTCGATATTACAGATCTTGTCACAAAGAAGCATTGCCGATGCCATCGACGAGCTCATACCCCATTTCTGAAATCCAGATGCCACAAGCCATCCGGGTCTGTCAGACGTATACGCTCCGATAAACGGAATACTGTCCGCCGTAATACAATCCTGAGCAGACCAGCAGGCCGCCACGCGGCTGTCCGGGTAATATGCCTGCGCGGCTTCTTTCAGCTTTTGATAGCATCCTCCACTTTTATTTTCTCCGGTCCGGTGCCCCTGTCCGCCAAGCAGAAGATAACGATCATACTGCCGGAATGAAAGCTTCTCTTCTCCGTCCCCAATGTACATTCCCTCTATTCTTCCGGTATTCTCCAGCGCAAGTACATAGGAGCGCTCCTGATGCATTCTTGTAAAATACATACCCGGGAAATTAATGAATGGAAAATGTGCAGCAAAAACGATGCAATCTGCTTTTCTCAAGAAATGTATGACAGAACAATCCATGCTGAACCGTAATTTTAGCAGTGGTATTTTTCGTCTGTCCCTGACCGATCTGATCTGCCTCTAGAACAACGGTACGGACTCCGGCCTGTTCCAGCTGCCATGCAGTCAGAATCCCCGCCATTCCTCCGCCGATTACAGCCACATCCGCCTCTATCTGCCTGTCCAAAGCCGGCCTTTTTTCTCGATGATTACAGGTCTGAGTCCATATCGATTCCATCATTCGCCTCCTGAATCCTTTTACTCATAAGATTTCCAGGAGGAAAAGATTTCATACTTGTTCTTTATTTTTCCTACCAGAAATTCCGGCTTAAGAACAAAAAAGAACATAGTACAGATATCATCCTGCATCCATGTTCTCTTTCCATCCTATTTCCCACTATTCATTCCAAAAGCATCACACAGTATTGCGCTTTTTATATATGATAATTTCAGGATCTGTACCATTGCAGCCGTATTCGCATACAAGCAGATAAGATTCATCCGCGACAATTCCATAGCAGCGGTCCGAACCAGGCCTTTCGATCTGATTTCCCAAATAGATTTTCTTATCTTCAAGCAATTTTACAGACTGACCATTTGCGAGCGGGTATTCCAAATTCACAAAAAAGCCATTCAATAAATGAAGCTCTTTTACTTCAAGCCCCTCTATTCCTAATGCATGGAATTCCGAGATCAGTGTATCTTTTAACTTCAAAAACTCTTCCTGTCCACCACGTTTAATACATTCAGCAGCAATGCATGTTCCGCCAAAAGGATGTCCGTCTACTTTTTGGCATCCGCCACATTCTTCTCTTCTGCTGCATTCCTTGCAACAGTCCAAACCACAAATTGAACACATAAAATGCCTCCATCTATGCTCATTTCATCTGACTTACTTTTTCCGCCATTCACATGTGCCATATAATTGATCAGTATCCCCATGTGAGTAATTCCCAGTCTTCCTTTCCACTTCTTGCCAGATACCATTGCCATCCTGTATAATCCTGATCCGGATTCCATGCACCACTATCTTTCTTTGGGGAATGAAAAACAGATTCAAAAACAATACACTCACTAAAATCCGCACCATCTTTTAATTCATTACAATAAGAAAGTTCTTCTTCTGCCCGTTTATCATCCGTATATGACACCGAAAGAAGCTTTGCTCCTTTCCAGGTTTTGAATTCTTCTTTTATTTTTTGAATTGCAGAATCCATATCTTCCCGCGAATATATCGAAGATTGTCCATAATCAATCTGTACTTTACTTACATCCCCTCCGTTACTGCATCCCTGCAAAAGCAACAGGATCAAAAAAACAATCCCAAATCTTTTTCTCTTAAATAGCATGGTCTTTCTCCTTTCAGTTTGCCTGCTTAGCGGTCACTTTTTCCTGTTCTTCTACATACCTGATAAATTCCGGTGTTTTTGACCAGTACCTGATTCCCCAGTTTTCAAAGTTCCACTCTTCCATATAGGCATTACATTCGTAATCTACATAGTACAAAATCCCGTCCTGCAGGATAAAATTAGTCGGGAAATAATCAATATTGATTTCTTCCCTGTAGAGAAGCCTGCACATCTTATTCACCTGTTCCAGACAAGTGTCAGGAAGACAGCCCTTTCTCACCATTTCAAATACTGTATCTCCGGCAATATATTCTTTTACAATTCTCTCTTTCTCTCTGTCAACATCCAGCATTTCAGGAATCATTATTCCAATTTCCTTCAACCGCTTATAGTCCCTAATCTCCACTTCCAGTTTATCGCCAAACCTATAATAGGAACACGGCTCATGATGAATCTGTTTTACCACTACTTCATGTTTCCCGTCTGATGCCAGGTAGGAATATCCGCCTTTACCTTTTCCCAGAAGTTTGATCACTTCATATGTTTTTTCATTTACATCCAGTATTTTGTCCATACACTTTTGCTCTCCTTTTTAGGGGCCTATCCTGTCTAAATTTCCTTGATCAGAAACAGTTCCATCGGCTGTGCATAGGCAGGAATATCAATCACAAACCCTCCACAGTCTTTGTATCCAAGTTTCCGGTAAAAGTGCTGTGCCGTTTCGTCCACCTGCGTGGATGTTAACAGCATACCATATCCCTGCCGTTTCATGTCCTGCTCCCAGTACTCCATCAGCTGTTTTCCATATCCTTTTCTCTGATACTCTTCTTCGATAAAAAGAAGCGTACAAAACGGCGTATTGTCCCAGAACAGATTATATCTTAAAAGCCCGATTGGTTTATCGTTCAAGCATAGAATATAGGCCCTCTTTGTCTGCACCTTATGTTCAAATTCCGATTCCGGCATATGCTGGTCAACACTAAACCAATATTCTTTATCGGAGTATTCCGCGTATCTGATTTTCACCATCCTTATCCCTCCTGCTTTCTGTTCCCTTTCTTGTCAAACATGTGCTTCAGCGCCCTTTCCGTCGGCCAGATCGGTCCTACCAGAAA
Organism: Drancourtella sp. An57; assembly: GCF_002161525.1. Lineage (NCBI taxonomy): Bacteria > Bacillati > Bacillota > Clostridia > Eubacteriales > Oscillospiraceae > Drancourtella > Drancourtella sp. An57. The sequence continues at coordinate 105,225 of NZ_NFHY01000002.1, forward strand.
AATCATCTGGATCACGCAGAGAATTCCTCCGGCTGTTCCAATTGCATCTTCTGATTTTCCAATTACGAACAGCATGACAAGAATGGAAGGTAGCAGTAATATACTTCCGCAAATATGCCAGAGTTTTCCAAAATAGTTGTGGGCAAATGTCCATGTATCTCTGTTTTTCATAGACCGCTTTGTGCGGTAGCCAAACGCTGCATTGATCTCTTTCGGCGCCTTTTTCTGAAAATATCTTCCAAGCCCAATCATGGTAAGAGGTATCCACAGAGTCATCAGAAACATAAACATCCAGAATCCCATACAAATTTATTCCTTTCCATTCATAAGAAGGATGATACTTTATTATCCGGATGATGTCCCGCAAACAATCCTTCCGCTCCAAACTACTTATTAAAACTGACACTCGATCGTTTTCATCATCTCGCGAAAACCGTTCCGTTCATAAAATCGGATTCCCTCTGTATTTTGAGGGAAAACCTGTGTTCTGATAAAATCCGCACCGTGCTTTTTTCCATATTCCTTACTTGCATTCATGAGAAGTGTTCCGATTCCTTTGCTTCTCTCACTCTCCAATACATCCAGATCCTGTATGTATACGACTGTCTGTGGTTTTAAACACGCCACTTCTTTCTGTTTCAGAATCATAACATGAGAAAATCCAATCACTGTTCCCTCTTCTTCTGCCACAAGAATATCCTGATTCCCGCTCTCAAAGATCTCCCGAAAAAAATCGTCACTCCGATAACCAACGACAAAATGTTCGGGCTGATATTTTACTCCGTCAGCTTCCAGTTCCCGGTACAGCCTCCTTAATGGTTCCACGTCGTTTTCATTTGCAATTCTGATCTGCATCACTTTTTTACCTCCGAAGATAAACGCCGATATGTTTCTATAATTACTTTTGTATTCTTTTCTAATGAATCTTCTCCATCGAGTTTCAGCACCGGACATCCTATCTGATTCAGCCATAACTCATGCTGGCTTTTGTTACAGGATGCTGCATTTCCATCATAATTTGCTGCATCATTTAGAAACTGCTGATGTTCCTCATACATATCTCCGCCGGGCAGAATGCGGGCGCCAAACTCTTTCTGTTCTCTTTCGTGGATGCGTTTTACACGGACTTTTGCATCTGCTATCAGATAAACTGCCAGCAAAAACATAGGATCAAAGTACTCATGAAAACTGTTCATGGAACCGGCCATAACAAATTCCTCCGTTTTCTGTACCGCTCCCATAAGATTACGGATTTTTTCCTCTTTTGAATACATGACCGAATATGGCTTTTCCGTATCATTCCGCCAAATATATTCATCAATATCCAGAAAAGCAATCTCCATTTTGTCGGCAACATACTTACCCAACGTCGTTTTTCCCGATCCCGCAGGGCCCAGAATAATCATTCCATGCATGATAATAACCCGCCTTTCAGTTCATTTATTTTTTCCCTTTTCCTTTAAAATCCGGCATGCATCCAAACGCTACACCCAGACATAACCCTAATGCCAGATTGTCAAATAAAAGGCCAAATGAAAGTCCAAGACAAAGTCCAATGGCGAGTTTATTATTCTCTTTATTATCATCGGATTTTTTATTCTTCACAGATTTTCCCTCCTTCACTTCTGCCACTGTTCCGCATCTTTTCTTCCAGTTCTATTTTTTATTATTCTTCCTGCTGTCCTTCTCTTTGGAAAGATAGATATCTTGTTCCCTGAAAAGAGAGCTTTCCCTGATCCCCTTCCACCAGCATTCCATATTCGCTTCCGCTGACCGAAAACTCCATCCTGTCTCCGCTCTCCACTTGAAAAGTGACGTAATAGATCGTGTTGGAAGCAACATGAGCGGTATGGTTTACATTTGCATGATGATGATAAGACACATCAGAACGTTTTGCGACCACAACAGCCGACACTGTCAGTCTAGGAGAGTTGTTATTTTTATTCCAGGTGCTAAGTCCTTTTACTGCCATGACAACAAATGATCCAATCACCAGAATAAAAACAATAGCAAACATGCCTTCAAATAATCCATATGCTGTATCAAATTCTGTATACATCTTCTTCCCTCTTTCTGTATAAATAAACTTTTCCCTGTTACCGTTTTCCCACCCACTCAAGGAGGAATTCATCTACATACTCATGCATAAACCTGTCCCGGTGCTCTGCAATTTCTTTTGCAGTCGAGGTATTCAAAAGCTCTTTTAAGCGAAAAAGCTTCTCATAAAAATGGTTTATGGTTGTTGAGATATGCTTTCTGTATTCGTCTCTTGTCATATTCAGAGACGGTTCTATCTCAGGATCATACATGGCTCTATTATGATTTCCGCCATAGGAAAAGGCACGTGCAATACCGATTGCCCCGATAGCATCAATTCTGTCTGCATCCTGCACACACTTTCCTTCCAAACTCTGTGGTGTCACGGAATTTCCCTCATAAGAAACATCTTCAATGATGGTACAGACATCAGAAATAATTCTGTCATCTATGCCACATTGTTTCATAAAAGAAACTGCGTTTTCCTTTCTTTCATAAGTATCGGGAGATATTTTTCTGTCATCTACATCATGCAAAAGTGCCGCAAGGCGGACAATAAAAAGATTCGCCTGCTCTTTCCTGGCAATTTCTTCTGCCAGTTTATAGACCCTAAACGAATGCCAGTAATCATGTCCACTGTAGTCATCAGCAAAATACTCTTTAATATACTGAATTGCTTTTTGAATCACAGCTTCTTCCATAAGCGGGCCTCCTTTTCCAATCAGCCTGTGTAGGCATCGCTGGCATCATTTTTGAAATTCTGTTTTTCAAGCCATTCCTTTTCTTCTTCCGTTTCCGGAATGTCAATTCTTTCGATCTTGAAGATCACCGGTCTTGTACCGTCGTTACAGCAGGCAATCATCATTCTGTCATCATTTGTCCAGTTGCGCATAATGGAGCCTCCCTGTAATGCGGTATACACATATCTGCTGATCGCATCCCATGCTTCACCACAAAATTTTCCGTTCATCAGATGATAGAAATCATCCTGTTCATTTGTTCTTTTTAAGACAAATGTATCCCCTTTCTTGAAAAACGGGCAAGGTCCTGATTTCGGATCAGCAAGATACTTCTCCTGATACTCAGGAAATACTTTTGTTTCTAATACTGTAATTTTACATTCATGCTGCATCGCTTTTATCTCCTGTTCTTTATAAATTTGGATTTCCTTTTCTGATTTATATTCACTATTATACCATCCATCATGCAGATAAACATCCTCTTTTTACAACAGAAAGCAAGAGAGCAGACCAGACTGTCCGCTCCCTTATAATGTTTCTATTCTTCTTTTTTTATGTTCTGTCCAGCCCACTGCTCTGCAGTGCGGAGCATCTGCTGTTCGGTTTTCTCCTGCCCGATTTGAAGCAGTACATATTCCTCCGGATTCAAGGCTTTCTCTTTTGACCCCAGATACGCAAAAGTCTGATCCATCACTTTTTGCGAACGCAGAACAAATCATTTCAACGCTTCCGCACCGTCCGGCGTCGGATAGACCGGAACCGGCTGCATCGTACTGTCAAGCCCTGTCACGATCGGGATCTCTTTCCCCACAGTCCTGCAGACTGCGTCAGCAACCGCCGCCCGTTTTTCCGGCTCACCACAGACCGTTGTGATCCCAATCAGATCACACTGCGGCTCTTTCAATAAGTAGGCAAGGCATATCGCATCATCGATATCTCCACCAATATCTGTATCCAGTAAATTTTTTTCCATTTTTTAATCTTCTCCTGTATTTTAATCATTGATACAAGAGTGTATTGAAATTCCCATGAGCCCCCTCCTTAAATATCATTTTTAATGCCCGGCAATGGTTCTGCCAAGCATGTAAACCCCAACCAGCATCTCTCCCACGGCTAATCCCAGGAGAATCCCGGAGAGAAAGTCTTTTATATCGGTTCCTCCCAACGTATAGGAACAGGCCTGCAGGGCAATTCCCATTACAATCAGCAGAATCCCATATAACAGCTTTTGCTGTTTCTCCAACTCCTGTGTCCGCCTTAGCAGATCCATAATCTGATCTTCATCATAGGAACGAACACTTTTCTCTTCTGCTTCTTCTCCATCCATCAGCTCCGCGACTGTGATTTCCAGTTCCTCGCATAAGCTTTTTACAACAGCATAATCCGGCATACATTTACCGGTCTCCCATTTTGAAATTGTTTTATTCGATACACCGATCTTCTCTGCCAGCTGCTCCTGCGTCAGATTTTTCTCTTTCCTTTTTCGCGCCAGAAATTTTCCTGTAGTAAGTTGATTCATTCGATCTACCTCCATTTTCTATCAATCTTAATGGAAGAATATCCTTTTTCCGCTCAAAACACGACCTCTTGTTTGGAGAATTTACGTGGAATTGCGGATTCTGATCGGACACCCGATCCTACTCCCAATCCCAGCGTTTTATTAATTATTATACCATCCGGTAAATATTCTGTCATTGATTTCCTTCCATCTGAACAGGAGAGGAACCAAAAAGAAAAACCGCCACTATGGTGTTCCCATACGGCGGCGTTTATGGTTTTAGATCAGGAATGCTCCAGTGAAATGCTGAAAAGCCAGTATGCTTAATATAATTCCAATTCCAACAATGGTCCATGAACATTTTCTGCTACTTATAAAAATTCCAAGTTTCATCTGTCATACCTTCTCTGATCCAACTTTCCATTTACTATTTCACAAAGTATTTTTCTTCTATTTTATGATAATACCAAACAACGAAACCGATACCCACAGTACAAGTCAGCAGTAAAATTAAAATCGAAGAAATTGGTAAAATAAATTCCACAATTCCACCCACAAACATAGGTATAGAAAATACACACCACATCTTCCCTATTGCTCGATTATACGCTTTCACATCATTGATATCAGATTCAGAAATTGGGGAACCAGACCAAAGCCACATCGGTTTTTTTCTGTTCATTGCATAGATACCAATGATAATAAATAGTATTGCTGCTATCCACATTACAATTAAATACATAAGATTATCCATAACCATTCCTCCAATCTCCAATATTTAGTTTGATATTTTTAAATTTACAGAACTATTTTTATATATTATAACACCAGATTATTTTTTGTCACTTTATTTATCCGCTTTCCAGATAGAAGAGCAACATATTATGCATTTGTTCTTATGATCTCTTTTTACAAATGGTACTTGAAAGAACCATAATAACAAAAACGTCGACGCAAATGATTCCGATTGCAACATAGGCAAATTCTACAGGCAGCTTCTCTTCATACATGCCCATCACAAACAGGAGAACCGTGATCACTGCCATCCCACCTCCCATTGTTCTGCACAGTCTCTTCTCATAATATTTTGCTTTTTCCTCTTTTGTCGCTGTATTATATCCTGCAATCATCCAGCTTCCATGCCCGGAAAGCAGTGTAACCGATATTGCGAAAAGCACTATAATCAAAATCCAGATCAGCCAGTCAGGTCCCGAAGAAACATCTGATAATTTCATAAATTCTTCTCCCCGGAAAACGGAAACAAGTTTATTAATATTACAATGCCTTCAGTTTTCCATCTTCAAAATAATAAATATTTTCCCACTTATAGCCGAACATGGAATCCTGTTTTGCGATATGCGGCTCAAAAGTGAAGTATTCTTTATCAATCAGTTTCGTCTGATTACCTTTTTCTATGTATATCCGATCTTCACTTTTTTTCTCAATCGAGTGACCTAAATTTCCCAGAAAATCAAGGTTGATAAAGTGCGCTTGAGCAATCTTTCTGTTCATATGATAATATAGTTCTTCAAATGTTGTGGCATCGTTTACGAAGTCTATGAGCTCCTGATGAAGCATCTGCTCAAGAGCCAGACCTTCTCTCCATTCCTCATTTTGAACAGCATCCAATGATTCAATGACTTTGCCTTCTTCAATGATGATTGTTCTGGCATAGTCTCCCCAAATATGATTACGCTGAGGGCTCAGATCAATGGTCACTATATCATTCTCTTCTATATATTTGTCAGCCGTCTCATATTCTTTTCCTGAAACAGATTTTGTTGTTTCATCGCCCGAAAAAATGAATGTTCCAATATCCCAATACCAAAAAGAGTCCGCACCCAGTTCCAGCATTTTCTCTTCACACATTTTCCTTACTTGCGTCAGCTTCATTCCAGGCGTTATGACGTTCTTGATATAATCCATTGTCTGTTTTGCAATGAACTGCACTTCTTGATTAGTCATACTGTACCTCCCGTAATATATGATTGACTCTATTCATAAGCAGTGATTATAGAAAAACTTATTTAAACCAAATTACATATTGGCCAAAATCAGCATCGCTATAAACGCAGTTAAGACGATTGCGCAACTGATGCTGACTATATTAATTATTTTTATCCAGTGTTTTGCTGACAGTTTCGAAATAAAGACTGCAATAATAATTCCGATCATTCCTCCCAGGGAATTTGCGATCACATCTGTAATATCCGTTGCTCCGACAGCAAAAAGGAATTGAATGATTTCATATAAAAGGCTTACTGCAACAACAGGTGCCATCTGCTTTATCAGGGGCTTTTCTTCCCAAAGCACATGCATCAATACGCCAAAGGGTATAAATGCCAACGCATTTTGAATAATTTCGCCGAAGTTCATTTTCCCGTTTATAATGACAGATTCGCCAAATGGAATTAAGTTTATATTTCTTATGTGCGGCAAATTTTCAAAGGAAAACTGTAACTTAAAAATGATGATCCATGTCAAAACAATTAAATAAAATATCAGCAGTCCCATAGTAAATTTTTTGGATTTCATTCTGATTCCACCTTTCTTTTTGTATTAAAAATAGCAAAAAGTATTTGGTTTCCCTTTAATGATTTCCAAATAATTTATGAAGATCCGCTCTCCATCATGTTTTTAACTGTGCAATCCCCTGTTCACCTGCAAGGCGGCTCTAACGATCCAGTTCTTCCTTTACTAATTTCAGAACAAAATCACCGAAATCCTCTGCCAACGTTTCAATGTGGATATATTCCACTCCATTATATTCCATCATCACAATACACAGTTCCCCTCCATCTCATCAAGATGATCAGGATCTGCGCCGAAAATCTCATTTCCATAGAAAGACAAGTAACCATATTTCGCATTAAAATCCCAAAACTGATTAGAAAATTTTACACCCAGCAGTTTTTCAGCATTTTGAATTTCTGCTGTCGTTTTTCCAGATGCAGTCGTATAAAATCTGCATTTTTAGCCAATTCCATTGCATTTTCATAGTTTTCCCAACTCATCCTTCTCTTCCTCCCCCTCATCTCATCTGACAGTCATTTTTTCTTTATTATATCACCCGCCATTCTTCCTGTCATATCCCTTACGTGAAAAAAGAGAGCAGATCCTGATTTGTCTGCTCTCCCTTTGCATCTATTTTCTCCTATTGTTCTCTATTGCATTCGCAATGGCGATCACCGCCGGGAATAATACGGCAGCTATCACCCAGACAATCCATCCTTCTTTCCAGCTTTCTGTCGGAAGACTAAATGACAGATAAATTGCTGTTGCGACCAACCAGTATACGGTTGTAATTACTGATTGGAAAGAACGATGCTCTTTCTTCGTTCTTGTGTAATCTCCTTCCTGAAGCAGTTTTTTAAAGCTTTCCCAAATAATCCCGACTGTGATGAAGAAAACAACACCAATTCCGGCGATTACAAATGAAATACAAAGCATCAAAGCCATAAGCAGGTCGTTGTCTTCATTAATAACTACACCGCCAAACAACGGGATCAAAGCCGTTACGCAAAGACATGCACCGATCATATTGCTTCTCACATAATCACTTTTAAACTGGTCTCTACGCTCTTTTACCATCCCGGTCACGCCGTACTCTGTCTCAAATACTTCCTTTTCCAGATATTCATACGGCGCCGTTTTGCTGCCGCTGTGTATAAATATTGCCACAGCGATTGCAACCATGACCAACATAACAATCATACCGATACCGCCTGCAGTATTCTCCGACACATTCAGGCTTGCGATTTCACTGGCAGCTCCTAATAGAAGGAGGCACACCGGTGAAAGAATACATAAAAATGTAGCCCCGGCAATCGTCTTTGAAGTTTCTGCCTTTACTGAAAGAAACGCGTTGGCTTCTTCCATGGACACATTTCTTACCGATGTTTCTTCCATATCAGTAAGAATCGCTCCCGTCTCTTCGATCTCGTCTTTCAATAAGTAATCTGTGCTGACACCGAAAAGTCTTGACAGGCGTATCATTTTCTCCAGGTCAGGAACCGACTGGGCTCCTTCCCATTTCGAAACGGATTGTCTCGATACATTCATCTGTTCTGCCAGTTCTTCCTGTGACCATCCTGCTTTTTTACGAAGCCGGACCAATTTTTCTGCAAAAATCATATAGAATCCTCCCATGCATTATTTTTTATAGCCTGATTTTAGATTTTTTTGCAGTTGCATGCTACCAATCGGTGCTTTTCAATGTGTCAACTGGCAGTTGCATCTTTTGTAACCCCGCTTATTGCGCTTTCTTTCATCTCTTCTTTTTAATTTGATCATGCCCCCGACGAATCCTCGTGCCGATTCCCATTCCAATCAGAGAAATCATTGTACCTGCTGGTATCATAATAAATTCCGGCAGATTGATTTTGTGAAACGTAATCATATTAGCCGCGCTGAATGTTCCATATTCCGCAAGCATATACATCAGTCCAAATCCAATGGTAATAAGCCATTTTCTCTGTCCCCAATAATCGTTCTTTCCGATGATCAGCGAAAGAATGAAGGTAGTTGCAGGGAGCAGTATCCACAGACACATAATGCTGTACCCCATCGCATCTGACCCTCTGCCGAAAAACCAGAATGAAATCAGGGAAACCACCCAGACTCCGAGATATACAGCAGCTAAAATTATCATTGACAGTTTCTTTCTGCTTTTTACGATGTTCGTGCTCTCTTCCGGATAATTCAGATAGTTTGACATCGGTTTTTCCTCCCTTCTAAAGAAAGGCCCCACGTTTACAATACTTTTACTCTATAGAAATTGTATCATAAACGTGGGCGTGTTATCAATGATGGACTAACCTAAGTCTACACCGAAATGACCGTCCGTCCCGTATATCCGCAAGGTCAGAAATCTTCCTGATAATCCCCCTATTTCCACGCTCCCGGAATTGTGATAAAATGGAACCATAATAAAAAAGGGGCTGGATAGTGGAATAAACCATTTAAACCGGCGGACTTTAACGACACCATTGCGTAAGAACTAAAATAGGATTTAACTGAGGTTGCCAAATTCAAGGGCAGCCGTTTAGAACGTGGAGGAGGGACATCAATATGGCAAACATAAAACGCAAATGCGTTCTGATAGTCGTGATGCTTTTAGCGCTTGTTTTAGGTGCTTGTAATAGCAATACTGCGAAATCAGATCCTTATTCAGAGGTAGTGGAAATTGATGGACAATCTCTGACTATCACATTGGATGAAAATAACTTATCTGCCGGAACAATTACTTCGGAAAACGGAACGTATACATTTGAGTATGGAGTTCCCGGAAATAGCATTGTTTTTACAGTTAACTACCCCGATGGATATGTATTTTCCCAAACAGAAATTAACGGAGGATTTGCCACGCCGGCAGAGTATAATTCGATTGAAAGAAAAAACAAAGGCTATATTGACCTGTTCTCCCTCAATTATAGTATCGAGGGGGTAATAGACAATGCACGAGGAACCAGTAATAACGGTTCACCATCCATACTTCTTGCATTAGCACTAATTGGCGTTGGAGCGTGGAACTTTTTTGGAGCAAGAAGCGTATGGTATCTCTTTCGTGGTTGGTGGTATAAAAACGCAGAACCTTCGGATCTGGCACTCATGTTGTACCGCCTAGCAGGAGTATTTTTAATCTTCGCAGGTATAATATGTGCAATTGCGTCATTTTAATAAGCGATCGTATGGCAAAGCACGTTGACATGCCGGATTTTCCCTGTCAGAATGTTTTGACATCCATGCCTGTCAATGACTCTTCCTTTATAAGCCTGCATATATTACAGTTTCTTACTGTAAAGGAAGCATCTTAACGGAACTTTCCCTTTTGGCATTTCTAATACGATTTTCTTTTCTTCTGCCCGCTCAAATCCTCTATGTTCATAAAACTGATAGGTACAGACATCATCTGTGTATAGATAAAACGTTTTCCCTTTTTCTTTTGCTTCCAAAGCATGGAGAAGTGCTGTACCTATTCCCTTGATTTTACAGTCCGGATCGGCAGCAAGGAAAAGAATTTCCCCATCCGGCGTATAGGACTTCAAATAGTGTGCTAATTGTTCTTTTGTAGTCTTTTCATAAAGACCTGCCCCACCCTTAAAAAGTTTTCTCTGGATCATGCCAACCAGTCCAACATAAATTTTTCCCAGTACACTTTGCTGTTTCCTTTTCTCACCTTTAATTTCTGCCAGCAAAACACCTGCAAATTTGCCATTTACATAGGCCGCAAAACTCTGTGTCGCGCGGTTCAGTTCAAGATACCAAAAATACCGTCCATACGCATTGAGCAAAAATTTATTATTTAAATACCAGTCAAAATGCATCCCTGTAATTGCAAATTGTATCGCTTTTTTATAGTCCTTTTTTCGCAAGTCTCTGATTTCTATTCTCAAAACTTTCCCCCGCTTATGTCTCAATTTTTAAGCCGTTTTCCTTATTATATCATTCACTAGGTATCCTGTCATTTTCTTCTATAACATAACTTTTACCAGCCTAACTGAAATCGGTATGAAATCATTTTTCAATTTCTACGTTTTCATTTTCAGTTCCTGGATTTTTTTGAATAACCGTATAAAATAATGTTTTATGTTCGACTATATCTTCTCCATAGGATTTCTCATAGCTGAACCGTGGAACCTGATGAAATTGTGAAACTGCAATATAATCTGAAACTGTAAATATTCCAAATAACACAACAGCGCATCCGGCAATACATACTATTCGCAAACTTCTTTTCAGCAGCACGGGTTTCAGTCTAAAATAAATTCCTGCTGTTAGTATCATTCCGCCAATTATTGCATAAATGCTTCCCCAACTACTTTCACTTGGAAAGATTGCAAAAGAAGATATCATAATAAATGCCCCAAATGTCATGAGAAAAACACTTATTATTTTCATTTTTTCTGTATTAAGCTCATTTTTACTGTATTCTGCCATTTTTATTGCTGTATCTTTTGTTTCCTGCTCCACTTTCTCACTTTTCCTTTCTCCGTCAATAATTTCAGGTATACTAACTTGATAGAACTCTGCTAGTTCGACAAGCAAACTGATATCCGGCATATTGCTTCCTGTTTCCCATCTGGATACTGTTCTGCTGGATACATTTAAAGCTTCTGCCAGCACTTCTTGCGTGATATTTTTTTCTTTACGCAGCGTTTTCAAAAACTGACCTGTCTTTTTCTGATCCATTCACCATACCTCCTTGAGTAACAGAGTATGTCAAAAGTCCGATTATTTACACGACACAAAGTGAGAAAATGCCGTATTTTCAACCCGACACGCTTGTCTGGATGTCTCAAATCCGTTTTCTATAGAATATCTTTCCTATTGTATTTCATATAGCCTGCAGCAATCCCGCATGCTCCATAGAGCATTCCCAGCACTACCATTACTCCGTCCAGGCTTATATTTGTTACAATTTCTGTACCTTCTGCGTAACCGTACGGAGAAATATACTTCAGAAATTCAGCGGATTCAGATATATTTGCAATAATATTAAGAAAATAGAGTATAATCGCAAGTCCAAGACCGACTCCCAGACTTCCTTTCCGCAGAAAGGCTGAAATACCGAAACATATGGAAGCAATCTCTATCTGCAATAGAGCATAGGCCAGATGAAGCAGGAGAATCTCTTTCCAGGGAATATCTTCCCCCACCGCATAAATGGAGATTATTGAGATGAGCAGTACAAAGGCATTGAGGACCATAATCTGAAAAAATAACGCCGCAAGTTTTCCACTCATGATTCGTCTCCGGCTGACCGGGTGGGTCAGAAGGAATTCCGCCGTATGCCCCTTTTCCTCTTTGGACAGCATTGAGATCCCGCACATGGCGGCATACAAAGCTCCTCCAAGTCCAAGGATATTTCCACATTCAATAGCGTAGAAACCGGTCAAGGTACCAAAGCTTACCTGATCCATGCCAAAGGCAGCACTGAAATTCCCCATGGTCGAAAAAACGTCACTGACCTGATCCATTTCTCCCTTCATCTCTGGAAATAAAAAAACACATACCGCAAAAAGAAATGCGATGGATACAGTCCATATAATCAGAGCTGTCCGGCCCTGACGCAGTTCATGTCTGAAGATTGTCATACCTGTTCCTCTCCTTCCGTATAATAATGAAGAAAAATCTCTTCCAGATCCGGTTCAGATATGCTAAGATCCATAATTCGCTGCCGGCTAAGTCTGTCCAGAAGCAGATTGATATCACCATTGTACAGAAAACTGGTGGAGTCATCAGCCTTCTGCAGATCCCGTACATCCGGCAGACCGGAAGGGTCAAAATTTCCCCGGACAGAAATCCGTTTTGCGTTTGTACGTGCCAGTTCCTCCACACTTCCGGAAGCTATAATTCTGCCCTCCCGTATAATCGCAGCCCGGCCGCAAAAGCGCTGGACTTCGGAGAGGATATGTGAGGAAAGGAATACTGTCATGCCCTTCTTGTTTCTTTCCTTCAGTATTTCAAAGAATTCCCGCTGCATCAGAGGATCCAGCCCTCCGGTTGGTTCATCCAGAATGCAGAGTCTTGGATCATGCTGCAGGGCACAGATAACAGCCAGTTTCTTTCTGTTTCCAAACGAAAGCTCGCCGATCCGTCGAGAAGTATCCAGCTGTAGACGCTCGCACAGATCAGCGGATACTTTACGGCAGTCTTTCCGGTGCAGCTCCGCCGAAAGGCGGATCAGATCCCGACCTCGCATATCCGGATAGAAAACTGCTTCTGAGGGAAGATAACCGATCTCAGACAGAATCTGTTCTTTTTCTTTGGAAATATCCTTTTCCAGTACCCATGCGCTGCCATGAGTTTTCTGTATCAGTCCCATCAGAATACGGATCGTCGTACTTTTTCCGGCTCCATTTGGACCAATAAATCCAAAGAATTCACCCTCACATACCTCCAGATCAAGATCAACAATTCCCCGGGACCTTCCATAATATTTCGTAAGCCCCTCTGTTCGTATTGCGTTCATCATTTAACCCTTCTTTCTCAGATATATCTTTTTCCAGAATGCAATCATTTCCCGGAAGTCCGCTTCTATTTTTTCGATGTCCTCTTCTGTCTGCAGAGAACCCTTCTTCTGTAGTTCCCACAGATATCCCTCTGAGACAAGATACATTTCCCTGAGAATTCTCTCAGGCTCCACGCCCTCAACAAACTGATCCGGCTCTAGATTAGCCCACGACGGGGCAGCTTTCATAGAAATCAATCTGGCATAGCTCTTCTCGATTTCCGTTTGAATAGAAGGATCGGTTTCATAAAAGGCACGGATCACAAAGTTCCCCATAAAGGGATATTTTTTCATAATATGCATTTTTGCCCTCAATCCCCGTTCCATCATTTCAAACAGATCTCTGCGGTCATAACATCCATAAGCCGTCATTGTAGAAATAGAAATTCTGCCGCAGGTCGTCCAGAGAAACATATAAAATTTTTTCTTATTTTGAAAATAGTGAAAAAGAAGCGACTTACTGATTCCTGCTGCATCAGCGACCTCCTGCATCGGGCTCTTTTTATAACTGTTCTGTGAGAATACCCGATAGCCGGCATTGATAATTGCCTGTTGTTTTTCCTTTGGCAGACTATAAAACTTTTCGTTCATGAATCCTCCTTTTGACCAACTTGGTTAATTTTTATTATATATAGTTGACCATTTTTGAGAAGACCTTATTCTGTATTTTTTCAAAGAAATATAAAAGATACCATCCTCTGCGCATACAAAAAAGAGCAGAACATTACCTGTCCACTCTCTTCTAAACTGCGTCTTAAGATCCACTCCTTCAAATTACAGCCACCTCTATATTCAAGATTTCTTTTTGCCATCTGTTATCCGTGTTTCCTTTTTGCTCTTTCTTTCTCTAATATTGTAATCGCAAATATCGCTATGGAAAATCCAAGAATGCAGATTGCTGTTCCGCTAAATGAAATAGCAGAATTTATAAATCCCGTAATCCCATTTACCACAGATAAAATAATTAAACCTATACATATTGCTAATGCCGCCTTCGATATTGTTGTATAATTCTTCATTTCCATCACCTTTCAATTAGCAAACTAACTCTCGCACAAAAATCTTAGTTCTTAACAGACACTATTCTTTACTCTGTATCACCTATATTTATCCTTGGTAAAAGTAATAGTAAAACATTAATACAACCAGTGCCATTATAAAAGGAACAATAATTATCAGCCAATACGAAAAATGCTTCTTTTCAGCTTCATTGATTGTATATTTGTACTCATCTTCCGTGACTTCCGATTTTAATTTTTGTAACTCAATATTCGTCAACCAAAAGTTGCGTATAATAAATTTCAACCTTCGTTTAGACAACTTAGTATTTATCAAATCAGCTTAAACACCATTTTGTAATATTTTCAATCAATTTTGCAGGCAGCTCTCTGTCATAAAGAAAATATATTGCATTTTTCCTAGTAACAACTTCTTTTAATTCCAACCCAAATTTTTCAATAGCTTCAACCCCCACATAAAAACTGATGTGATTTTTACAAGCGGAAAAGGAAATGGATTTTCCTTCTTTCTCATAATACGGCATACTCCATAATATACGTTCATTTACGCCCGGAACACTATTTTGTAATATAGTCATCATTTCTGTTAAATGGGTGCGTGTCTCTATGGGTTGCGAATCTATATAATCTATTACTGTTTCAGGTGCTTTCCCACAATAATGACCTTGATTTGTTCTTTTAAATTCTCTTCCACATTTTGGGCATATCCACATACTTCGTTTCCTCCATAAACCAGAATTTATCTCAACATTGTATCAACCTTTTCTCTCAACTTCCTCTTTGGTTTAAAGAAGAAGCGTGTAGAATACTGTGCGTTATTCACCAATAGCTCATATGCCTCCATAACTCCTGCGGAATAAACAAACCCTAAAAATCCAACACCAAAACCAAGAAATATAAATGAATGATATTCCGACCATGAAAAATATCCTCTTGTAGTTAAGGCAAGAATTAGAAGCCCCAGTACAAATAAAATCGTACAAGGAATAGCAACCATAGTATAATTTTTCTTTTTCTATATTTCCTGAAGTGCACTTTGTCAACTTTAGGTTGCACCGGTGTTGAATCGCTGATAATCAGGAGTTCAAATCTTAAATACGAAGTTATTTCCATTCTACAAGGACAGAACCATGCATCGCCTTGCTATCCTCAAGCAAACTGCCAAGCAAGCTATTTGATATATCTTCAAAAGTTAAATTCTCATTGTCCGTAAGTACAACATAACAACTATCTGTTACAGCATTAGGCAATCTACCGGTTAGCTCCAATCTGTATTGATATGTTTTATCATCGCATTTACATGTTCCATCTTTCATTTTATAATATGTATAATAAATTCCATCATTTTCTGATTTCTTGTAGGTTTGGGCAATATCAGTTTTTTCACACCCCACGAGCAGTACTGCCAAAATTCCAATGATAATTAACATCTTTTTCATCTTGCAGATCCCCCTTTATCATTGATAAACTACCCTTTATGCAAAAAACGTAATCCTTAGCAACTCTAAGCTTCATTCCGGGTCGCCTATATAAAGGATTGCATAGACTTTATTGATCCGGGCCGGGTAAGTTTCTGCTATATTTCCATCATAATATACGGCTACTTCATCTCCAACACGAAAACTTGTCATGCTGTCTTTTCTTTCAACATCAAGAGATACCTCAAGACTGGCATAACTGTCATATACTTCATCCTCTTCACTTACATCGATAACGATATACTCTTCATCAGTTTCCCTTACTGTTCCTCTTACACTTGGCTCGTGATCTACGATATAGTTTATATCCTTTGCACATCCGGATAACTGTATTAAACAAGCACAGGTAATAGCAGCTATTACTGCCATATTAAATCGTTTCACCCCGATCACCTTTCTCATTCTCAAAACATCGCATTTTTACTGTTTTTATGATATTTAAGGCTTGTTCGCATTCGGTTTTATTTGTGCCGTATACATTGATAGATAATAGTTCCCCTGCAGAATAATATCCTATATAAATAACATAAACCCTTTTTCCTTCTTCCAGCAGTGTACCCTCGTACATTCTTACCGTAAATCCATCCGGATTAAGTAAATGTGCATCTCGCAATTTTGCTGACATTGGAATTGTTCTGATATACGCGTTTTCCATCACCTCTATTGGAGCAGGCACACCATCTCTTTCTGCATGAAACGGCGTTATACGAATTGTCAAATCGCTGTTATCAGGATAAAACACGCATTGACCATCATCTTTATCATATTCTCCCTGCCAGTTATCGGGTATAGAGATCTGCCAATCACAAGGCAGCTTATAAGTCTTCATATTCATATCTCCAAATCATGATTTGTCAGCTTAACAAACTGAATTTTTTACTTTTTCCATCTAATTCCATTCTTAATTATATCAACGATAAGATATATGAAAACCGGAACTAAAATTATAAGTGGAATGATTGTTCCTGCGGGTTCAGATAACATCAATTCCAGTATTACGACAATCACAATCAACCATAAAACAACTTCTTTTTTCATGTATATTATCTCCTCAAATTTATTTTTTCCATGCAGACGCATTTCTCCTCATAACCATGTCGGGTGGATCAACTTCCGAATTTCATCCGGAATCCTGTTCATATCCAGTGGAACATTATTTATGCCGATCTCTTTCAAGTCCTTCAACCCTAAACGATCTGGCAGGCTCTTTATCCACTTCAGATCCATCAGCTTCAGTATCTGCGGACCGGTCAATGTACTGATGAAAAAATATCCTCCAGTTTCATTATCCACCAAAGTTCCAGCTTCCGCAGCTGTTCAAACCCGCTCAGCAAACTCAGGTCGTTCATCCCGTTCCAGCGGATAGAAAGTTCAGATCTACAGGCTCTTTTTCTCCCATGCTGTAAATACGAAAGTACATATCTGCCCGCTCTTCCAAAATCCTGTCAATCATTTTATATGCATTTCTCGGAAGATTCTCCGTAATCTGGATATGCCTGATTCCAGGCGACGCAATAATATTTCTGACGAACTCCTCTGTCAGTTCTTCGTATCCGTATATCTGCATTGCCCCATTGTTCCATGACCGATTCCCTATTTCTATGCGGTTCGAAAAATCAACCCACGCTCCCATATACACCTCCTCTGTTAAATTCCAATTTTCCGTTCAACAATTTAGGATTTATCGTTTTTTACAATCCAGTATCATTTTGTGTTTCTCTTTCTGCATAGTAAACACATAGCATATCTTTAAGAGCACCGGCAGATTTGAAGGTTAAAACTCATATCTTATTCCATGCGAAAGTAACAGACCGTCCGTTAATTCTACACCCAAATGCGAAAATTCCTCACTTACTTGTGATATGTCTCTCCATAACATATCTGAATGAGATTTAATGAAAATTAACAATAATAGCTTATCTCTCCAAAATATGCAAACCATTTCTGAAGAATATCAGCACTACGTGCCTCAATCATTCTCATAATATTGCGCAACGTATGTGATGGTATTCTTGAATTATTATTGCAGAGGAGACATTTCCCTGCACTGGTAATCCATACCTTTGTTGCATTTTCGGAAGGCTTTCCTTTTGCGATATGTACATGAATCGGTTCAACAGGTTTATTTTCATTTGTCCAGAAATAAATCCAGTATTCTCCCATTCTAAAGATTTGAGGCATTCTCAAAGCCTCCTTCCTGAGAAAACTCCATAATAAGATGTGCCGTTGATCTTATTATTTCTTCAAACTGCTTAATCTCTTCTTCTGAAAAATGATAGATATCCTCCCACTTATAATGCGGAAGCCAGCATGTAGCATGTTTAAAACCATATTGTTCATCCGGTCTCTCAATATACACTTTTACTGTCCCATTTCCCTGCATGTCAGAATGTACAATTTCAGTTTCATCATTCAATGTCATAAAAGGATACATCATATTATCAATCCTCCCTACTTCTTACACGATACTTATTGTTTATATTATATCCCATTAACTATACTTTCAAATTAGGATTTATTTATTTCGTTTTTATTGTATAAAAAAGTAATACTGCACCATATAGTCCACAAAATAAGCTAGCGTTCTGATTTTAACAACGCATAATAACAGGCATCACAAATGCCTTGATTATTCCAATCAGCACTACGTAAAGTCCCCTCATATTTCATCCCACATTTTTTCATCACTTTCCCCGAATTTGGATTTCTCGGGTCATGCCTTGATTCAATCCGATTTACATCTACTACATCAAACAAAAAATGCATAACCGCCTTTAATGCTTCTGACGTAATTCCTTTATGCCACCATGCTCTTCCAATACAATAACCAATATGTACCATTGAAATTTCTTCTTTCATATTTACAACAGCAATATCGCCAATCGGCTCATCTCCATTTTCTTTCAAAACAATAGCCCAATGATAATAATTTTCATGAGAATATTGATTTACCCAATCTTCTATTACACTTTGGCTTACTTCTTGATTCGAATGAGCCGGCCACATCAGAAATTTTGTAACCTCTTTATCTGACGCCCAGTTTTTATACATCGCTGCAGCATCTTCATTCGCATACCTTCTTAAAATCAATCTATTTGTCTCTAACCTTTGCGTTCCACAATGTTTCATAAATTTGTCCTTCCTTTTCAAATTTCTTTCCAGCCCACTCAAATTATTCGTATCTATCCCCCAATTTCATTACCGCAAAAAGACAGATACCCATATTTCTCATTAAAATCTCGATATTGTTTAGAAAATTTTATACCGAGTAATTTTTCTTCTTCTTCTATTTCTTGTATTGATTTTCCACTGCGGTAGTGTAGAACCCACATTATTTTAATGTATGCTGTTAAATTCTACAAACTTGTCCCACAATTCATCATAATTCTTGAATTCGTAATAAGTGTCTCCAATCTTAAAATAATGTCCCGGACTAATCGTCAGTGTTTCTCCGTCCGTATAATAGAGGGTATAATAAGAAACTGCTCCGTTTGACAATGCGTCTCTTTCATTCACAACATTCCCAAGTTCCACTTTATTCAGCAGCTTAATAAATCCGTTGCTTTCGCTTTCTGAAAAAGAGTATGAATATCCACCATTCTGTCCGCCTGTAGTTCCTGTATGTTCAACGCTATCGATATCGGATATGTCAATACTCGCCAGGTCAATGTTCGGCCCTTGCTTTCCACAGCTTGATAATATGATTGCAATTAAGGATGATATACACAAAATTATTTTGATTTTTCTCATTTTGAAACACCTCAATATTTCTTCAACCTGGTCAATCAGGACTTCTTGCTCATAAATTCCAATCTGCCGCCTAATCTTTTCTTCATTATACCATTCGTTTATTTCCCTGTCATTTTCTTTCTTACATATGCAAAAAAGGAGCAGAACAACCTCTGTCCACTCCTTTTCCGAATACTTTACATGCCTTATTACTTCCCATCATATCACACCCAAGTGCGAAAACCGCACTTATTTGTGATATGGTTCTCCATTGATAATCCGATATCCTCTGTAAATCTGTTCCAGCAGTACTACCCGCATGAGCTGATGCGGAAATGTCATCTTCGAGAAACTTAATGCAAAGTCTGAACGCTTCAGAACGTCTTTTCCCAGTCCGATAGAGCCTCCGATCACAAAGGCGATGCTGCTGGTTCCCTGTATCCCGAGCTGTTCGATCTTTTTTGCAAATTCTTCCGATGTCAGCATTTTCCCTGCAATTTCCAACGTAATCACATACATATCGTCTCGAATGTACTTTAAAATCCGCTCCCCTTCTTTATCACGGATACTTTCTTCCACCGCTTCACTAGCCTGATCCGGTGTCTTCTCGTCAGCCACTTCAATGATCTCCAGCTTGCAGTATCGCGAAAGCCGCTTACTGTATTCTGCGATGGCATCTTTCAGATATTTCTCTTTGATTTTTCCTACAGTAATCAGTGTTATTTTCACGTTGTTCTCCTTTTTCTCTTTTACTCCAATGCTCCATTTACGGAACGATGTATTTCAATACCGGAATCTTTTTCAAAATCAATACCAGTACCACACAGATTCCATAGATCACAAACGGCATAACAAGCCGCCACCACCCGGACTCCATACTGAGGCCCGTCGCATCCTGGAGGATACGGAAAACGATCATATGCATCAGATAGACACCAAATCCGGTTCCGGCAAGAGTAGTGACAATCCGGAGGATCTTCGGAGTATTTTCCAGCTTGTCCCATGGTCCGTATTTCGCCGCTACAAAGACTCCGACAGCCAGAAAGACCGCCGGAAATTTCATGTATCCCCAGAAAGTCTGATCCAGTCCGGCGCTTTCTGATGATCCAAGAATCGTACTTCCAAACCGGATTCCTGCCCCTGCAAGGCCAAGGATATAGAAAAGAATTCTTGTCTTTCGTGTCATGTCAGTCGTTGCAAGCAGATACCCTAGAATGACATACAGAATATATCCGCCTGCCACAGGGATCTGTATTGATCCGTTCATCGGGATCTGAAACACAATACAGCAGACCGGGTAAACAGAATAAACCAAAAACGCCAGCCCCGCCATATAAAGCAGAATATGCTTGTAATCTTTCAAAAGCGACAGTACCGGCATGGAAAGGTAAACCATAAACAGCGGAATGAAAAACCAGTACACATTCTCGGCTGTTGTATTGGTAAACAGGCTGACGATACTGGACAAACCCGGCTCGAATTCCATCTGTTGAAACTGGATTTTGTATGCCAGACTGATCAGCGTCCATGCGGCAAATGGAATCCCTGTCTTCAAAAACCTCTTTTTGAAGAAGACTCTGGTCAGATATTTATCCCGGTAGTCCAAAAGCGTCGCTCCGGATATCATAAAATAGACCGGAACCGCCCAGTATGCAATCGTTTCGATCACCATGCTCTGTCTCCATGCGGCTGTATCGGAATACTGGTGCGCAATCCCGTTGCAATGCATAAAAATCACGCACAGACATGCAAGTATATTTAAAATATCAATATACAATAATCGTTTTTTCTGTTGTGTTTTCCCCATTCCTTTTTCCTCCGTCCGGAATCAGACTCTGTACACGTAAAGCTCATGCAGTGCTCTCGTAGCGCAGATGTACTCTGCCTGTCTGGTCAGGCCCGTCTGCTCCTTACAAGCCGCAGTAAATACCTGATCAAATTCCAGACCTTTGGCCATGTAAAACGTTGTAACCGTCAGACCGCGTCCGAATCTGGAGCTGTCCCGGTCAATATAATGAACCTGATCTGTCTTTTCCCGGATGTTCTCATAAATCTCTTTTGCTTCCTGTTCTGTCATGGTAAGCACCGCCGCTGTCTCATAGCCGTCCGGTCCGGTTTTTACCTGTTTCAGAATCTGAGAGGTACGTTCTTCCCCGGATGAGAACTCTGCTTCTTCCACCGCCTTTCCATGCCGTTCCAGAAGCTCTGTCTCTTTGATGCCGCCGAGTGTTTCTGCATATCTGGCAATCTCCACGGTATTGCGGTAGCTTTTGTTCATCTCGATCTTTCTGAGGTGTTTTCCCAGGATCTGCGGAAGAAATTGTGTCACATCATTTTGCTCTTCCTCCATCGTCTGCGCCCGGTCTCCAAGAATCGTCATCGGACAGGAAAATAGAAGGGAGAGAATCGTATACTGCAGGTAGGAATAGTCCTGCATTTCATCCACTACCAGATGCCGGATCTGGTCCTGTCTTCCGGCCCCTTCAAGTCGGTATTTTAAATACAGCATCGGATAGACATCCTCATAAGAAAGATATCTTCTGTCATACGGGACATCCGGAAGCAGAGGAAGTCCCTGTTCTTCCAGAAACCAGTTATAGATCTTATAGACATCCACTGTCGTATACATGGCATTAAACTTCGTCCGCAGCTTCTCCACCTCTTCTTCCGACAGTTCCGTACTGTATCTGGTTTCGTATTCATCTACAAAATATTCCATGATTGCTCCCATCCTCGCAAGGACAGGAACTTCCTGGAATTTGAAATAGAAGAGGCGGATCATCTCTTCCTCTGTCTTTTCCAGGCCACGGAAATGAACACCCTTCAGATTGACAAGCCATTCTTCGAGCTGTGCCAGAAATCCTTCCATCGCTCCAATACAGTCTCTGGACTGCTTCCACTGGCAGCGTTTCCAGTCTGCTTCGTCCATTCCTGCAAGCCGGTGCTCGATCTGATGATACCGGTCTTCACAGTCCGGAACAATCTTTTTCAGCTCCCGGTACGCAAACAGATCCAGACTCATTTCCCGGATATTCTCTTCTCCGAGTTCCGGAAGGATATGGGAAATGTAATCGGAAAATACACTGTTCGGTGAAAGCACCAGTATACTTGACGATTTCAGGTGCTTCCGGTCATGGTATAAAAGATAGGCGATCCGGTGGAGAGCCACCGACGTTTTCCCGCTGCCGGCTGCTCCCTGAATCACAAGGATCTTGTCGTTGGTATTCCGGATAATCGCATTCTGCTCTTTCTGAATCGTCCGGACAATATTTTTCAGCTGTACATCGCTGTTTGTTCCAAGCTCCTGCTTTAGAATCTCATCATCGATTTTGACATCGCTTTCAAATCCATAGACCAGTTTTCCTCTTCGGATCTTATACTGCCACTTGGATGTGATTTCTCCCTCCAGCTTTCCTGCCGGTGCTTCGTAAAAGGCCGGTCCTTTATCATAATCATAAAACAGGCCGCTTACCGGAGCTCTCCAGTCATAAATCAACGGAACTTTTCCTGCTTCTTCTGCAAAATTCCCGATTCCGATGTAAAATACTTCCGGCTCGTCGTCTCCGTCATAGCAGAAATCCACTCTGCCGAAAAAAGGAGAATCCAACATTTTTTCGTATCTCGCCTTCAGACGCAGAGAATCCTGATTCGCATTGACACGCTGAAGAAGAGCCTGCTGATTATCATAATCTTCGTAGCCATACTGGTCCATCTCTGTATAATTTTCCCAGTAATATTCATGCATACTCTCGATGTCTTTCTGCCCGGCTGTAATCTCCTCGTTCATCTGTGCAATTTTCTTTGTCAGTTTTTCTTTGATTTCATCTAAAAAGTTCATGCCTTCCAATGTTGTTTCCTTCTTTGCTGTCACGTTTCCTACCTCATTTTCTAATTTCAGTCTCTAGTCTGCCTTCCCTTTTATTTTTTCTTTTAAACCATCATAAAACTGTTCTGAAAGCGGAACCGGCACTCCAAGCTCTTTTGCCGTCTTAATCAGGTATCCTCCGAATGTCTCAAATTCGGATGGGCGTCCCGCTTCCACATCCCGCTTCAGGGAACTGGTAGATCCTTCATTCAACCCCAGAAATCTCGTATATTCTTCATCAATATAATGTTCCCTGATGTGAACTCCGGCTGCTTCTGCCACAGCCAGTGCCTCCTCAAGTAATGTATGAAATTCTCTTCTTCTGTCTTCGTGGTCACGGATATTCTCCACAGTTTCCAGATAATACGCCGTAATGACGTTGTAAGCACAATTAAAAATAAACTTCTCCCACACCGCCTGTCTGACATCCTCGTATACTTCGCAGTCGATTCCCGCCGTCCGGAGAACTCTGAAAGCCTCCTGCGCTGCTTCCTTCTCCTTCGGATCAGATGCTCCGAGGATAATTTTTGTATATTGTCCAAGCTGTGTGATGGAATAATCTTTATTTGCGGCGGCAGTCGTGTAGATTACGGAATCTACGACCAGTCCTTTTCCCAGATACTCCCGCACCCTCTGTGCGGTGTCCGCGCCGTTCATCACAGGCACAATGATCGTATGTTCATCCACACAGGAAGCAAGAGTGCTACATACTTCCTCCAGCGCATAGGTCTTGACACAGAGAAAAATCAGATCCTGTACCGCTCCTGCTTCTGACGCGCTCTCCAGGACGGCTGCGGCTCTGGTTACCATTTCCCCGTTATAATCACTGTGAAGCACTACTCCATGCTCTCTGAGAGCCTCTCCACGTTTTCCTCTTGCAATCAGTGTCAGGTTACTATATTTCTGTCCGGTCATCCCGGCGAGGTATCCGCCTACGCCTCCAATGCCGACGATCATCATCTTTTTTTCTTCCATCATTCAAGCCACCTCTTGTATTATATGTATCTTATTATTATACCCTATTTTCTTTCTCTTTCCAAGAAAAAAGGCCGAAACTTCCGGTCCTTTGCAGAGTAACAAGAAAGACACGGAAGTTTGCAGCTGTCCTCAAAGCTTCCGTGTCTCCTTTTACATCTCATTCTGTTTTTCCTGCTACAGTGCCTCCAGATAAATCCGGCGTACCTCTTCCTCGGTAAATACTTTCGGATGATTCTGAATGCCGGCTGCGGAAACTTTAAATGCATTTTTAGTCATCCATTCCACGTCTTCCGCAAGCACTCCTTCTCTGGAAAGGGTCGTGCGAAGATCGAGGCAATCCAGAAGATGTTCAATCACACTCACACAGTCATTCTCGTTTGTTCCTCCCAGGCATTTGGAAATCACTGCAAATTTCTCCGGCGCCGCATCGATTGTCCTGCGGTAAATGACAGGAGTCAGAGCAGCCAGGCCTCTTCCATGAGTGATATTGCGCATACCGCTTGCCGGATGTTCCAGACCATGCGGTGCTGTTACTCCTGCCTGATGAATCACCATGCCTCCATAGGTACTTGCAAGAGAAACCGCGCTCCATGCATCCATATTCATTTTGGACGGTTCTGTCATCCCCTGCTTTTTCTCCTCGTAAATTGTCAGCAGGTTATTCCCGATCAGTCGGATACCTTCCAGTGCCGTAATTTCCGTGATCGGGTCACAGATCTTGCTCAGATAAGCTTCCATACAATGGCAGAGTGCATCAAAGCCAACGGATGCCAGAACAGAAGCCGGCATTGTCGTCATCAGTTCCGGATCAATGATGGATGCCTTTGCAATAACCGCGTTATCCCGAAGAGACTTCTTGTCTTTTGTCTCATCCTCTGTCAGAACCGCAAAGCAGTTTCCTTCGCTTCCGGTTCCGCATGTCGTCGGAACAAGAATCAGCGGAAGGGCTTTCTCTCCTTTTTTTATCCCGTAAATATAGTCAAAAATATTTCCTTCATTGCAGGCGGCAAATGCCACTGCCTTACTGCAGTCCATAATGCTTCCGCCTCCCAGGCCGACAATCACATCACAACCTTCTTCTTTCGCAACAGCTGCACCCTTCATGGCTGTAGAGGCAAGGGGATTTGGCTCCGCCTTGTCAAAGATCACGACTTCCAGGCCCTCTTTTTCCAGAAGCGCCTTTGCCCGGTCCAGAAGCCCGGTTCGCTTTGTACTGTTCTGTCCTGTAACAATCATTGCCTTGCGCCCGTATTTTGCAGTCTCCTTTCCCAGCTCTTCTGTCTTTCCGGCACCAAAAATCAGATTGACCGGAAGATAATGGTTAAATTGTGTCAGCATCTCGTTTCCTCCTGTTTTCCACGCAGAAGATAAAATGGGACCGCAGATTCATATCTACAGCCCCATTGCTATCTTCGCTTCTCTATTTCTGTCGGTTTTATTTGTCTTTTAAGTATTCGTGGATACCTTTTGCTCCGGCTTTTCCTGCACCCATGGCAAGGATAACCGTTGCCGCACCTGTTACAGCATCTCCACCGGCATAAACACCTTCTTTAGATGTCTTACCGAACTCTTCGTCTGCAACGATGCACTGCCACTTGTTGACTTCCAGGCCTTCTGTTGTAGAAGAAATCAGCGGGTTCGGGGAAGTTCCAAGAGACATGATGACAGTATCAACATCCATCTCAAACTCAGATCCTTCAATGACAACCGGGCGTCTTCTTCCGGATGCGTCCGGCTCACCGAGTTCCATTCTTACACACTTCATACCTTTTACCCATCCGTCTTCTGTCACGATTTCAGTCGGGTTTGTCAGAAGGTCAAAGATGACTCCTTCTTCTTTTGCATGATGAACTTCTTCCACACGGGCTGGAAGCTCTTCTTCACTTCTTCTGTACACAATGTGTACTTCTGCTCCAAGACGAAGTGCTGTTCTCGCTGCATCCATTGCAACGTTTCCACCACCGATTACGGCTACTTTCTTTCCTGCAACAATCGGAGTATCGTAGCTGTCATCGAAAGCTTTCATCAGGTTGCTTCTTGTCAGGTACTCATTTGCGGAGAAGACACCGTTTGCTGTCTCACCCGGAATACCCATAAATTTCGGAAGTCCTGCACCGGACCCGATAAATACGGCCTCAAATCCTTCTTCTTCGATCAGCATATCAATCGTTGTGGATTTACCGATTACAACGTTTGTTTCAAATTTAACACCGAGTTCTTTTACTTTCTCGATCTCTTTTGCAACAACTTTCTGTTTTGGAAGACGGAATTCCGGAATACCGTATACAAGTACACCGCCCAGTTCATGGAGTGCTTCGAATACAGTCACATCGTATCCCATCTTAGCAAGGTCGCCTGCGCATGTCAGGCCGGCCGGGCCGGAACCGATTACGGCAACTTTGTGTCCGTTTTTCACTTCTGCTCCAACCGGTTTGATGTCATGTTCCAGAGCGTAGTCCGCAACAAATCTCTCCAGTTTACCGATGGAAACCGGCTCGCCTTTAATACCGCGGATACATTTTCCTTCGCACTGTGTCTCCTGAGGACATACACGTCCGCAGATAGCCGGAAGTGCCGATGAAAGACCGATTGTCTTATATGCGCCCTCAAAATCGCCTTCTTTTACTTCTTTGATGAATGCCGGGATATTGATTGCTACCGGGCATCCCTGAATACATTTCGCATTTTTGCAGTTGATGCAGCGGGAAGCTTCTTCCATGGCTTCTTCTGCATTATATCCTAAACATACTTCTTCAAAGTTTGTAGCTCTCACCTTTGGATCCTGTTCACGGACCGGTACTTTCTTTAATACGTCTCCCATTTTAATTGTCACCTCCACAATTTCCACATCCGCCGTGATGTGTATTGCCTTCCTGCAGTCTCAGCATTGCTCTTCCTTCTTCTGTTCTGTACATCTGCTGTCTCTTCATCGCTTCGTCAAAGTCTACAAGATGACCATCAAATTCCGGACCGTCTACGCATGCGAACTTCACTTCGTCGCCTACGTGCAGACGGCATGCACCGCACATTCCAGTACCGTCAACCATGATCGGGTTCATGCTGACGATCGTCGGAATTCCCAGATCCTTTGTCATGAGGCATGTGAATTTCATCATGATCATCGGTCCGATTGCAACACAGACATCATAATGCTTTCCTTCCTCTTTTACAAGCTTCTCCACCATGGAAGTAACCATGCCGGCATGTCCGTAGCTTCCATCGTCTGTGCAGACATAAACGTTACCTGCTACTGCCTTCATCTCTTCTTCCATGATTACAAGATCTTTTGTCTTTGCACCGATGATGACATCTGCGTCAACGCCGTGCTCATGCAGCCATTTTACCTGCGGGTATACAGGCGCAGTTCCAAGACCGCCTGCCACGAACAGGATTTTTTTATTCTTTAATGTTTCCGGATCTTCGGAAATGAACTCGGACGGACGTCCAAGCGGTCCTGTGAAATCACGGAAATATTCTCCTTCTTTATACTCTGCCATTTTCTTAGTGGATGCTCCAACCACCTGTACTACAATTGTGATCGTTCCCTTTTCTCTATCGTAGTCACAAATTGTAAGCGGGATTCTCTCACCTTTTTCATCCATTTTTACAATGACAAACTGCCCCGGCTCGCAATGGCGCGCAACACGAGGAGCTTCCACATCCATGAGAAAAATATTTTCTGCAAGGTCTTTTGCTTTTAAAATTTTGTACATCTCCCATGCCTCCTAATTGTTATACTTTAATTATCATAAGATATTGTTCATAAAATATCAAGTAAATTCTTACAGGGAAACTGTTTTTTTCGATAAGGAATTCACAATTTCGCCAAAAGGAAACCGCCGCTTCCGAAAAGCGGCGGTCATACGGTATTTAGAAGTCTACCTCTGTTCCGTAATATGTACATGTGAGAAGTTTTTCCATCTCTGCAGGTGTGATGCTTCTCGGGTTGGATCCTGTACATGCATCGCCGACTGCAAGTTCTGCGATACTGGAAAGTTTTTCTTTAAATTCTTCTTCGTTGATTCCGAATTCTTTTAATGTTTTCGGGATTCCGAGTTCTACATTGAATGCATCAATCTTTGCAACGAGGCTGTTGATTAATGCTTTTTCAGATGTTCCCGGAAGTCCCATCCTGCGTGCGATCTCTGCGTAACGTTTTGCTGCTACAGGATCTTTTGCATTGTATTTGATAACATATGGAAGATAAATTGCATTCGCGCATCCGTGCGGAATATGTCCTGTGGAGAATGCAGCTCCTGTCTTATGAGCCATAGAGTGTACAATACCAAGCAGTGCATTGGAGAATGCCATTCCGGCCAGGCACTGTGCGTAGTGCATCTGCTCTCTTGCGTCCATATCACAATGGTAGGATGCCGGCAGATAATCCAGTACCATCTCGATTGCCTGCAGTGCAAGCGGATCTGTAAATGGTCCATTCAGTGTGGAAACATAAGCCTCAATCGCATGAGTAAGAGCGTCCATTCCTGTGTAGGCAACCTGTTTTACCGGAAGTCCTGCAACAAGATCCGGGTCTACAATGGCGATATCCGGTGTGATGTTGAAGTCAGCAAGCGGATATTTTACTCCTGTCTGATAGTTTGTGATAACGGAGAATGCAGTCACCTCTGTAGCTGTACCGGATGTAGACGGAATTGCTGCAAATTTCGCTTTCTGTCTTAATTCCGGGAAGTTAAACGGTGTGCACAGATCTTCGAATGTTGTATCCGGATATTCATAGAATGCCCACATTGCTTTTGCAGCATCGATCGGTGATCCGCCGCCCATAGCAACGATCCAGTCAGGCTCGAATGCTCTCATAGCTTCTGCACCTTTCATAACTGTTTCAACAGACGGGTCCGGCTCAACTCCTTCAAAGAGCTGTACTTCCATGCCTGCCTCTTTCAGATAATTCACTGCTCTGTCGAGGAATCCCTGACGTTTCATGGAGCCTCCTCCGACTACCAGAATGGCTTTCTTTCCTTTCAGGTTTTTCAGCTCTTCCAAACAGCCCTTACCATGGTAAATATCTCTTGGTAAACAAAATCTGCTCATTGCTTGTCTCTCCTTTTCTTCCATTGATAATTTTTTAACTATCGTTAGTATACTCCTACTTTTAAAATTTTTCAAGTTCTTTCACTTATTTTTAACAATTTTTATGTCCGGATTTTTAATTGATTGAATATTTCTCTGATTTGGAACAATTATCTTATCCAAGGAGTGCCCTGAAAAAAGAAAAGAGAGGAAGAACCCCTCTGAATTCTTCCTCTCTTTCTCCTGTTTTCCCGGCAGATCATTTTCTGTTTTCAGGTCATATTCATAAAATCTACGGCCATCAGGAACTGAATCTGTATTTTCTCGTTGTAACTTCACTTTTCTTTCCGTTTCCATCAATCAGTACAACATTCAGTTCCGTATCTTCGTAAACCGCGAATGCACCGGTATACTGAATAGACTGATCCGACGGTTCGGTTCCGTCCAGTGTATAGTATGCAGTGTAACCGTCCGGCACCTGTATTTCAACGCTGACCGCCTCGGAATACTGTCCCGTTGTCGGTGATACTGCAGGCGCGTCCGCTACCGGAAACTGGATCGTATATGTTTTTTGTACCTCAACACTTGCAATTCCTTTTTTATTGACAAAAATGGCCCGGACTGTCGTCTCTCCTTCCTGATTCAGCTGGATCGGTTCTTTGTATTCTGTACTGTCTGTTGTCGCCTCGCTGCCGTCAAGAGTATAATAGATAGTCCCTTCATCTTCACTGCTCAGTGTCAACTCCTGCACATTATCGTAGACCTTGTCGTCGTCCAGGCTGAATTCCGGAATTTTGGCCACATAATCCTTGAGTTCTGTGAGGATCTGCTCATTGGTACAGGTGCTCATGATATAGGCGATTTTTTCCGTCTGCTCT
This sequence comes from Drancourtella sp. An57, assembly GCF_002161525.1. Taxonomy (NCBI): domain Bacteria; kingdom Bacillati; phylum Bacillota; class Clostridia; order Eubacteriales; family Oscillospiraceae; genus Drancourtella; species Drancourtella sp. An57. Next base: position 135,491 of record NZ_NFHY01000002.1, read on the forward strand.
GTGTCTTCATAAAACTCTACCGCAGCACGGTATACGCCTGTGCTGTCCGGATAGGTATTCACCGCTTCCTGCAGAAGAGTATCTGCCTTATCATCCTGATCCCGGCCGTGATAAAGCTTTGCAAGACTCACGTAGGCATCCTCTTTTTCGCCGTTTTTTTCAATTGCCCTCAGATAGAGGTCTTCCGCTTTTGTAGTATTGCCGCCTGCTTCGGCTCTTTTCCCCTGATTTACCACACCGGTATATGTATTCCGATAGATCAAAACTCCGATTCCGATGATCGCTGCAAGAAACAGGATCATTCCCAGAATCAGAATCCGTCTCAGCCTTCTCTTGCGGCGCATCCGCTCCGCTTTTGCTCTTCTCCTCCGCCTTCTGATCTCTTCCTCTGACAGTCTGTCTCCTGGATTTGTCATTCTTTGCATGGTACCCTTATTCTCTCCTCTTTTTCCGTGCCGCCTCCACACAGTTATTCATCAACATTGCAATTGTCATCGGTCCTACTCCCCCGGGTACCGGTGTGATTGCTTCTGCCTTTTCTTTCACATGTTCAAAATCCACATCTCCGCACAGCTTTCCGTTTTCATCCCGGTTCATCCCGACATCAATGACAACGGCTCCCTCTTTGACATCGTCCGCCTGAATCAGCTTCGGATTTCCGACTGCAACTACAAGAATATCAGCCCGCCTGGTAATCTCACTGAGGTTTTTTGTTCTTGAGTGTGCGATTGTTACCGTTCCATTCTGCTCAAGCAGGAGAAGCGCCATCGGTTTCCCGACGTGGTTGCTCCGTCCAACTACTACACACTCTTTTCCCTCGATTGTATAGCCGGACCGTTTAATTAACTCGAGCACTCCGGCAGGAGTACAGGACCGGAATCCTTCCGATCCAATACAAAGCGCGCCAATGCTTTCCGGAAGGAATCCGTCCACATCTTTTTTCGGAGAAATCATTCCGGTAATTTTTTCTTCGTCAATCTGCTCCGGAAGAGGCAGCTGAACAAGGATGCCGTCCACGGTTTCATCTTCATTAAGCTCTCTTACCAATTTTTCCAGCTCCTGTTCGGTAGTCTCCTTTGGGAGTTCATAAGAACGAGATTCAATTCCGATATATTCACATGCTCTCTTTTTGTTTCTTACGTAGATGGCAGATGCGCTGTCGTCTCCCACCAGTATGACAGCCAGGCACGGGGTGATCCCCTGTGCCTTCAATTCTGCCACTTCCTGTTTCAGTTCCTCTTTGATTTCCGAGGAAATTGCTTTTCCGTCTATCAATACTGCCATTTTTCGTCTCCTTTTTTAGAACAATCCCGTAATCTTTCCGTCGTCTGTCACATCAATATTATTTGCCGCAGGCACTTTCGGAAGTCCCGGCATCGTCATTACTGCTCCTGTAAGCACGACTACAAATCCCGCTCCCGCGCTTACGTAAACTTCTCTTACATGAATGCGGAATCCTTCCGGACGGCCAAGAAGTGTCTGATCATCGGAAAGGGAATACTGGGTCTTTGCCATGCAGACCGGAACATTGGCGAATCCGAGCTCTTCGATCTTGGCCAGCTGTTTCAATGCGGCCTTATCGTAATCAACGCCGTCTGCCCCGTAAATTTCCTTTGCTACTGTCTCAATCTTATCTTTCAGCGGCATCTCATCCGGATAAAGCGGGTGAAAATGACTTTCTTTTGTCTCCAGTGTCTTCAAAACTTTATTTGCAAGCTCAACACCGCCTTCTCCGCCTTTTGCCCATACATCCGCTATTGCAAATTCACAGTCTCTCTCTTCGCAGAATGTTTTGACAAATTCTTTTTCCGCGTCTGTATCTGCTGAAAAAGCATTCAGTGTAACGACAACCGGCACACCGAACTTCTGCAGATTTTCAATGTGTTTTTCCAGGTTGACAATTCCCTTTTTCAGGGCATCCAGATTTTCCTCATTTAATTCATTTTTCGGTACGCCGCCGTTATATTTCAGTGCACGGATCGTTGCAACCAGAACAACTGCATCCGGTTTCAGTCCGCTCATCCGGCATTTGATGTCCATAAATTTTTCAGCACCCAGATCCGCACCGAATCCGGCCTCGGTGATGGTGATATCGCTCATCTTCAACGCCATTTTTGTTGCCTGTACACTGTTGCATCCATGCGCAATATTTGCAAATGGTCCGCCGTGTACAAGAGCCGGTGTATGCTCCAGAGTCTGGATCATATTCGGCTTGATCGCATCCTTCAAAAGCGCTGCCATGGCACCTGTCGCCTGCAGATCATCTGCTGTCACCGGTTTTCCGTCAAAGGTATAGGCAACGATAATCTTTCCAAGACGTCTTTTGAGGTCTGCAAGGTTGTCAGCAAGACAGAGAATCGCCATAATCTCGGATGCCACAGTGATAACGAAATGATCTTCCCTTACCATACCGTCCATCTTGTTTCCAAGGCCCACAACGATATTTCTGAGAACACGGTCATTCATATCCTCGCAGCGTTTCCATACGACCTGTCTTGGATCAATTCCCAGCTGGTTTCCCTGCTGAATATGATTGTCAAGCAGAGCCGCCAGCAGGTTGTTTGCAGATGTGATTGCGTGAAAATCACCGGTAAAATGAAGATTCAGATCTTCCATTGGAACAACCTGGGCATATCCGCCGCCAGCTGCTCCTCCTTTGATTCCGAAACATGGACCCAGGGATGGTTCACGAAGGGCAATCAATGCTTTCTTTCCGATTTTTGCCATGGCTTCTCCGAGTCCTACCGTCACGGTGGTCTTACCTTCTCCGGCCGGTGTCGGATTGATCGCCGTTACAAGGACAAGTTTTCCATTTGGACGGTCTTTCACCTTATCCCACAGTTCTGCGGATAATTTTGCTTTGTATTTACCGTAGAACTCCAGATCCTCTTCTTCAATCCCGATTGAAGCGGCCACATTTTTGATTGGCTCCATTGTTGCTTCCTGTGCAATCTGAATGTCTGTTTTCATTTTCCTTCCTCCATTTCTTCCCCTAAACATGTTCCTCTATGTACTGGTCAAACTGTTCCTTTGACATCAGAACCTTTCTCGGTTTGGTGCCTTCTTCTTCCCCGACGACACCTGCTTCATAAAGCTGGTCCATGATCCTTGCCGCCCGGTTGAATCCGATTTTGAATACCCTCTGCAGCATGCCGATCGACGCTTTATCCTTTTCAATAATAAAGTATCCGGCGTCTTTAAAATAGACATCTCTTTCCTCGCCGGATCCTCCCGGTCCGGAAGCAGAAGTGCCACTTGCCGCATTGGTCATGTGCGTCTGGACCGCTTCATCATAAGAAGCATTTCCATTATTTTTTACGAGATAATCTACAACCGCCTGAACTTCCTTGTCGGATACAAATGCTCCCTGCACCCGGACCGGCTTCTGATAGCCTGCCGGGTAGAACAGCATATCTCCCTTTCCAAGGAGCTTTTCCGCGCCGTTCATATCGATGATCGTCCTGGAGTCGACACCGGATGACACGGAAAAGGCAATTCTGGACGGCATGTTTGCCTTAATCAGCCCTGTAATGACGTTTACAGACGGCCTCTGAGTTGCAAGCACCAGATGAATTCCTGCCGCTCTCGCAAGCTGCGCAAGACGGCAGATCGACTCTTCCACATCACCGGGTGCAACCATCATCAGATCCGCAAGCTCGTCTACGATAATAACGATCTGTGGCATCTTTTCCGGTTTTTCCTCATTTGTTTCAATATGCCGGACACTCTCTACCTTTGCGTTGAATCCTTCCATATCCCGCACTTTATACTGTTCAAAGAGCTGATAACGCTTCATCATCTCCGCCACGGCCCAGTTCAGTGCTCCGGCCGCCTTTTTCGGATCTGTCACAACCGGAATCAGAAGATGCGGAATCCCATTATAAACACTGAGCTCCACAACCTTCGGGTCGATCATGATTAACTTGACTTCCTGCGGAGAAGCCTTGAACAAAATACTCATAATCAGTGTGTTGATGCAGACGGACTTTCCGGATCCGGTCGCGCCCGCCACGAGAAGATGCGGCATTTTTGCGATATCCGACACCACCGTCCGTCCGCTGATATCTTTTCCGACCGCAAAACTGATTTTAGACTTTGCGGTCCGGAATTCCTCGGTTTCAAGAAGATCCCTGAGCTGTACTGTTGAATTTCCTTTATTTGGCACTTCGATACCGACCGCTGCTTTCCCCGGTATCGGCGCTTCAATCCGGATGTCCGCCGCCGCCAGATTCAGTTTCAGGTCGTCTGCAAGTCCTACAATCTTGCTGACCTTGACGCCCATTTCCGGCTGTACCTCATAACGGGTCACTGACGGTCCGCAGCTGACGTTCGTCACCGTCACATTGACGCCAAATGTCTTTAATGTCTGCTGAAGCTTTGCCGCGGTCTCACGAAGATGGGCATCCGAATCTCCGGCTCCCTTTGTGCCGTGCTTTAACAGACTCATCGGCGGAGCATGGTAGACCGGAGCCGGTTTTGCAATCGACTTCTCAATCTCCGCTGTTACGTTCTTACGGGCCTCTGCCTCCAGTGCTTTCTCGGCAGCTCTGTTCTTCTGTTCCTCCGCCTGAAATACAGATGCATCCGGTGCCGCAGCCTGTGCAGAAGCAGTCCTGGATGATGCAGCCGGTTCTTTCATAAAGGTAATTCCCTCCTCCGGAAGTTCGGAAAGATCAGGAACTGCCTCATAAGCCTCCGCCGAAACGCCGTCTTCTGTCCCATACGTTTCTTCTCTTGTAATGGTAAGCTCCTCTTCCGGTGCCCTGACAGATTCTGCTTCTGCTTTTTTATTTTTCTCAGCTTTCGCTGCTCTTTTCTTTTCTTTTTTATCCTCTTTGATCACAAGTTCCTGGATCTCCGGATTGCGTCCTTCCAGTGTTGTGTCAAAAGAAACACCTTCCACTTTGTGTTCCTGGCGTTTTACCGCCTTTTCCTTTTTCTTCTCCTCACGCTGTGCCTTTCGGTGCTCCCTTCCGGATTTTGCCTTTGTCTGAATGTTCTGTCCGGCTCTCTGCATACTCTTCAGAAGAGAACGCTGTGTAATCAGAATCAGACAGATCAGCATCAGAATTACAATTACTACATAGGAACCTACAATTCCAAGCGCCGGTACCATCAGCCCCGCAATCACCTCGCCGATGCTTCCTCCTGCCCGGTTGACAAGTTCCAGAAATGAGCAGATCAATATGACAAGCACCACTGCTGCTCCCAGTTTCGTATATGCCTTTGTGTTCCCTCTGTTGGAAATAACAAATGCGATGCCCGCGAAGAAAAGGAACGGGAAAATATAGGAGAGCTGTCCAAAAATTCCTTCCATAAAATCCGCAATAACTCTGCCTACAGCCCCTCCAAGTCCAAAGTTACTGATCAGCAGAAGAATCGAAAGTGCCAGTGCCACCAGTATAACGATCTCTTCTCTGACAATCGCCTCTCTTTCCAGTTCGGCCTTTGTAGGACGGCCGGAACGGCTGGATTTTGCCCTTGTCCGGGTGGATTTTGCCCCTGTTCTCTTTGTTGTTGTTTTTTTCTTCTTTTTCTGTGGCGTCTTCTGGGCCATGAAAGATCCCCCTTGCTGCTTTCCCGCTTTTTGCGGGTTTTTCGCTTATGTTTCATTATAGCATTTTTAAAATATGATGTCATTATCTATTTTCAACGGCATTCCCGCTGTGTTTTTCTGTTTTCTTTTCATCCGAACGCTTCTCGATCAGTTCATAGATTTTTGCAAATGCTTCCCGTATTCCCCCGACTTCATCAATAATGCCCTCTCTGACGGCATCTTCTCCCTCGAGGAGTGTTCCTACATCTTTGACAAGCTGTGAAGAATCCAGCATCAGTTCCTCAAGCCTTTCCTGTGTGATTCTGGAATGTCCGGAAATAAATCTGGTGATCCTGTCCTGGGTTCGTTCCATATTGCGGTAACTCTGAATCACTCCGATAAACATACCGTTGGACCGGACAGGATGCACGATCATCGTTCCGCTCGGCACAATAAAGGAATAGTCTGCCGATACGGCAAGCGGTCCTCCGATCGAGTGACTTCCTCCAAGAACAAGGGATACGGTCGGTTTGCTCAAAGATGAAATCATCTCCGCAATGGCAAGTCCGGCCTCCACGTCCCCTCCCAGAGTATTGAGCAGGATCAGTACTCCTTCAATCTCGTCATTTGACTCAATCTCCGCAAGTTTCGGAAGAAGATGCTCATATTTGGTTGCTTTCGTATTTCCGGATACCGCTTCATGCCCTTCAATCTCACCGATAATAGTAAGCAGATAGACCTTGTAGTTTCCGTGTCTGCCTTCCAGTTCCAGGCTTCCGGTTTCTTTGATCTGTTCGGTTTCTTTTTCCTGTTTTTCCTGATTTTCCATAAAAAACACCTCCACATTTTCTGCTTAGTATGCGGAGGTGTTTTTTGAAATATGCATTAAACGAGCGCAAGTGCCTGTTCCAGATCCGCAATAATATCGTCAGCATTTTCAATGCCAACGCTGAAACGGATCAGATCCGGCTGTACTCCTGCTTCCAGTAGTTCCTGATCATTCATCTGCCGGTGTGTATGACTTGCCGGGTGAAGTACGCATGTTCTGGCATCTGCCACATGGGTAACGATGGCCGCAAGCTTCAGATTGTCCATCATTTTTACAGACGCATCTCTTCCGCCTTTTAAACCGAACGTAATCACACCGCAGGTACCGTTTGGCATGTATTTCGCTGCCAGATCATGGTATTTATCCCCTTCCAGCATCGCGCAGTTTACCCAGGCAACTTTATCATGTCCTTTCAGATAAGAAGCGACTTTCTTTGCATTCTCGCAGTGGCGCGGCATTCTCAGGTGCAGAGTCTCCAGACCGATATTTAAAAGGAATGCATTCTGAGGAGACTGAATCGATCCCAGGTCACGCATCAGCTGTGCTGTCGCCTTGGTGATGTATGCTCCTTTTCCGAATTTTTCCGTATAGACAATTCCATGGTATGTTTCGTCCGGCTGTGTCAGTCCCGGGAATTTATCCGCATGGGCACTCCAGTCGAAGTTTCCGCTGTCTACGATTGCCCCGCCGACTGTCATGGCATGTCCATCCATGTATTTTGTTGTAGAATGGGTGACAATGTCTGCTCCCCACTCAAACGGGCGGCAGTTGATCGGAGTCGCAAATGTATTATCCACAATCAGCGGAACACCGTGTGCATGTGCCGCCTTTGCAAATTTCTCAATGTCCAGTACTGTCAGTGCAGGATTGGCGATCGTCTCACCGACTACAGCTTTCGTATTTTCACGGAATGCTGCGTTTAACTCTTCTTCCGAACAGTCCGGATCCACAAAAGTAGCTTCCACACCCATTTTACGGATGGTGTGTGCATACAGATTATAGGTGCCTCCATAGAGAGCAGACGAACATACGATATGGTCTCCTTCCTCTGCAATGTTCATAACAGCATAAAAATTTGCTGCCTGTCCGGACGATGTCAGCATGGCGGCATAACCGCCTTCCAGTTCGCAGATCTTTTCCGCTACTGCATCATTTGTCGGATTCTGCAGTCTTGTGTAGAAATATCCGCTGTCTTCCAGGTCAAACAGACGTCCCATCTGTTCGCTTGTATCGTACTTAAATGTCGTACTCTGATAAATCGGAAGGATTCTCGGTTCTCCCTTTTTTGGTTTCCAGCCTGACTGGATACATTTTGTTTCGATATTAAACTGTTCACTCATACCCTTGCTCCTCCTGTATTTTCTTTACCGGATCAGGAAAACAAATATTCCCGTTCCAGTTCGTGTACCATCTTTGTATATACTTCTCTGCATTCTTCCATCTTACCGGTTTCGATCAGTCCGATGCACCGCTCCAGATATTCTTTCCAGATCTTTCGGTAAATCTCATCCGCATTTTTCTGCCGTTCGATTCTTTTTACAATCGTCGGTGCAATATTGTAATACTCGCGGATTGTCTCCCTGCCTCCCGGAGAAGATGCCAGATATCTATCCCGGTAGTCCCGAAGAGTTTTCAGCTCATAACACCCGTCCGGTTTATCCAGTGAACGGCAGACGGCTGTTGTCACATAACAAAGCCGGTTTCGGAATCCGCCGTTGATCTCTTCAAAAGTAGACTTTCCGATCTTCATGGTCACATTCTCAAGCTGATTCCAGTTCTTAATTGTCTGGTCTGCCACAGCTTCCAGTTCCGGTTCCCTGCTGTGTAACAGAAGCGGAATGAAAAAGGTTACAAGTGCAAGATTATAATCCATAACCTGATTCTCCCTTTTCCGTTTTCCTGCGATCTCTTCAAGCTTTTCATCCACATAATCCGGAACGCTTTTTCCGGCCCGGGCAATCAGCTCTTCCTGACTTTTTTCTTCCGTCCCCCGGATCTCGCTGAGGAGTTCTTCAAGATCTGTACTGCGTCTCCTGAAAAACTCACGGAAGGCCGGTTCATATGTATTCTTTCGAAAGCGCCCCGACAGTTCCATGGCCTCGTTGAACATGGAAATCATCCGTTTTTCTGGTCCTGCCTGCATAGGACCCCTCCCTTACAGTATATTCCAAAACGCTTTACTCTTCCCAGTTATGGTATACTTCCTGCACATCATCATCGTCATCGAGAAGATCCAGTGTTTTCTGAATGTTTTTGATATCCGTCTCGTCTGTCAGCTCTACATAGGTCTGAGGAATCATGGTCACAGAGGCTTCCATCATAGGGATGCCTGCTGCTTCCAGCTTCTCACGTACCTCGGAAAAGCTGTCCGGATCTGTGATAATCTCAAAGCTGTCCTCCTCTTCCGCGAAGTCCTCGGCTCCCGCGTCAAGCGCCAGCATCATCAGCTCATCCGCGTCCATCTCAAACTCTTCCCTGTCGATCAGAATCTGTCCCTTCTTGTCAAACATAAAGGATACGCATCCTGGTGTCCCGATATTTCCGTTTCCTTTTGTAAATGCACTTCTGACATTGGAAGCTGTACGGTTTTTATTGTCGGTCAGCGCCTCTACAATAATAGCTGTTCCGTTCGGCCCATATCCTTCATATACGACTCTTTCGTAATTGTTGGCATCCGCGTCTCCGGCTGCCTTTTTAATGCTTCGCTCAATATTGTCGTTTGGCATGTTGTTTGCTTTTGCCTTCGCAATCACATCGCGGAGTCTGCTGTTGTTCGCAGGATCCGCTCCGCCTCCTTCTTTGACTGCTACAGCGATCTCACGCCCGATCTTTGTGAAAATCTTTCCCTTTGCAGCATCATTTTTTTCCTTTTTATGCTTAATATTTGCGAATTTGGAATGTCCTGACATGTTCTCTACCTCTCTTCGTATGTAATCTCTCTTCCTTCTTCAGGAAAACTCATGTTCTTAATTTTATCATTCTTTCGATTCCGTGACAAGTTCCGTTTTTGTAATCTTCACCTTTTGGATAATATTGTTGTCCACTTCCTTGATCTCAAACAGATAGCCCTCGTAGGAAACACTGCACAGCTCGTCTTCTGCAGGAATCCTCTCAAGCTTTACAATCAGAAATCCATTTAATGTCTCATACTCATTGTCCTCGTCTTCATCCTGAAAAACAATACCAAGTACGTCCGAGAGTTCGGTAAGCCCGCACAGACCGTTCACCTCGTAGGAACCGTCCTCGTTTTTTCGGATCATCTCTTCTTCCTCATCGTATTCGTCCCGGATATTTCCCATAATTTCTTCAATAATATCTTCCATGGCGACGAGTCCTGCTGTCTGACCGTACTCGTCAATCACAACGCACAAATGGATCTGTTTTGCCTTCATCTGCATGAAAAGGCGGCTGATCTTCCTCGTTTCCGGAATAAAACATACCGGCATGAACGCGTCCCGGATTTCTCCAAGTTTCTTGCCCCTCATTTCGGGATTCAGATAGAGCTTCATAATATCCCGGATATGAATGATGCCAAGTATATTGTCGATTTCCTCTTCATAGACAGGAAATCTGGAATATTTTGCCCTGGATGCAAAAGCTGCCACCTCTTCCAAAATATCATTGCAGTTTAATGCGACAATATTTTTCCTGTGAGTCATGACTTCCTTTGCATCTTTATCCCGGAACGAAAAGACATTACGGATCATCCGGTACTCCATCTCCTGAATACTGCCGTCCTTTTCCCCTTCTTTGAGATTTTCCAGAACCTCTTTTCTAATTGTATCCCGTTGGTCCATATTTTCTCCTTCTATGTAGAAAGTGCAATACTGATCTTCAGTGCCTCATCCACTTTTTTCATGATTTCCTGATCCAGGTGGCACACACTTTCCTTTAATCTTTGTTTATCGATTGTACGGATCTGCTCCAGTAGAACAACCGAATTTTTTACTACACCATATCTTCTTGCGTCGATCTCCACGTGGGTCGGGAGCTTTGACTTATGCATCCGTGACGTGATCGCCGCGCAGATTACCGTCGGGCTGTGTTTGTTTCCCATCTCATTCTGTATAACAAGAACCGGGCGGATGCCTCCCTGTTCGGAACCAACCACCGGACTTAAATCCGCATAAAAAATATCTCCACGATGAACCTGCTGCACTTTCTTCACACTCCATTTTCTAAGATATAGTGAGTATTTCCACCTTTACTTTGAAGTATTCCAAAAGCCGGCCGTCTTTTTTATGCAAAATAGTCAATCTGCTCAATGACTTTTCCGTCTTTGATATATTCTCTTGGTATCCTCTTGTCGAGATCGCAGAGAAACTCATAGTTAAACCTTCCGGACAGTGCACTTAAATCTTCCACTGCAATCTGTTCCCCGCCGCTTTTCCCTACCAGTACGACTTCATCCAGGAAATCTGCATCTTCGATCTCTGTCACATCTGCCATCATCTGATCCATGCAGACTCTGCCAAGAATCGGAGCCCTCTTTCCCCGGATCAGGACATAGCCCTTGTCCGAGAGACTCCTCGGGTATCCGTCCGCATATCCGACAGGGATCGTTGCCACGCGGGTCCGTTTCCCGGCCCGGAAGCACCCGCCGTAACTTACAACAGCTCCGGGCTCGATCCATTTGATATGTACAATACTGCTTACCAGCGACAGTGCCGGCTTCAGATCCAGACGGTCTTTCTTCACCTCGTCAGATGGATAGAGCCCGTAAAGAGCAATACCCGCCCGTACAAGATCCAGATTGGCCTCCGGATGATCGATAATTCCGGCACTGTTGGAGCAGTGGCGGTATTTCGGCTCGATGCCTCTATCCTTTAACCGGTCTGTCATCCAGATATATTGTTCCATCTGCTTGTTTGTAAAGGACTTATCTGCCTCGTCTGCTTTTGCAAAATGAGTAAAAATGCCTTCCATCTCAAGATCCGGGAGATGAAAAATCCGTTCGATGGCATCCAGAGAATCTTCACCTGTCTGAAATCCGAGTCTTGACATCCCCGTGTCCAGCTTGACGTGAATCCATGCTTTTTTCTGCTTTGCGGATGCCAGGGCGGAGATCGCTTTCGCAGACTCTTCAGTGTAGACTGTCATGCGTATCTCGTTTTCCACCGCCTCCTCATACTGCTCCGGAAAGGTACATCCGAGAACAAGAACCGGTTTCTCAATTCCTGCCTTTCTCAGAAGCACCGCCTCGTCAAGCGTTGCGGTCGCGTATCCCCAGACGCAGTCCAGATTCTGAGTCTCTTTTGCGATCCGTGATGCCCCGTGGCCGTAACCGTCCGCTTTTACTACCAGAATCATCTTCGTATCCGGTGAGATATGTTTCCTCATCTGTTCTATATTATATGTAATATGATTCAAATTGATTTTTGCGCATACTCTGCTGTACTTTTTCATTTTGACTGAACCTTTCTTCGCTCGATTTCCTGTAAAACAGCTGATGCCATCTCGATCAGGTCCCCGGCAAGCACGCTGTGCGCCCCGAGTTTTTCCCTTGCCTCGTCTCCGCACAGCCCATGTATAAATACACCAAGCGCCGCAGCGTCAAAGCGGTCCATTCCAAGGGCCAGGCAGCCTGTAATCATACCTGCAAGTACATCCCCGGAACCTGCTTTTGCCATCGCACCGTTCCCGGATGTATTCAGATATGGAATCCTGCCTTCTCCTGCCACAACTGTTCTGGCATCTTTTGCTGTTAGTATTATATTATAGGTTTTGGCATACTCTTGCGCAAGTCCAATCCTGTTTTTTTTCGTTTCTTCCGTCGTTTTCCCAAGAAGACGCGCGAATTCCCTGATGTGAGGCGTAAAGATCAGGCTGCTTCCCGCTGCTTTTAGATATGTGTTTCTTCTTTCTTCTTCCATTCCGGAAATTAGATTCAGGCCATCCGCATCCATCACGCAGTATTTTCTGTGCGTGCCCAGATACACGAGCAGATGTTCTATTATCATACCGGCCTGTATATCCGTCCCCAGTCCACATCCGGCGCAGATCACATCCGCCCAGTTCAGAAGTTCCTCCAGCTGGTTTTTCAGATCCTCTCCGTAAGGCGTTATGACTGCTTCCGGCAGGGTTGCCTGAAGTACTTCCCGGTTGGATTCCGGCGTCAGTATACGTACCAGTCCGCTTCCCATCCGGTATGCCGCCTTCGCGGAAAGAATCGCGGCGCCTGCCATGCCCTGGCTTCCGGTAATCATCAGCACTTTTCCGTAAGTTCCTTTATGTGCATCGTCTTTTCGCTGCGGACAGAGCCTTCCTACGTCCTTTCTTTCATAAGTCAGATACCGTGTTCCTTCCACGCCGCCGCGCAGATAAATTCCGATATCTTCCACACAGACCTTTCCGGCGCAGAAAGCTCCCGGATACAGAACCATCCCTGCCTTCTGGTATGCAAATGTCACCGTCAGATCCGCGCGAAATGCCGTCCCCAGAATCTCTCCGTTCCCCGCATCAATTCCGGACGGAATATCCACCGCTATTTTCGCTGCGTCCAGTCTGTTCATCTGCTCCAGAATCCCCGCGTAGCGCCCTTCGACCGGCCTGCTCAGTCCGATACCAAATACAGCATCAAATACAGCCGTGTACCTTCCCTCCGGGATTTCCCGTTTTACGGTTCCTCCGACTGCCTCAAAAATCTGAATCTGTGTCTTTGTCTCTTCGGTACAATGGTCCGGATTCCCAACCAGTACGGCAGTCACTCCGTATCCTTTTTCCAGAAGCAGTCTTCCCACTGCAAACCCGTCGCCTCCGTTGTTTCCGCTTCCGCACACAATCAGGCTTTTCGACAGGTTAAGCCTCTCCCTTTCGGCTGCCTCTACCACTTTCAGAGCCGCCCGTTCCATCAGGACAAGAGACGGAATCCCGATCGTCCCGATCGTGTATGCATCCGCTGCTTTCATTGTCCTGCCATCAATGATATATTTCATCTTTACCGCTCCTTTCCCCGCTTTCATTCCGGGATACAGAAAAAAGACGCGGAGTCCCGCATCTGTTGTACGAATCTCTCACGTCCTTCTTTTCTCTTATTTTTTCTTCTGATGTTTTTCCTCATAGCGGAGTACATTGTAGGAGAGCCGCATCAGACTCTCGGAAAGATGTACGTTTTCCACAACAACATTATCCGGAAGATTCAGATCCGTATGCGCAAAATTCCAGATTGCACGGATACCGTTTTCCACGAGCATATTGGCTACTGCCACCGCCTTCGTCTTCGGTATCGTCAGAATCGCAATTTCAATGTCATTATTCCTGATGAAACTTTTCAGCTCGTCCATCATACGGATCTCGATTCCGCGGACCGTAACACCTGCCAAAGTCGGGTTGACATCAAACAGACCCTTCAGCATAAATCCGCTGCGCTCAAAAGCGGTATAGTTTGCCAGCGCCTGTCCAAGGTTTCCGGCTCCGATAATAATCATATTATGTTCTCTGTCCAGCCCCAGGATCTTTCCAATCTCCGAGTGCAAATATTTCACATTATATCCATACCCCTGCTGACCAAAACCGCCGAAATTATTCAAATCCTGGCGGATCTGGGAAGCAGTGACTTTCATGCGTTTGCTCAAGTCGTTGGAGGAAATGCGCTCTACACCGTCTTCCAGTAATTCTCCCAAGTATCTGTAGTATCGAGGCAGTCTTCTGATAACTGCCTGAGAAATTCCTCTTCCTTCCACTTTTAGCACCTTCCTGTTCTTTTCAATACTTTTATTATATGTAATACTTGAAATAAAGTCAAACTTATTATGGGATTTTATGTTGTATTTTGTACAAATTCCGTTATAATGAATACGGTACTTTTGTTTTATCAGAGGAGGATACTATGATACTTGCATGTCACAATCTGGAAAAATCGTTTGGGGACCAGGTCATTGTAAGACATGGCTCTTTTCATATAGAGGATCACGAGAAAGCGGCTCTGACAGGTTTAAACGGTGCCGGAAAATCTACCATTTTGAAAATGATTACCGGAGAGATTCCGGCAGATTCCGGGGATATTATTCTCGCAAAAGGGAAACAGCTCGGGTATCTTTCCCAGCATCCCATGACGGACAGCACACGTACAGTCTATGAGGAAATGCAGACTTCCAAACAGTATCTGATCGATATGGAAAGCCAGATCCGCAAAATTGAGGCTGAGCTTCAGACTTTATCCGGATCCCATCTGGAGGACAGGCTTGCCGCTTATCACAATCTGACTTCCCGGTTTGAACGGGAAAACGGCTATGCCTATCAAAGTGAAATCACCGGAGTCCTGAAGGGACTGGGATTTACAGAAGAAGATTTTGAAAAGCCGGTCGCTTCCCTTTCCGGAGGGCAGCGAACCCGTGTTTCTCTGGGAAAACTTCTGCTTACCAAACCGGATATTCTGCTTCTGGATGAGCCGACCAATCATCTTGATCTGCATTCGATTGCATGGCTTGAGACCTATCTTCTGAACTACCCCGGAGCGGTCCTGATTGTCTCCCACGACCGGTATTTTTTGAACAGGGTCGTTACAAAGATCATTGAAATCGAAGCCGGCACGCTCACTATGTATCTTGGTAACTATCAGGAGTTTGCGAAGAAAAAACAGATGCTCCGGGATGCAAGGCTGAAAGAATACCTTAACCAGCAGCAGGAAATCAAGCATCAGGAAGCGGTCATTGAAAAACTTCGTTCCTTCAACCGGGAAAAGTCCATCAAACGGGCCGAGAGCCGGGAAAAGATGCTTGCAAAGATTGAGCGGATTGAAAAGCCGGTGGAACTTGCTTCAGATATGCATTTAAAGCTGGAGCCTTCTGTTGTCAGCGGAAATGATGTGCTCCGTGTTGATCACCTCAGCAAAGCTTTCCCGAATCAGACGCTCTTTGAAGACATCAGCTTTGAAATCAAACGTGGAGAACACGTTGCGATTATCGGGGACAATGGTACCGGAAAGACGACACTTCTGAAAATCCTGAATGAAGTCATTCCTGCGGATTCCGGAACTTTCACCCTTGGCTCCAATGTCACTATCGGTTACTACGACCAGGAACACCATGTCCTTCACATGGACAAAACGGTTTTTGATGAGATATCGGACGATTATCCGTCCCTTACGAATACCCAGATCCGGAATATGCTTGCAGCCTTTCTCTTCACCGGGGATGATGTCTACAAGCTGATTGGAGACTTGAGCGGCGGGGAACGTGGACGTGTCTCTCTTGCAAAATTGATGCTTTCCGAGGCCAATTTCCTCATTCTCGACGAGCCGACCAACCATCTTGATGTTGCATCCAAAGAAATCCTGGAGCACGCATTGAATGATTACACCGGCACGGTACTTTATGTTTCCCATGACCGGTATTTCATCAACGAAACTGCCACGAGAATTCTGGAACTGGTCAATCAGAAATTTGTCAACTACATCGGAAATTATGATTATTATCTTGAAAAGAAAGAGGAACTTACCGCTGTTTACGCTGCTCCTGCCGCAGCAGATACGCCGTCTTCCACAGACACTCAGGCTTCGGCCGGAAAGCTGGACTGGAAGGCTCAGAAGGAAGCGCAGGCGAAGGAGAGGAAACGCCAGAACGATCTGAAGCGGACCGAAGAGCGGATTGAGACTCTGGAAACCCGGTGCGGTGAGATCGATGAACTGATGACCCACGAAGATGTATATTCCAATTCCGTCCGGTGCCAGGAGCTGGCAAAAGAAAAGGACAACATCACAGCAGAGCTTGAGACTCTCTATGAACAGTGGGAATCTCTCGCGGAATAAGAGCAGCAGAAAAGAGGCCGAAGCCCGTTTATAACACGGGTCTGCCTCTTTTTCTATGCTCTCTTTGATTTTGACTTCTTTTTATGCAAGCCGTTTTGCGATGGCTTTGATAAAGTCTTCGCTGTTTAATACAACCGGATCTTTCAAAGTCGTTATCAGCGCCAGGTCTTTTGTCATTTCGCCCGCTTCGATGGTATCGATAGTCGCTTTTTCAAGCCGGTCCGCAAACTCCTGAAGCTCCTTGTTTCCATCCAGTTCTCCGCGCTTTCTGAGAGCCCCGCTCCATGCAAAGATCGTTGCCACGGAGTTGGTGGATGTCTCCTCCCCTTTCAGGTGTTTATAATAATGTCTCTGAACTGTTCCATGAGCTGCCTCGTACTCATAGTATCCATCCGGTGAGACAAGAACGGACGTCATCATGGCAAGGGAGCCGAATGCGGAGGAAATCATATCACTCATAACATCTCCGTCATAGTTTTTGCATGCCCAGATATATCCGCCTTCTGATTTCATTACACGTGCCACCGCGTCGTCAATCAGTGTGTAGAAATACGTAATTCCCGCCTGTTCAAACTGCTCTTTAAATTCCGCGTCAAAGATCTCCTGAAAGATATCCTTGAATGTATGGTCGTATTTCTTTGAAATCGTATCTTTCGTTGCAAACCAGAGATCCTGTTTCGTGTCCAGTGCATAGTGGAAACAGCTCCTTGCAAAACTTTCGATGGACTTGTTGATATTGTGCATTCCCTGAATGATGCCGGGTCCGTCAAACTCATGGATCAGTTCTCTTGTCTCGCTTCCGTCCTCAGCGGTGTAGACAAGCTCTGCCTTTCCTTTTCCAGGGATTTTCATTTCCGTTCCTTTATACACATCCCCGTAAGCATGTCTTGCAATGGTGATCGGTTTTTTCCAGTTTCTGACGCACGGCTCAATTCCTTTTACGACAATCGGTGCACGGAATACGGTTCCATCCAGAATCGCACGAATCGTCCCGTTCGGGCTCTTCCACATCTCTTTCAAATCATATTCTTCCATCCGCGCTGCATTTGGGGTGATGGTCGCACATTTTACGGCCACTTTATACTTTTTCGTTGCAAGCGCACTGTCAATCGTCACCTGGTCATCAGTCTCATTACGGTGTTCCAGCCCAAGATCGTAATACTCCGTATTCAGATCAATAAAAGGCAGGAGCAGATGATCCTTGATCATCTTCCAGAGAATTCTTGTCATCTCGTCTCCATCCATCTCAACGATTGGTGTCTGCATCTGTATCTTTGCCATCATACCATCCCTTTCTTTTTTTTTAGATTTCTTCCAGATGTAAATTCTGAACAACATGGCGGATATGCTCTTCCATCAGTTTCTCCGCCCTGTCTTCATCCTTGTCCCGGATTGCCGAGAGGATCTCCGAATGTTCCCTGATGGATTTTTCCGCACGGTTTTCCACTTTAACGGACATCCTCCTCGCCATCTGGACATAGCGGTGGAAATCCGTCAGTACATTTTTCAACATCCTGCTTCCGCAGGCTTCATAAAGGATAAAGTGGAACTTTCCGTCCAGAGTGGAAAGCTGTTCGGTCATCCCCTTTTTCAGATAAAATTCGGAGAGAAGAATCATCTCTTCCATCTCGTCAATCTGCTCCTTCGTAATCCGTCTTGTCGCAAGCCGGGCCGCAAGCCCTTCCAGCCTGGACCGGATCATATAGATATCCTGAACGTCCTCCCTGGAAATGCCGTTGACATACGTGCCTTTGTTTGGAATACTGGTCACCAGTCCTTCCAGTTCCAGCTTCCTGAAGGCTTCTCTGACCGGAGTCCTGCTGACTCCCAGCTCTTTTCCCACGGTCACTTCCCGGAGTTCGTCTCCTTTTTGATATTTCCCGGAAAGGATCTGTTCACTCAGTGTCCGAAACACCTTTCCGCTCAAAGAATAATCTTGATATTCTTCCATGACTGTTACTTCCTTCTATTAAAGAATGATTGACTTCTCACGGCAGATTTCCGTGATCTTCTGAACCATTTCTTCGTCCGTCATCACAGTTACACGTCCGTCGTCATACTGCTTATCCACCCATTCCTTCACTGCCACAACCAGCTCGGAGTCTTTTCCGACTTTTCTGTCCTCCGGAAGCTTGTAGTAGGTATTGATCCAGTGGGCAATTCCTGCGATGCCGGATGTGTTGGACACTGATACTACGGCCGGCCGGTTCAGAAACTTTCCGGTGTCAAAAATATTGTAGATCTCTTCGTTTTTCAGAAGTCCGTCCGCATGGATTCCGGCCCTTGTCACATTAAAGTTCTTTCCCACAAACGGCGTGTGCTCCGGAATATGGTAGCCGATCTCCTTTTCATAGTACTCGGCAAGCTCTGTGATGACAGTCGTCTCCATGCCGTCCAGTGTTCCCCGAAGCTGCGCATATTCAAATACCATTGCTTCCAGTGGTGTATTTCCTGTACGTTCTCCGATTCCAAAGAGAGAACAGTTTACGCCGCTTGCTCCATAAAGCCATGCGGTCGTTGCATTGCTGACTGCCTTGTAAAAGTCATTGTGCCCGTGGAACTCGATGAGTTCACTCGGTACTCCGGCATGGATCATCAATCCGTAGATTATACCCGGAATAGACCGCGGAATCACCGCTCCCGGATAGTTGACTCCGTATCCCATCGTGTCACAGACACGGATTTTAATCGGAATCTGATATTCTTCCATCAGATTCATCAGTTCCAGACAAAACGGAATCACGAAACCGTAAATGTCTGATCTTGTAATATCCTCCAGATGGCATCTCGGGCTGATCCCGATTTCCAGACACTGACGGATAATCGAAAGATAATGGTTAAGCGCCTCCCGCCTTGTCATCTTGAGTTTATAGAAAATGTGATAATCGGAACAGCTTACAAGAATCCCTGTCTCTTTCAGTCCGATCTCTTTTACCAGCTCAAAGTCCTTCTTATTTGCCCGGATCCAGCTTGTAACTTCCGGAAACTCATATCCTTTCTCCAGACACTGGTAAACAGCATCCCTGTCTTTTTTACTGTAAAGGAAAAACTCACTCTGACGGATCTTTCCCTTTGGACCGCCCAGACGGTGCAGGTAGTCATAAATCGTCACAATCTGCTCTGTCGTATACGGCGCTCTGGACTGCTGCCCGTCACGGAATGTTGTATCCGTAATCCAGATCTCGTCCGGCATTGAATGCGGTACGATTCGATCGTTGAACGCGATTTTCGGAACTTCGTCATATGGAAACAGATTCCTGAATATATTCGGCTTATCTACGTCCACCAGCGGATACATATGTTCTTCGAGCTGCAGTAAATTATTGTGATGGTTCATGTAAACTTTTCTATTATCCATTTTATACACTCCTTTTCGCTTTGTATAATTGTATACAATTATACAAAGTATGTCAACCCGAAGTTTGATATTTTTATAACCAGCGAAGTTTTCTGATAAACAAAAAGGATCCTGCGCCATGCAGGATCTCTTTCCAGTTTAAAAGTAGTTACCTTCTCTTACGTTCATATTTGATTTTTGTCCGAAGATAGTTCTCAAAATCCAGAAACTGCATTTCTTCGCTTTCTCCGCTCAGGGCGTAGTCCATGCTCTGGGCGGCAGCCTCCAGCAGGTCTTCTGTTACTTCCGGACGGTTTTTCTGAAGAATCGAGAGCTTTTCTTCATTGGAATCTGCCTCCAGAAATCGGAGAAGCAGATCCGATGTATGCCCGTTTTCTGCTTTTTGGAATTCTTTTGTAAAATCAGGAACCGGAACAGCATAGAGGGTCTTCTCTTCCTCCTCTTGAAAAATCAAAAGCTCTTCCATCGTCTGCCAGTGTCTGGACGTGCCGATGAAACGGTAGATCGTGCCCTGCTGATCGGTGTATAAGAAACCTGTTTCAGGCAGTTTTCCCGGCAATCTGCTCCCTCCTTTTCTTTAATACAGTTTTGTTGTAACCAGCTTCGGACGGAATCCGTTGTTTTCCAGAGCCTGCAGAATCTCATGTTTGTGCTCTGTTCCAAATGCTTCCATGGTTACTCTCAGCTCTACAGCCGCATTTCTGTTTGTGCTTACAAACTGGTTGTGTTCCAGCTTGATGACATTGCCCTGTGCGTCCGCGATAGTCTTTGCCACGCGTACCAGTTCGCCCGGCTTATCCGGAAGCAGAACAGAAACAGAAAAGATCCGGTCTCTCTGGATCAGTCCGTGCTGTACGATGGAAGCCATGGTGATCACATCCATGTTTCCTCC
Organism: Drancourtella sp. An57; assembly: GCF_002161525.1. Taxonomy (NCBI): domain Bacteria; kingdom Bacillati; phylum Bacillota; class Clostridia; order Eubacteriales; family Oscillospiraceae; genus Drancourtella; species Drancourtella sp. An57. The sequence goes on from NZ_NFHY01000002.1 coordinate 155,854, forward strand.
GCTCAGGATGCAGACTGCCTTTTTCCCTTCCAGATTCATCTGTCTGAGCGCTGCTACAGAAAGCAGACCGGAATTTTCCACAACCATCTTGTGATTCTCTACCATATCCAGGAAAACGCCGATCAGGTCATCATCATCGACTGTCAGTATCTGATCCACATTTTTCTGTACATACTCAAAGGTCTGGCTTCCCACGCGTTTTACCGCAGTACCGTCCGCAATCGTATTGGCGCTTGGAAGGGTTACCGGTTCTCCTGCTTTCAGAGCTGCTTTCATACTGGCTGCTTCTGAAGGCTCCACGCCGATGACTTTGATCTTCGGATTAAGCATCTTTGCAAGGGTTGCTACACCTGCAATCAGTCCGCCTCCTCCTACCGGGACAAAGATATAATCAACAGTCGGAAGCTCCTGAACGATCTCCATGGCGATACTTCCCTGGCCCGTCGCTACATCCAGGTCGTCGAACGGATGGACGAATGTGTATCCATGCTCTTCGGCAAGCTCGTAGGCCTTGTCACATGCATCATCATAAACATCTCCGTAAAGAACGACATCCGCTCCCAGATTCTTTGTTCGGTTTACCTTGATCAGCGGCGTAACGGTCGGCATAACGATTGTTGCCTTGCATCCGAACATCTTTGCCGCGTAGGCAACGCCCTGGGCATGATTTCCTGCGGAAGCCGTGATCAGTCCTTTCTGCTTTTCCTCCTCGGACAGCGTACTGATCTTATAATAGGCGCCGCGGATTTTGTACGCGCCCGTATGCTGCATGTTTTCCGGCTTCAGATAAATCTTTCCACCTGTTTCCTCGCTCAGGTATTCACTGTAGACCAGTTTTGTCGGATTTGTGACTTTTTTTACAAGCTCACTTGCTTCTTCAAATTTTTCCAATGTCATCATGGCTGTAACCTTCTTTCCTCTGTGTCATGTTTATTCTGTTTCTTCCTCCGGATGCTCCTCTGTCGTAAAAAGGGCATTGACAAAATCATCGGAATCAAATTTCTGCAGATCATCGATACTTTCTCCGACTCCGATATATTTGACCGGAATGCCAAGTTCCGACTGAATTGCTACCACAATTCCCCCTTTTGCGGTTCCATCCATTTTTGTCAGAACGATTCCCGTAATGTCTGCCGCCTCCGCAAACTGTTTTGCCTGCGAAAGTGCGTTCTGCCCTGTTGTTCCATCCAGAACCACCAGGGTTTCTCTGTACGCGTCAGCATACTCTCTCTCAATGACACGATTGATCTTTTTCAGCTCTTCCATCAGATTCTTTTTATTATGAAGACGCCCCGCCGTATCACACAGCAGAACATCCGCCTTCCTTGCCTTTGCGGCCGCAACCGCATCGTACACGACAGCTGCCGGATCAGAGCCTTCCTGTCCCCCGATAAACTCTGCATTTGCCCGGTCTGCCCATTCTTTCAGCTGTTCTCCCGCCGCGGCACGGAATGTGTCCGCCGCTGCGATCACAACTTTTTTCCCTTCACCGCGAAGCTTCCCTGCAAGCTTACCGATGGTCGTCGTTTTTCCTACCCCGTTAACTCCAATCACCAGTACTACGGATTTCTGATTTTCAAACTCATATGCTGTCTCCCCGATCTGCATCTGCTCCTTGATACTGTCAATCAGAAGCTGTTTGCAGTCAGCCGGATCCTTGATATGCTGTTCTTTCACCTTTTCTCTAAGGTCATCAAGGATCGAATAGGTCGCCTTGACGCCGAGATCTCCCATAATCAGGATCTCTTCCAGCTCTTCATAAAAGTCTTCATCAATTTTGGAAAACCCGCTGAACAGGCTGTCAAGGCCGGAAACGATATTCTGCCTTGTTTTTGTCAGGCCTGACACAAGCCGCCGGAAAAATCCCTTTTTTTCCTCTGCCATAGTCTCTTCTACTCCTTTATTTTTTATTTGCTGAGCTGGTTTTCAAGCAGATCTACTGAAACCAGCGTAGAAACTCCCTTCTCCTGCATCGTAATTCCATACAGTCTGTCCGCTGCTGTCATTGTTCCTCTCCGGTGGGTAATAACAATAAACTGCGTATTTTTCGTCAGTCTGTGAAGATACTGCGCAAACCTTGTAACATTGGAATCGTCCAGGGCTGCTTCGATCTCGTCCAGCAGACAGAACGGCGACGGTTTCAGATTCTGAATCGCAAAGAGAAGCGCGATCGCCGTCAGCGCTTTTTCTCCACCGGAGAGCTGCATCATATTCTGAAGCTTCTTTCCCGGCGGCTGTGCAATGATCCGGATTCCCGCTTCCAGAATATCCTCGTCCTCCAGAAGCTCGAGTGTCCCTTTTCCGCCTCCAAAGAGCTGGCGGAAAACATTATGGAACTCTTCTTTTATCCTTGCGAACTGTTCCTCAAACTGCCTTCTCATGGCGGTATCCAGTTCTTCAATAATCTGTTTTAAGGTTGCCTCCGCTTCGATCAGGTCTTCATGCTGGTTTTTCAAAAAGAGATACCGTTCTTCCAGATTTTTAAAATCTTCAATGGCATTGACATTGACATTGCCAAGGCTGCGGATCTCTGAGCGAAGCCGCTGAATCTCTTTCTTCATGAAACCCAGATCTCCAATACTTTCATCCCGGTACTGCTGCGCATGATTATAGGTGATCTCGTATTCTTCCCACATATAATTCATTTGCTTTTCCATCGTCTCCTCCAGCCCGTCCTTCTTTCCGCCAAGCCGGAAGGTTTCTTTATCAAGATCGGAAATCTGTTCCGAGATGGCATCGCGCTTTCCAAGGAATTCCTTATGTCTGCGGGAAAGTGTTTCCTTTTCCCCGGCATACTGCCCGATCTCCTGTTCGATCTCTTCGATCAGTTCTCCGGCTTCCCGGATCTTTTGTCCGGCCCGTTCCATCTCCTGCTCTTTTTCAGCAATCGCTTTCTTATTGTCTCCCTGGTTTTCCTCCAGCAGTTTCTTTTCCTGTGTATACTTCGTATACTCCTGCCAGATACGTTCCTGATTTTCATTCAGGAAGATTTCTTTTTGTCCAAGTTCCGCAAAAACAAGATGTGCGTCCTCGGCACGTTTCTGTAAAATCTGTTCCTCTTCCTTCTTTTTCTCCAGCTCCTTCTGCTCTTCTTCCGTCTCCTTTTTCAGCCTTTCTTCCAGTTCTTCGGAAGTTCCCAGTTCGATTTCAATGGATTCCTGATTCTCCTGAAGTTCCCGGAGCTGGTTTTCATAGCTTTCGTTTTCTTTTAAAAGCTCTGACTTTCGGTCAAGGATCGACTTCTGCCTGCTTTGTACCTGAGAAAGATTCATCTTTGCGGTATTCTGCCGGACGTATATCTTCTGCATCTCATCTTTGAGGCTGTCCATTTTCGCATAATATCCGGCACGCTCTTCTTTATGACGCTCCAAAGACTCCCTCGTCTGCTCCAGGTCCTTTTTGAGCATCTGTACGGTCTTTTCAAATTCCTCAATCTCACGCCGTCTGCTTAACAAACTGCTGGAATTTTTAAAAGCCCCTCCTGTCATGGATCCACCCGGATTGAGAAGCTCTCCCTCCGGTGTCACCATCCGGACAGTTTGGCGGTATTTCCTTGCAAGACGGATACCCACATCAATATTTTCCACTACCACGGTACGACCAAGAAGGTTCTTCATAAGACTTTTGAATTCTTCATCTGTCTCCACAAGCGTATGGGCAAGTCCGATGACGCCGTCTTCTCTGAGCACTTCCGGCTTTGGGAACTCGGAACCCTTCACGCTGGTCAGAGGAAGGAACGTTGCCCGCCCGAATTTATGCTGTTTCAGATAAGTAATCATTCTTTTCGCGGTCTCTTCATCCCTCGTTACGATATTCTGGATGCTTCCGCCGAGTGCAGTCTCCACCGCAGTCTCGTACTTTTTCTCTACACGGATCAGATCCGCCACAACTCCAAGGATGCCCTGCTCCCGGTTTTTCTGCTCCATGACTCTCCGGATACTGTTACCGTATCCTTCGTAGCGCTCGGTCATATTTTTCAAAGATTCCAGTCTGGACTGCTCTCTGTGATACGCACTCTGTCCAGTCTGAATCAGTCCATTTTCTTTTGTAATTTCTTCCTGAAGTCTTACAATTTCACTTTCATACTGCGCAATCGTTTCCGAACAGGTACGGATCTGGGCGGAAAGCTCTTTCCATTCACTTTCATACTTTTCATATTCTGTCCGGTATACTTCCGTTTCCTGGGTAATCGTTAAGAGCTGCTGCGCAAGTCCTGTCTTCTGAACCCTGATCTGCTCTTTCATCGTATGAAAACGCTGCAGTTCAGCCTTTGTCGAAGCCCGCACGGAAAGAATCTTCATAATCTCGTTTTTCTTTTCCTCGCTGGAAAGACTGATCCTGGCCATCTCCTCCTGAAGGCTCGTCAGATTCTCTTTTTCTTTCTCGCTCTGCGCTTCCTTCTCCCTCATCTGGGCTTCCAGATCTGCGCGCCGGCTTTTCAGTTCTTCAAGCTCGGTCTCCCGTTTCCGGATCTCTTCCTCAACAGTCTTTTTCCGCTCCAGATAATGGGCGTCGTTCATCCGCACGCTGTTGATCTGCTCTTTGAGAAGGTCAATGCTGTTCTCATACTGCTGCCGGATCAGTCTTGTATCATTCAGCTGCTTTCTCGCGGTCTCCGTCTGAAGGTCAATCTCCCCGATCCGGTTTTCTACTTCGGCATACTCCTCTTTCATGGCGTCATACCGCTTTCTCGATTCATCAAGCTCTTCCTGCGCACGTGCCAGAGCCTCTTCTATTTCCTTTTCTTCCGCTTTTAACTTTTCTGTCTGAACGAGGAACAGATTGACGTCCAGCTTTTTCATTTCTTCCCGTTTCTTCAGATACTCTCTCGCCGTCTCAGACTGCTTTTTAAGCGGTCCGTACTGCTTTTCCAGCTCCGAAAGGATGTCTGTTACACGTACCAGATTCTGCTGCTCTTCTTCCAGCTTCTTCAAGGATGTATTTTTTCTCCGCTTGAATTTGACAATTCCCGCAGCCTCATCGAACAACTCCCTCCGGTCTTCGGGTTTTCCGCTTAAGATCTTATCGATCTGACCCTGTCCGATGATTGAATATCCCTCTTTCCCGATTCCGGTATCATAAAACAGCTCGTTGATATCTTTCAATCTGCAGCTGCTTCCATTAATCAGGTACTCTGACTCACCGGAGCGATAAAGCTTTCTTGTCACAGTGACTTCCTCAAAATCAATCGGCAGCTTGTGGTCGGAGTTGTCCAGCGTGATCCCGACCGAGGCGTAGCTTAGAGGCTTTCGGTTCTCAGTTCCTGAAAAAATGACATCCTGCATGTTGCCTCCGCGAAGCTGCTTCGCCCTCTGCTCTCCTAATACCCACCGGACCGCGTCCGCGACGTTGCTCTTTCCACTTCCATTCGGCCCTACAATGCCGGTGATTCCATTATGAAACTGAAAGACGATTTTATTTGCAAAAGATTTAAATCCCTGTACTTCAATGCTTTTTAAATACATAGCTCTCCTATCGTTTCTCCTGTAATTTCAAAATCGCCTGATATGCAGCCTGCTGTTCAGATGCTTTTTTGGTCCTTCCTTCGCCTTCCCCGTAGATCTGTTCTCCGATCCTGACTGCCGTACAGAAACTTTTATTGTGGTCCGGTCCTTCCTCCCGGATCAGTTCATAGGAAACCTGATCATCAGAATTTCCCTGTACAATTTCCTGCAGGATAGTCTTGCTATCAAAAAAGAGCTTCTTGTTTTCCAGGTCATTGAGGATAAACCGGTGAATGAACTCTTTTGCGCTAGCAAACCCACCGTCCAGATAAATCGCTCCAATCAGCGCTTCCATCGCGTCAGATGTAACCGAATCCCGTTTTCTTCCGCCCGTTGCCTCTTCACCTTTTCCGAGCATCAGATATTCCCCCAGTTTGATATCTCTGGCACAAAAAGCAAGCGCCGGTTCACATACCATACTTGCCCTCTTTTTGGTCAGTTCACCTTCCGGCATTGTCTCATACTCAAAAAAAAGAAATTCGCTGGATACAACTTCAAGTACTGCATCGCCCAGAAACTCCAGCCGCTCATTACATTCATATTTCTTCATGTGCTTTTCGTTCACATAGGAGCTGTGTCTCAAAGCATGACGCAGAAGTTCCGGATTCCGGAACTGATAATCAATTGTTCTTTCTAGTTCTTTGATCTTTCTCATAAAACCCCCAATTAGCACGAAAAAGCCCTGACGGGCTTTTCCGCATTTATGTTTTAATTATTTGTTGCCGTTCTGATCTGCTCTACTGCGTCTCCCACTGTCACGATTTTTTCCGCATCATCATTATCAATCTCGATATCGAATTCTTCCTCGATTCCCATGATAATCTGGAAAATGTCCAAAGAATCTGCTCCCAAATCGTCTACAAATGTAGTCTCCATTGTGATGTCTGAGGCATCCACATTTAATACATCTGCGATAATCCCCTGTAATTTTTCAAATTCCATAGTTACATTCCTTCCTTAAAAGTTTATTCTTTCTCTTTCTGAATGCATTCTCTGATTTTCTCATTAATCTTCTGCTCTTTGAAGGTCACGCACTGAATAATGGAGTTGCAGACCTCACGTGCCTTTGAGTTGCCGTGTGTCTTTACAACCAGGCCATTGAGACCAAGCAGCGGTGCTCCGCCGTACTCGCTTGCGTCAAATCCCTTCATCGTCTCCTTCAGCGCCGGTTTTACAAGCAGTGCTCCGATTTTTGTCCTGAGGCTCTTCATCATGCCTTCCTTGATCTTATCAACCAGCACCCCTCCGACGCCCTCATAAAGTTTCAGGATAATATTGCCCGCGAAAGCCTCGCAGACAATGACATCCGCGTCACCATACGGAATATTGCGCGCCTCGATGCTCCCGGTAAAATTAATATCCGGGCATGCCTTCAGCATCGGGAACGTCTCTTTCACAAGGGCGTTGCCCTTCTCCTCCTCAGCACCGATATTGACAATCGCCACTTTCGGATTCTTCACGCCCATGACATGCTCCATATAGATCGAGCCCATTTTTGCAAACTGCACCAGATGGGACGGTCTGGCATCTACGTTTGCTCCGCAGTCGATCAAAAGCGAAAATCCCTTTTTGGTCGGTAAAAGCGGCGCAAGGGGCGGCCTCTCCACTCCTTTGATTCTCCCTACAATGACCTGTCCTCCAACGAGAATGGCTCCGGAGCTTCCTGCCGATACAAACGCGTCGGCCTCTCCTTTTTTAACCATATTCATCGCTACGACAATCGAAGAATCCTTTTTTCTGCGGATTGCCATTACCGGCGGCTCCGCGGTCTCAATCACTTCACTGGCGTCCTTGATCTCAATCTGCTCTTTGTCGTAAGTATATTTGGCAAGCTCTTCTTTTATGATGTCTTCTTTCCCGACAATCAATACCTGAATATCCCTGCGCTTATTTACTGCGTCAACAGCGCCTTTAATGATTTCCACCGGGGCATTATCCCCTCCCATGGCGTCGAGCGCCACTTTCGTGTATTCTGCCATGCTTCTACCTCCTGCATTCTATCAGTAATTCTACTAGACATTGTTATAAAAATCAATGCTTTTCTATCTTTTTAAGAACTCTTGCCGACGCGGTATTCCCGTTTCAGCGCGCTCATAATGACTCTGGATGCTACATCCACGATATTGAATCCAAAGGCAATCGCAAGACATGTGGTGGCTAGAAGGATTCCTTCACTGGAAATGAGCGCGGAATCATTGCTTACAAAACCGTACATCATATAGTACAGATTTGGTCCCGGAATCAAAGGAAATACAGATGCTGTCAGGAAAATCGTCGATGGTGCCTTATTGACTCTGGACATGATAAATGCATAAAATCCGACAAATACCGCTGCAATCAATGTAGCAAGAAAGTTGCTCGGTTCAATGGCAAATACGAGAGCATAAATTCCCCATGTAATAAACGCACCAACTCCCGAGTAGAATACCTGACGTCCCCGGACTTTAAACCATATGGCAAAACCGATACAGGCAATCGTACAGGAAACAAGCTGCATCGGAACACTTGGTGTCAGCATAAATCCTTCCATGGATCTTGCATGAAAGACCATCATGGCAAGCGCGATCCCAAGAGCAATTCCTGTTGCCCCGAGAATGGAATTTAAAATATTAATGGACCCGGATATAAAGTCCCGCTGCAGTAACTCGCGGAATCCATTGGTTGTACCAAGTCCACTGATCAGCAGCATGACAATCCCGATCATGATTCTGTCGGGATGTGTTCCGATTCCATTTCTGGTCGCCAGGATAATAATGATCTCAGATAAAAAGGCAAGGATCAGATTATAAATCATCAGATTTCCTTCCCTTGTGCTCAGCCATTTTCCAACAAATACAATCATCAGTGAAACAACCGCAGCAACAATCGCATCCATAAATCCGCACCCGAAGAATACGGCAAATCCGGCACCTCCCATGACTCCCGCCACATACCGGAGAATTTCCGGCTGTTCCGGCCGGTTCATCACTTCCTCAAACTTGATCTTCAGCTGATCCGCATCCGGCTTATGGGCACAGACATATCTGGAAAGATTGTTCAGATAGTCCAGCCGGTCAAAATCATTCTCCGATGTCTCGATATGCCTTACCTGAGTGATAAACTCTCCTTCCGGCGTCTTCGCTGTCACCTGAATGTTGCTTGGAATAACAAATACATCATATCTGACAAATCCATAACTTTTCAGCATTCTGTAAAGGGCATCCTCCAACCGGAAATTTTCCGCTCCGCTTTTCAGCATCTCTTCTCCGATATCCAGGATGCCTTCAATAATTCTGTTGTAGTCCATCCTTCTACCTCACTCCACTTTCTTTTTTCTTTCTTAAGCACTTTCCTATTCTAGCAAATAATAATCGATTTTTCATCCCTTTTCTAAAAGAATTCCTCTTCTTTTACAAATTTCTTACAATTGTGGTTGAGCCTGCCCGCACTCCACACAAAAAACAGCAACCGTTTCGATTGCTGTTTTTTACAGACAGATAATTTCTGCAAATAGCTATGCTTTTTTCCTTTTAGCAAGGAAATCTGTAATATTTTTCTTAATCATAAACAGAATTAACACTGCTCCGACATAACCATTCAGAACATAAATAACATTAACGAGTGTTCTGAATGGAAGGAACAGCCCGACGATCAGCCCTACAACCGCAAGAACAACTGTCAAAATTTTAAAACGGGAAGTTCCTTCTTTTGCGAAACGGGATGCCGGATTATAGAGCAGCGGAACAGCTGTCGTATAAATACCTGCAAATACAACAATTGCAAAAATAGCAGAAAACGGTTTCCAGATCTTCATGGCAAGAATCAGGTTCGGAATATCTGCATTCCATACATAAGCGCTTCCGTCCTCAAGCGGAGTATTGATATTGGCAATCTGGCCGAAAGAGATCAAAGCAATTGCAACACACACAGCAACCGTGCCGCCTACGATACCATAGTTAAGATCTTTTTTCTTGTTCTTGGATCCCAGCGCTGCCGTAAAACTTGCAAACCACAGAAGAACAAATCCTGCATAGGAAGCTGCTGAAATAAACCAGTTCGCACCTGCATTTTTGATCGTTTCTCCCTCTGCTGCTCCTGCATAGGCACCTGTCCGGATAACTTCCAGTCCTGCCGGAATATTGCCTGCATCCTGAATCACCGTAACAAGACCGATAAAAATACAAAGTACAACGATAATCGGCCCTACGACACCAATGGCATCAACGAGAGAATTCAGTCCGCCGACTACTGTAATTGTCGTAAGGATTGTAAGGATGACTGCACCTGCCCAGTTCGGAAGTCCGTACTCCTGATTCAATGTAGATGCCGCACCGCCGATCATAACCCAAAATGACATATAGCAGAAAATCGTAGAATAATAGTCACAAAATGTTCCTACATATTTTCCGCAAAAATATTTGTAAACATCATTTCCGTGTTCAAACTTCTGTTCAGCGCCTGCTTTCGCAAAGTTAAAATTGTAATACAGAAACATGACCGCAAAGCCAAGAATAACCAGAATTGACTGCCAGCCATATGCTGTATAGTATTGAATGATCTCCTGGCCTGTCGCAAATCCGGATCCGATGGTAAACGCGATTACCGCTCCTGCCAGAATCAGAACTCTCTTCCAGTTCACTGCGCCGTTCTCTTTGCCCATAGAGTCCCCTCCTATCCATCAAAAATTAAAAAACGGGTACAGTACAGATCTGTACTGTACCCGGATTCTGTTATTATTTTTTAGTTATCTTTCTTTAGAAATTGTCTTTTTCAAATACGGTCTGCTCGGTTACTTCAGTCTGAAGTGCTTTGAGCGCCCGGCGTACCATTCTCTTACGGATCTTCTTGGAATCCACTTCGCCCTGGGTTGGATCACCAAGCGGATACGGAATACCAACACCTGGGATAATTCTGTTGGCGCCGATTGTAAGGGAAATCGGAACTACCGTTGCCATATGTACTACCGGAACCCCATATTTTTCGATTCCTTTAACCATCGTTGCACCGCAACGAGTACAGGTACCTCATGTGCTGACGAGGATAACCCCGTCAACATGCTCCTGTTCTGTGAGGATCTTACCGATCTCATCACCAAATTTTGCTGCAGATCCTGTCGCAGTTCCTGTACCTGTTGTTGTACAGAAGAAGTTTACGAGTTCACCGAACTCTCCGTCTCTTTCCATTTCACGAAGTACATCAAGCGGAACTACCAGGTTCGGATTTGCCATAACGAACTGACGGTCATATCCACCATGGATTGTTGTAAACTCTTCCGGGCTCATAGAATCTTTTCCTTCGATGGAGTAGATTCCGAACTTCGTTGCATTGGAAGATTCGATATGATCCGGGTTTCCAACCGGAACAACACCACCGGAAGTAACAACCGCGATCTTCGCATGTTTGATATCCTTGATTGCCGGTGCAGGCGGTACCCTGTCAAATTTCGGCATCGGAAGGTCTGTCTCAAACGGCTCGCCTTTCATCTTCTTTACAAGCATCTTGATGGCACGTTCGGATCCTCTTTCTTCCGCGAAGTAGTTGACACGGATTCCTCTTTCGTGATAATTTTCTTCATTCGGTCCAAGAATCTCTTCGCCTGTTGCCATCTTCTTGATCAGATTTACGATGGACGGAAGTACTTTTCTCATTGTAGCCGCGGAGTTTCCTGTCTTTACTGTGATCACGTCCTTGCGGAACATATCAACACCAGGGTTCTCCTCATAGGCTGCTGTCAGCACCGGAATACCGAGTCTTTCTTCCACTGCTTTACAGATCGTTCCACATGCAACGCCGTAACGTCCTGCGTTGAATGCCGGTCCTGCAAAGAAGACGTCCGGTTCATATTTCTTTACCATGTCGATAATCGTATCGGTTGCTTCATCCAGATTTTCTCCGAAATAGTTGTCACCGCAGATTACTGTAGCTACGATTTCATAATCTTCACCAAGAGCCTGTGCAAGAGCTGCTCCTGGTCCAAGAGCCTCTTCTCTTACTTCCGGTTTGTAATCTGCCTTTTCCTCACCGCCGATACCGGCAAAGAACTGGTTAATATAATGAACAATTTTATATTTTGCCATTTTGGATCCTCCTTCCAAATCTTAATATCCCCTTGCTGCAAGGTGGTTAAAGCCGTTTGCGATCGTAGATGCAATGATGATCTGAAGCTCTGCCTCAAAGGAACCGTCTTCATTGACACATCCTGCCCATCCGCCGATCTGGCTTTCGATGTAATCCATAGTACCGATCACTTTGTCCATAGCCGGGAACTGTAATGTCGCATTTCCCTGTCCACAGGAGGAAAGCGCATCCGCCTCATCGCATGTATCTGCCAGAGACTGGGATTTTCCGTCTTTTCCCGGGAATTCGTCTGTGATCAGAACTACTTTCACGCCTTTGCGTTCTACTTTACGGCAGTTCATCATCAGGTCGGTATCCGGATTTCCGTATCCTTCCTCTGTGATCAGTACGCCATCAAGTCCCATCCATTCTGCCAGTTTTGCAACCATGTCAGAATGTCTCTCTTTATCAGCAAGGAATACGTTTTCATTCGTAAGGATGACACCCATAAAGTTGATGTCTTTTCCGTGATGCTTATAGCAGTCCTCGATAACCGGGTTGTGGAAGTGGTGATAGGTCGTAACCTTGTCACACGGAGCTACACAGTTTCCGGATACGATCGCGCCGTCCATGATTTCTGTCGGATACATGAATGTCGGTACGAACTGTTTTGCGTCAACTCCATAGTAATATGTATCGTGGAGGAGTCCCTGTGACTGAAGCATGTGGATATATCCTACTTTCGGAAGATCAGGATACATTGCGGCCTGCTCAAAAATCGGCTTCGTCTCATATGTTTCCAGTGTATCCGGTTCAATGTTTCTTCCTGCTTCTCCAAGGTAAGCTGCAACTTTCAGTCCTGCCATTCTTCCCGCTTTTTCATATACGTGGGTCTCAAGCCCTTCCTGAGGTTCGATTACAACACAGAGATTTACAGTCTTGGAAAACGGACAGTAATCTGCTGCCGGTCCGCTCATGTCGATAACACCTTCCTGGAAACCAACAATCCGTCCAACGGTAACTACGCAGCATCCGTCCAGCGCATGTGTTCTTCCCTCGCCTACTGTCGGTGTTACTTTCCCTACAACTCCAGGGAAAATCTCTCCGCCTGATACTTTTACTCTAGGTTCGATTACATCCTTCACCGGTGTAATACGTGTGCTGTCACCCGGACGGGCGATGTCAAGGCTGCAGCCGATCAATTTGTCATCTTCCAGAACAAGCGCTTCCACTTCTTCCTTATTGACATAGAGCACATGGTCTTTCACATATGTCTTTTCTGCAAATTGGATATCGTCGATCTTAATCTTCCCTAATTCCAATTTCATAGGTAAATCCCTCCTTCTTTGTAATCGCGATAACTTTAAGTCAAAAAAAAACTTTGTTATCTTTTTTCTTGTTCTTTATCCCTATTATATGATTTTGTCTTACAATTATCAAGTTTTTTATTCAATCTTTCTATACATTTTTTCGATAAGTTCTATAAGTTCAGCATTTCCACCAAAAAAAGACGCCTTCAGACAGTTTTCCCGTCTGAAGACGCCTCTTATTGAATTTGATATTCCTTATATCCTTTCAAGTCTTTCGCAAACATTCGAACCAGCTTTTCAATATCACGAATAAAGAGTCTTACCCTTCCGTTTACATCCTTTTCCTCAATTCCATCGTCACAGACCGTCTTGAAATATCCTTTGAACAGAAGGCAGACCATCCGGTTCAACGATACCGCATTATCGTATCCAATCGCATTGGAACGGATACACTTTCTGCACATTTCAAAATCACGCCCCATGAAGTCCCCTGTCTGAAGCATCTCGTGGAAGACCCTGTTGGAGAGCATCAGGTTTTCCGGAAACATCTTATAATACTCTCTGATGGAAACACGCAGCTTGTTATTGTTATTTTCGAAAAAGAGAAGATTATATGCCTCAGGCTTCCGGAATGCCTCCATGGAATAGCAGTACCATACCCCAACATAGATATCCCACACATTTTTCCAGTGCTTCTCCGCCGAGTTCAGACGCTGGATATAATAGTTCAGCTCCCCAAGCTCCGCATAGTAGAGCAGTTCGTCCCTGCTGTCAAAATAGCGGTACAAACTTGCGGTGGAACATTCCATCTCTTTTGCGATACGGCGGATCGTCACCGCACTGATTCCTTCCCGATGAATAATTTCATTTGCCTTTGCAATATAATCCCTTCTTGTCAGCCCTTTAAAGTACTTTTCATTCCTCTTCATATACCATTATCCTTACATCAGCCTCGGAACGATATTTTCGATTACCGAAAGGTCGATGGTTTTAAAATCTTCTTCTACATTTTTCTGGTAATGGTCCGGCGTCGGGGCAATCTCCTGCCACTGTTCAAAGGTCTCAATACATTTTTCAATCAGCATGATGTCTTTCGTATTGTCCTCCTCCCCTTTCGGGTATACCATAACCGAACGAAACGGTGTCTGGTTCGGCTTCAGGCTCGATGCCTGCGGGTGGGTCAGAAGGATATGCCGGTCATACACAAGGTCTCTCACCTTGATCAGTACGTCCCTGTAAGATCCCAGAAGAACGACTTCCATGTCATCTTTATATTTTCGGTACACTCTATCGTTGTTCGTCACCAGAGTTACTTTCTCCAAATTCCACATCGTATCTCAGCCTCTTTTCTGATTGGTTTCTTTTCATCTTAACACAGTTCTTAATTTTTCTCCATAAATTGCTGCAAATTTGTGGTAAATTGGTTACTGTTCACACCGTCTCGGGAACGCGTCAGCGCGACGGGTACGTATGCAGGCGGCGGTTCGGTGCGAACAGTAACGTAAGCCGGCATGAAAAAAGGGATCTGCATATTTGCAAATCCCCGTTTTTCGGTATTTCCATTAGTCTTCTACGGAAATGATTTCTTTCTTGTTATAGCTTCCGCAAGCTTTGCAAACTCTGTGAGGCATCATAAGTGCGCCGCATTTGCTGCATTTTACAAGATTCGGAGCGCTCATTTTCCAGTTTGCTCTTCTCTTGTCGCGTCTTGCTTTAGAAGTTTTATTCTTTGGACAAATTGACATCGGTTACACCTCCTTAAAATTCTTAAACAGATCGCGGATAACTGACATTCTTGGATCAAGACCCGGATCTTCACAATCGCAGGTACCCTCGTTTAGGTTCTGACCACATACACTGCAAAGTCCTTTGCAGTCTTCCCTGCACAGGGTTTTTGTCGGCCATCCTATCAAAATCTCATAATAGAGTAATTTGTCGACGTCAAGATGATATCCGTCAATATAATCTGATTCTTCGTCTGTCTCTGCAGTCTCTCCACCGACAACGGCATGTCTCTCAAAAGAAATCTCCATCGGAACTTTCACCGGACTGAGACAACGGTCGCACGGAATCACTGCAGTCAGACTGCAGGAACCGGAGACAGAAATCTCTTTTCCTTTTACATGCTCAATATGAATCTGCACGCTGCTCTTCTCCACAAGAGGGAAAGGACCGCCTGGCAGTTTCATCGCCTCCATCTCAAGCGGAAGGACGGCATCAATCGGTTTGTGCTGTTCGGACAGTACATCGGATAGGTTTAACAGCATATTCATTGCTCCTATTCATACCTTGACTATTATATCATGTCATTTCATTTTGTCAACAGTTTTTTTACTGTCTGAGGAGATTAAACCAGTGCTTTTGTCTCACGTGCAATCGCAAGCTCTTCGTTTGTCGGGATGACATATACTTTGACTTTGGAGTCTTCCGTAGAAATCTCGGATGCCACTCCGCGCGCCTGAGCGTTCTTTTCTTTATCAATCTTCACACCAAGGTATCCAAGGTATTCACAGATTTCTTCTCTCATCTGAGTATCGTTTTCGCCTACACCTGCAGTAAATGTGATTGCATCTACACCGTTCATTGCAGCTGTGTAGGAACCGATATATTTTGCCACACGGTATCTGTAAGCGTCAAGTGCCATGATCGCACGTTCATTTCCTTCGTCTGCTGCTGCTCTTACATCACGGAAATCGGAAGATACACCGCTCATTCCGAGAACACCGGATTTCTTGTTCAGGATGTTGAGCATTTCGTTGATATCGATATTCTCATGGTTGCAGATAAACTGCAGGACAGCCGGATCAAGGTCACCGCTTCTTGTTCCCATGATCAGTCCTTCAAGGGGTGTCAGACCCATACTTGTATCAACGCATTTTCCGCCGATGGAAGCTGAGATGCTGGCTCCGTTTCCAAGGTGGCATACGATTACTTTTGCATCGTCTTTTCCGAGGCATTTCAGTGTCTCGCCGGATACGAACATATGGCTTGTACCATGGAAACCGTATCTTCTGATGCTGTATTTCTCATAATATTCATATGGAATTGCGTACATTGCCGCTTTTTCCGGGATCTTCATACCGAAAGCGGTATCGAATACTGCAACGTTCGGTTTGCCCGGCATTGCTGCTTCACATGCTTCGATTCCGATCAGGTTTGCCGGATTGTGGAGCGGTCCAAGGTCGAAGCAGTCACGGATAACTTTCTTAACATCATCGTTGATCAAAGTTGCGTCGCTGTAGATCGTTCCGGCATGCAGTACGCGGTGTCCGATTGCTGTGATATCATCTGTGCTTTCGATAACACCGTGTTCTTTATCCATCAGAGCGTCCAGCACAAGCTGTACAGCCACTTTGTGGTCTTCCATCGGAGTCTCTACACTGTAGTTTTCTTTTCCTGTCGGTTTGTGTGTCAGTTTGGATCCGTCGATCCCGATTCTCTCGCAAAGTCCTTTTGCAAGAACACTCTCATTTTCCATATCGATGAGCTGGTATTTTAATGAAGAGCTTCCGCAGTTAATAACTAAAATTTTCATTTTTCTTTTCTTCCTTTCTATTTTGACTGGCACTGCACTGCTGTAATTGCAACAACACCTTCGATATCTTTGGCGCTGCATCCTCTGGAAAGGTCATTTACAGGAGCCGCGATTCCCTGAGTCATTGGTCCGTATGCTTCTGCCTTTGCCAGTCTCTGCACTAACTTATAACCGATATTTCCTGCATCCAGGTCAGGGAAGATCAGGACATTTGCCTTTCCTGCAACCGGGCTGTCCGGAGCTTTTGAAGCTCCTACGGAAGGAACGATCGCCGCGTCTAACTGAAGTTCTCCATCCAGCATCAGATCCGGAGCCTGTTCTTTCGCGATCTTAACCGCCTCTACTACTTTTGTGACATCATCATGCTTTGCACTTCCCTTTGAGGAATGAGAAAGCATTGCCACTCTCGGCTCTGCTCCTACAAGCTGTTTGAAGCTCTCTGCGGAGGAAATTGCGATTGCTGCAAGCTCTTCCGGTGTCGGATTCTGATTCAGACCGCAGTCACCGAATACAAATGTTCCGTTTTCTCCCATATCACAGTCCGGTACTACCATGATAAAGAATGCGGATACAAGCTTTGTTCCAGGTTTCGTCTTGAGAATCTGCAGACACGGACGAAGTGTGTCAGCTGTAGAATGGCATGCTCCGGAAACCATTCCGTCTGCGTCGCCCATCTTTACCATCATTACTCCGTAATATGGATAGTTGGTCAGAAGAAGCTCTCTTGCCTGTTCCTCAGTCATACCTTTTTTCTGTCTTAATTCCACCAGCTTTGCAATATAGCTCTCTGTCTTTTCACTCTTTGCCGGATCTACAATCTGTGCACCGCTGATATCGAAGCTTCCCTTATTCTTCGCGATTTCTTCTTCACTTCCGATCAGAACCAGTCTGGCTGTCCCCTCTTTTAAAATTGCCTCGGCAGCCTCATAGGTCCGGGCATCTTCTGTCTCCGGAAGTACAATTGTCTTGAGATCTGCTTTGGCCTTTGCCTTGATTTCATCAATAAATCCCATGATTTAATGACTCCTTTCCATATATTCTCAGATATCACTATTATAACGTAAAGGGAAATTGTATACAAGAGATAATCTGTCTCTTTTTTAGTACAATTTCCCTTTTTAAGCGTTTATAATTTAAACATCATTGTGACAATCGCAAAATAAACAAGGATTGTCCCTGTGTCAAGAAGCGTGGAGATCAAAGGTGTCGCCATGAGAGCCGGATCCAGTCCGATTCTCTTTGCGATCAGCGGCAGGGTACATCCCACCACTTTTGCCATACAGACAATGGCTATGATCGTCACACCGATCACGATACCAAGCTTGATATCATTATACATAATATAAATCCTGATTCCATTCGCGACAGAAAGGACCGCGCCGACAATCAATGCAATCCGGAGTTCTTTGAAAATCACCCGGAAAATATCTTTAAAACGGATTTCCCCGACCGCAAGTCCGCGGATCATCAATGTGGAGCTCTGAGAGCCGCAGTTTCCGCCCGTTCCCATCAGCATCGGAATCAGCGTAATCAGAATCGGCATGGCTGACATGGCATTTTCATAGTAGGCAAGCAAAAGTCCGCTTGCCGTCGCAGAAAGCATTAAAAACAGCAGCCACGGGATACGGGAAAGGGCGTGGCGCCAGACGCTCGTTCCGAAGTACGAGTCATCGTTCGGACTGACACCGGCCATCATACTGATATCTTCCGTTGCTTCTTCCTGCAGGACAATCATCGCGTCGTCAACGGTAACGATACCGACCATGCACATCTCGTTATCCACAATCGGGATTGCCACAAGACCGTACTTCCGGATCATACTGGCTACGTCTTCCTGATCATCATGGGTATGCGCGTAAAGGACGTTCGTATCCATAATCTCTTCAATCGTCTTACTTTCACTGGATGTCAGAAGATCTTTGATATCCACCCATCCGATCAGCTTCTTCTTTTCTGTCACGTAACAGGTATAAATCGTCTCCCGGTTAATACCGACCTGGCGGATCTTCAAAATCGCCTCTTCTACCGTCATTTCTTTCCGGAAACTGACGTAGTCGATATTCATGACACTTCCGGCACTGTCCTCCGGATACTGCAAAAGCGCGTTGATCTGCTTTCTCGTCTCTTCATCAGTCGCCATCAGAAGCCTGTCTACCACATTGGCAGGCATTTCTTCCAGGACGTCGACTGTATCATCAAGGTACATCTCATCCATGACTTCTTCCAGCTCGGAATCCGTCAGCGCATTTATCAGGAATTCTCTTGTCTCGCTGCTCATATAGGTAAAGGTCTCTGCCGCTTCTTCCTTGCCGAGGAGACGGAAAATCAGAACAATCTGCCTTTCATCTACCTCCTCCAGCAGTGCGGCAATATCGACAGGATACATATTTCCAAGTTCTTCTTTCAGTTCTTTAAATTTTCGTTCATCCAAAAGCTCCAGCAGATTTGTTTCGTTCATGTGTATCCTCCTTTCCTGCCGCCATATTATTTTGCAAGCGGATTCCTTTTATAGTATAATCACAACAAGGAGGATATTACAAGAAAATTATGAAAATAGTTGGTTTAATTACAGAATACAATCCATTTCACAATGGGCACGAATATCATATACAGAAGTCAAAAGAAGTGACCGGAGCAGACGCTGTGATCGTCGTCATGAGCGGAAATTTTGTACAAAGAGGCGCTCCTGCCATCATGCCCAAACATCTCAGGGCTAAAGTGGCTCTGAAATCCGGGGCATCCCTTGTTCTGGAGCTTCCGGTCTGCTTTTCCACCGGGAGCGCCGAGTATTTTGCACAGGGTGCCGTTGCGCTTCTGGACAGTCTGGGCTGTGTTGATTCCCTTTGTTTTGGAAGCGAATGCGGAGAGATTGATTCTTTAACCCGGATTGCGCAAGTGCTTGCGGATGAACCCGAAGATTACCGTATGATTCTGCGTTCCTACTTAAAAGAAGGGATTGCCTTTCCCAGGGCCAGAGAAAGGGCTCTGTCGGATTATCTGAAGGACAGATCCCTTTCCCGGATTCTTTCCAGTCCGAATAATACGCTTGGGGTGGAGTACATCAAGGCTTTGATCCGTCTAAAAAGTTCCATACGGCCCTATACGATTCTTCGGAAAGATTCCCGGTATCATGCGGACACACTGGAGACAGACGGCGGTTTCAGCTCCGCTACCGCTATTCGGAAACTTCTTTTGTTCTCCGGCAGTTCCCTTCGGACAGACATGGATACTCCTTACGATGAGCCAAAGCTTTCCTCTGTTCTGACAAGACTGGAAGACCATGTGCCGCCGGAATGTGTCTCCCTGCTTGAGCGGACCCACCTGATCCGCTATCCGGTATACAGCAATGATTTTTCATTGCTCGTCAAATACCAGCTGATGCAGGAAAGCCGCGGAACCCTGACCCGCTATGCCGATATTTCCGAAGAGCTTGCCAACCGGATCATGAAACATCTGAATGACTTTCAGAATTTTGACCAGTTCTGCGACCTGTTAAAGACAAAAGAAGTGACGTATTCCAGGATCAGCCGGGCGCTTCTGCACGTCATCCTCGGAATCCGTTCCTCCCTCTTTGAACAGTTAAGAGAAGACCGGATGGTTCATTATGCCAGAATGCTTGGATTCGTACGGAAAGACAGGGAAGTCCTTTCCCTGATCAAAAATCGTTCGTCAGTTCCGCTGATTCCCAAACTCAGCGATATGGACGCACTGTCTGAACGCGGCGAACAGATGCTTCATCTGGATATTTTTGCATCCAACCTGTATGAATCTGTCATCAGCAACAAATTTAAAACTCCGTTCTGCAATGAATACAGTCATCCGCTTGTGATTGTATAGTCGTATAAAAAGAGACTCTCTTTGGGAGCGTAGATGATTTCTTTTCATCTTCCGTCTCAAAAGAGAGTCTTTTTCTGATTTTAAAGTGTAATCACTTTGGAACATGCAATGGCCATCGCCCCCGGTCCAATGTGGCAGGCAACACTTAAGGAAAGGCGGTCCATCTCCACTTTATACTGAGGGAATCTGTCCTCAATCTCTTCTTTCCACTTCTGCGCTTCCTCATCAGAGCAGGTGTATGCCGCTTCGAGGTGTACCGGCTGATTTCCAAAACGGTGAAGCAGGTCTTTTTCCATGGCGTCGAGCATTGTCTTCTTCGCCTGTTTCCATCCTCTGACCTTGGCATAGGCATCCAGCTTTTCTCCCTGGATCTGCAGAACCGGTTTCAGATTCAGGACTGTTCCGATTGCTGCAGCGGCCGGTGTGATTCTTCCGCCCTTTTTCAGATATTTCAGCGTGTCCACAGTAATGTAAATACTGGATTCAAATTTGTTTTTTTCCAGAATTTCCCGGATCCCGGCTGCGGATTTTCCTTCGGATGCAAGCCAGATGGCGTCCTTGACAGACTGCCGCTGCGTCACGGAAATCCTCTGGTTGTTGACTACCTGCACACGTCCGTCATAATCATCCGCCAGCATCATGGCAGTCTCGCAGGAACTGCTCAGCCCGCTGGACATCGGAATATAGACAATTTCATCGTACTCTTCCAGATATTTGTCCCACAATCCCATGACATCCCCCGGCGCAGGCTGGGAAGTTTTAATATCATGATTTGCTTTCAGGCGCTCGTAAAATTCTTCCTGGGATAAGGTAATTTCCTCAAAATATTCTTCCCCATCGATAAAAAACGGCATCGGAAGGATTCCGATTCCAAGTTCCTTCCCTTCTGCCTGTGTAATTCCACTGTTGCTGTCCGTCAAAACGGCAACACGACTCATACCATCCTCTCCTTTTCTTTGTTTTCTTCCTATACGGTAATGATATCCGATCTGGTGTCTCTTTTGGCAACCATAATCGGAATGTCCTCTCCTTTGTATGGATTATCCCCGAGAGTGACTTCCAGTTTCACTGTTTCATAGGCCAGCTCGGCATAATTATTCTCCTTGCTCAGATGTCCAAGCATCACGCATTTCAGATCATCGTGCAGGATGTCGCACAGCAGTCTGCCGGAAGATTCATTGGAAAGATGTCCCCGGTTTCCCATCACCCGCTGTTTCAGGTAATACGGGTAGACACCGACTTCCAGCATATGTATGTCATGATTGGCCTCCAGAAGAACCGCGTCCAGATTTTTCAGATTCTCCACAGTATAATCATCATAGATCCCCAGATCTGTCGCAACAGCGGCCGCTTTCTTTCCATTTTCGAAGCGGTATCCTGTCGGTTCATTTGCATCGTGTGAAATCCGAAATGGCCGGACTGTCAGCTCTTTTAAAGTAAACGGCTCATCCGCGCGAATCTCATGGAGCAGTCCCTCCGGCATTTTCCCAAGACTTTTATAATTCCGGATTCCTTCGATCGTTCCTTTTGTGGCGTAGATCGGAATGCCGTACTTTCTGCTGAAAACTCCAAGCCCCTGAATATGGTCGGCGTGCTCATGGGTAATAAAAATCCCGTCCAGCTCGTCCCCTTTCACATCCAGATCCTTCAGTCCTTCCTCGATCCGCTTCTTGCTGATCCCGGTATCGACCAGCACGTGTGTATGTTCATCTCCTACATAAATACAGTTTCCGCTGCTTCCGCTGGCTATACTGCAAATTCTCATGTTTTCCTTTCTCCTTCAAAGTTTCTAGTACGATTCTAACGCTTCTTTGATCTGGATGCAAGTCTCTTTAAAATCCTCTCCGTTTTCAATCACTACGCTGCATGCGTTCCGGAACTGTTTTTCCGATTTCTGGTTCTTCATGATTCCGTCTATCCTTTCGTCCGTATATCCCCGGCTTTCTTTCAGCCGCTTTCTGCGGACTTCATCCGGCGTATGGATATACCAGAGTTCATCACAGATCTCCTCATAGTGATCCTCGATCAGAAGCGCTGCCTCGACGACAAAAATCCGCGTACCAGCCTCTTTTTCTTCCTCTTTTTTCTTTCGGATGTATTCCTTGACCCGGGGGTGTACAATCCGGTTCAGCCTTTGAAGCTTTTTTTCATCAGCAAACACAATGTTTCCCAGCTTTTTCCGGTCAATCTTTCCATCCCCGTCAAGAATTCCGCATCCAAACTTCTCTATAATTTCCTCATAGCAGACCTCTCCAGGCTCCTGAAGCTTATGCGCCACCTTGTCCGCTTCGCAGACAACTGCCTGAAAGTCTGTCTCCAGGAAGCCGAGGACCGTGCTTTTTCCGGCCCCGACTCCTCCTGTTATTCCTATTGTTTTCATCTGAATTCCTGACTTTTCTCTATTTGGCCTCATACCAGTTTGATCCGACGCTCATATCTGCAATCAGCGGAACCTTCAGATCTGCGGCATGTTCCATCTCTTCTTTCAGTATCTCTTTAACTTTCTCTACTTCATCGATTCTGGCCTCTACCAGAAGCTCATCGTGTACCTGAATGACAATGCGGGACTCCATCTGTTCCTCACGAAGCCGCTGATTGACACGGATCATCGCAATCTTCATGATGTCTGCCGCTGCCCCCTGAATCGGGGAATTCATTGCCACACGTTCTCCAAAACTTCTCTGCATGAAGTTGCTGGAAGAAAGCTCCGGAACCGGTCTTCTTCTTCCAAAAATCGTTGTCACATATCCGTGCTCTTTTGCAAAAGCAACTTCTCCGTCCAGATATGCCTTGACCCCCGGATAGGTTTCAAAATAGCGGTCAATATATTCTGCCGCTTCTTTTCTTGTAATGCTCAAGTCCTGACTAAGTCCAAAGGAACTGATCCCGTAGACAATCCCGAAATTGACCGCCTTCGCATTTCTTCTCTGCAGGTCCGTCACCTCGTCAAACGGTGTATGGAATACCTGGGATGCCGTCGTCCTGTGGATGTCCTTTGCTTCCTTATATGCCTGAATCAACGCCTCATCATCCGAACAGTGTGCCAGAATCCGAAGCTCAATCTGGGAATAATCCGCATCCACAAACACGAATCCTTCCTCCGGCACAAAGACTTTCCGGATCTGTCTTCCCAGTTCCATCCGGATCGGGATATTCTGAAGATTCGGCTCCGTACTGCTGATCCGGCCGGTCGCCGTAACAGTCTGGTTAAAAGTACCGTGAATCCGGTGATCCTCCGAAATAAAATTCACCAGTCCGTCCGCGTAGGTGGATTTCAGCTTTGCCAGCTGCCGGTATTCCAGAATCTTTGATACGACCGGATAGTCCGGCGCCAGCTTTTCCAGAATATCTGCCGCTGTGGAATATCCTGTCTTCGTCTTCTTTCCATGAGGGAGCTCCAGGTGTTCAAAAAGAACAACTCCCAGCTGTTTCGGAGAATTGATATTAAAGGTTTCCCCTGCCAGTTCAAAAATCTCCGCCTCCAGTCTTTCGATCTGGACGCCAAGATCCTGTCCGTATTCTTTCAGGGCTTCCGCTTCCACTTTCACGCCTGCCTGCTCCATATCAAAAAGTGCAAACACAAGCGGCATCTCGATTTCATCAAAAAGTGCTTCCATGCCGTATTCTTTCAGCTTTTCCCGGAGTACGTCTGCTGCCCGGTACATCGTATACGCCTCATAACAGCTCTTTTTCTCTTCAGAAAGCTTCGCATCAATCGTAAGATCCAGATATTCTCTTGCCACATCGTCAGGCTCATAGGAGCTCTTGAGCGGATTTAACAGGTAGGCGGCCACATGAACATCAAAGAAATTCTCCCGTCTGCATGTCCGGACATGCGGCAGTTCTTTTTTTACGTCAAACATGGAAATCTGCGCCCGGCTTTCTGTCAGAGCGGACAGACGTTCCATAAGAGCATCCGCGGAAATCCCGTTTCCGGTCTGAATGGAAACGATCTCGTCCTTCCCGTCTGCTGAAAAGGCAAGCACCGCTCCGGAAATACCGCTCATTGCGGCAAATAACGGAAGAACATTCTCCGTATTCCGCTCCAGAACAACACCTACAGTCCCGGCCCCTGCCGCCTTTTCAAATACAGCATCCATGCCGGCAGGGTCTGTTACGGTCACAAAACTGTCCTCAATTTCGGAAGCCGGAGCCTGAATCTCAAACTTTCCAAGCAGATTTTTAAATTCCAGCTTCTGGAACCACTCATATGCTTCAGCAGTAAAGAGTTCTCCAATCTTTCCTTCTTCCACTTCATACGGAAAATCCGCATGGACATTGATCGTCGCAAGTTCCTTGCTCATCTGTGCCAGATCGTAATGCTCTTTCAATGCTTTTGCCGCCCTCGGAGGCTTAAGTTCGTCCACATGGGCATATGCATTCTCGATCGTCTGATACTCCACGATAATCTTCGTCGCTGTCTTCTCTCCGATGCTCGGAACGCCCGGAATATTGTCAGAAGTATCTCCCATCAGCGCCTTGACATCGATAAACTCTTTCGGCGTCACCTGGTACTTTTCTTTTACATCCTCTTCCAGATAATCTTCCACTTCAGTCCGTCCCTGCTTCGTCTTCGGGATACGGATTTTTACTTTCTTTGTGGCAAGCTGAAGAAGATCCCGGTCTCCGGAAAGGACAACGACCTGCATGCCCGCCTCCTCGCAGCGTCTGGAAAGTGTCCCGATCAGGTCGTCCGCCTCGAGTCCTGCCTGTTCAATCAGTCGGATCCCCATCGCTTTCAGAACCTCTTTGATCACCGGAACCTGCTGCCGGAGCTCTTCCGCCATCGGCTTTCTCGTGCCTTTATACTCCTTGTACATCTCATGCCGGAATGTCGGCGCATGAACATCAAAGGCAACCGTCAGATATTCCGGCTTTTCCTCCTCGAGTATTTTAAAAAGAATATTTAAAAATCCATAAACTGCATTCGTATGAAGTCCTTCGGCATTGGTCAGATCCGGAAGTCCGTAAAATGCCCTGTTCAGAATACTGTGTCCGTCAATCAGGACAATTTTCTGGTCTTGAAATTGTTTTTCATTCATTGTCAAACCCCGTTCCATGTCAAAATACTTCTTTTATTTTACTTCGTTTTGCCCTCTTTTACAATGCTAAAATATGCCAAGATGCTCCAGAAGAATTTTGAGTCCGATCAGAATCAGGACAATTCCGCCGAAACATTCCGCTTTATTTCTGTATTTTGTTCCGAATACCGTACCGATTTTCAGGCCGGCTGCTGAAATCACAAATGTCAGGCAGCCGATAAACGCTGCTGCCGGGGCAATATTGACATCCAGAAACGCAAATGTCACGCCGACTGCCAGAGCATCGATACTGGTCGCCACTGCCAGCGCAGTCATTTCCTTCACGTCAAACCGTGCACCCACGCATTCCTCTTCTCCTCTGGACTCCCGGATCATATTTCCTCCGATGATGGCCAGCAGAATAAATGCGATCCAGTGATCCACACTCTGAATAGCTCCCTTAAAATTCACACCTACAAAATATCCGATGGTCGGCATCAATGCCTGAAAGCCTCCGAAATAAAGTCCTACACACAATATGTATTTCGGTTTTGCCACTCCCACAGACAGTCCTTTACAGATGGATACTGCAAATGCGTCCATGGCAAGGCCCACTGCTATGAAAAACAGTTCCAAAAATCCCATTTCTTTTTCCTCCTGGTTGTTTTTTCTTCCCTTAAAATCTGCGCAGAACTTCCGTAAAAAGAGCAAAAAAAAATCGAGTCCTACCCATATCATCTTCTGATACAGATAAGTCTCGTTGTTTCATACAAAGCCAGGATCGCTCCAATATGTTGACTTTGTCACACCGAAAGTGCCAACTACTCCCTTATGCTCATTCTTTCTTTGTCATTTCCGCGCCAGCGTTCATCGCTGTTTTGTATTATAACCGACATTCTGCCTTCTTTCAACATTTTTTTCATGATCTGAGCACTTTCTTTCTCACTGCGTCAAAAACGGCAGTCCTCCTCACCCGGGTAACTGCCGTTTTTTCTTATTTGACAGAAAACTGTTAAATAAAAATGCTCCGCAGAATGCGCACTCGCGCAAAGCAGAAGTTTGCCGCTAAAGCGACCGCGCCCGGCGCGAGAGTTCCGCAAGCGGAACTCTTTGTTATAATTTGGAATATCCGTAACTGTTTACCAGCGCCTCAACACGCTTTCCTTCCCTGCACATCGGGCAGCTCTGCGGAGTGTATGCTTTGTAGTCCGGCAGATCCGCGCTAGTAAAAATAGATTTCACTTCCATATCCGCGATCCTGGACACAGCACTGAAAATTCCTGCAACGCCGCACACCTTCCCGCCGTAATACAGTACAGACTCCGCTGCCTTTAAGATCGTCTTTCCTGTTGTAATCGAAGCCGCCAGAATCAGTACCTGCTTGTTTTCAATCATCCGGATCTTATTATCACGGAACAAAATCTGTCCCATCGTATCAAACTCCGGCGTCACAACAGAAATATTGTTGTCGTGGCTCATGGACATATTTGTCTCGTCCGCCAGAATCTCTGCCATAAATGTACCGATCACTTCCGTTTCATCCAGGCATACGATCGTGTCAATGTACGTATGCGTGTATTCCCCCGCCAGAACCCTGGCTGTCTCCCGCGCATTGTGGTGTCTTGTTTTGACTGTGGACATATCGATATAGGTATTGATATGAGAATTACTTGTGGCAAAATGACCTTTCAGAATCTTGATCCGCGCCTTCGGATTCTTCCCGGAACGCAGATTGGTTAAACGTTCATCCATAGGACTGTCCCTCCTTTTTCATTTCTTTCTGATACGGTAACGGTTTTGATAAAGTCATTATACCACATTTTCCCTGACAGGAGTATCTTATGAAACAGACTGCCAGATGACCTTTCCATCAATCATTGTTTTACACACGCTGGCATCCGTATCGAGTCCCGGCCTTCCTTTCACCAGGATCAGGTCCGCGTCCTTCCCCTCCCGGAGTGTTCCGACCCGGTCTTCCACTCCAAGGACGTGCGCCGGATTGATGGTCACCATGCGAAGGGCCCGCAGATACGGTACGCCCTCCCTGACAGCTTCCCCGATATGATGATACAAAGACTCTTCGCTGAGAATCGGCGAATCGGTGATCAGCGCCACATTCACGCCACGCTCATCCAGCGTTTTGACCGCTTCGATGTCTACTTTCCGCCGCTCTCCTGCCGCCCGGTATGTTCCGATCGGCCCGTAGCAGACATCGCATCCGCTTTCCACAATCTCATCGATATAATCGGATGCGCCCCAGGCGTGTTCCAGCGAGAACCGGACTCCATATGCGTTTGCCACTTCGATAGCGGTCAGCATATCATGCTGGGTACAGTGAATCTTGCATGGAATCTCCCTTTTCAGCGCCGGGATCATCGCCTCCATGTCCGCATCATATGCCGGATGATCTCCGGATTCTTTTGCTTCCATGTAATCTTTTGCTTTTCGGAAGGTGTCCCACAGCACCTGAGCCACACCCATCCGGGTCATCGGAAGCTGGTTTCTCTCTCCATAGGTTCCTTTCGGATTTCCTCCAAGAGCTATTTTTACGGCACACGGAGCCTTAATTGACATGTCAAACACATTATTTCCATATGTCTTCAGCACAAACGGAAGTCCGCAGAACACATTTCCACTTCCAGGAGTCAAAAGCATCGTCGTAATTCCGTGGGAATACGCTGCCTTGAATTCTCTTGCCTGCGGATTGACACTGTACCTTGCATCCATCGACAGGGTAACCGGATTTGTCATCTCATTTGCGTCATCTACAGAAGATTCTCCGTTAAAATCAAATAGTCCGATGTGCGAGTGCGCCTCGATCAGCCCCGGCATGACATTGAGTCCTGCCGCATCGATCACTTCCACATCCCCGGAAAGTTCCTCTTCCGGAATACGGGTGCCGATCTTCTTGATCTTTCCGTCCTCCACCAGAATCTCACCTGTGAAAACAGTATCTCCATCTTCCATTGTGTAAATCGTTCCATTTTGAATCAGAGTCTGTGCCATCAGAATACCACCTCCCCATTGATCATGCTGGTTCTGACTCTTGCCGCATAAGTTTTCACCGGATGTCCGGTATAGATGGAAAGATCCGCATCCTTTCCGGTCTCCAGTGTCCCGATTCTGTCAGATACGCCCAGCATTTTTGCCGGATTCAGCGTCATCATCTTCACCACTTCTTCCGCGTCCGCTCCTGCCCGGTACACTTCAATGGCGGTCCACAGGAACACTTCTCTTCCCTCTGAAAAACCTCCGTTGGAAGCGGTAAACGCAACCAGATTTCCATTCTCATTCAGATCGCAGATTTTCCCAAGATCCATTCCGTGCTTGGTTACCTGTGAGCAGTCGCTGACATTTCCCAAAATCAATCCGGCATTCTGCCGCTTGATCTCCTCCAGCGCCCGGTCAAACTCGTACCCGTCCACCAGGACAAGGGATGTATGTTCCGTTTTCATCATTTCCAATACACCCTGAATCTCTCCCGCTGTCTGGGCCGCCACAAAGGCCGGCATGCTGCCCTTTTCAAAGATTTCGCAAATCAGTTTTCCCTTTTCTTGTTCCTCCGGAGCTTTTGCCTTTCTGAGGGCCTCCTGAAAAATCCAGAATGCTCCCATTCTTGTTTTTGGCATCTGGTTTCGTCCGCCATAGACCGATTTCACCTCGGATGTGACGCTGCACTTGAGTGCCGCCTTTTCTTTGACAAGCCTGTCTGCCATCTTCATATGGGCAGTTTTGCATACGGCAATCTGTCCACCCATCACATTGGCATTTCCAGGAGTCAGGCCCACTGCCGTGATCCCGCTCTTATAAAACTCCTGGGCATCGATCTCATCCGGATCAATGGCATATTTCACATTCAGCTGCGGAGTCAGCGGATCGGTTTTCTCCTGATTGTCCAGATATCTGGACGGCATCCCCATGGCTCCCACAGAGGAATGAGGATCAATGAATCCAGGGAAAATCTCGCAGCCGGACGCATCGATCACCTCCGCCTCCTGACAGCAGATGCCAGGCGCGATGTCCCGGATCACCCGCCCTTCCGTCAAAATGTCGCATCCATCCAGGACGGTCCCGTCCCCTACATGGATTCTTCCGTTTTTTATCAGGTACATGCTGTTGTTGTCCCTCCTTTTCTGAAAAAAGCCGATCACAAAAGCGGCCGGCCCTTTTTGCTGACTGGTATTCTAATTTTCCACGGAAACCTGTGAAAAGTCTACCAGACCGTTTGTTGTTACATAATAATTTTTTACATGGTTTTTCACGTAAGTCGGTGATGCTTCCAGGTACATTGGAGCAATCAGGGCATTTCCTACCACAAGCTGTTCCGCCTGAAGATAGATCTCCACCTTTTCCTTGTCATCTATGACATCTTTTGCCTGATTCAGAAGTTCTGTAAACTTCTGGGAATCTTCATTGTTCCATCCTGTCTTGTCCGCGTTGAAATAACCATTGACCGGTTCAAACAGCTGCAGAAGTGCACTTGGTTCATTATAGTACGGTCCCCAGCCTCCGCAGGCAATGTCATAATCTCCGGCATCGATTTTATCCCACATGATGTTCCATTCCATCATATCGATCTGCACATTGATACCAAGCTTTTCTTCCCATACCTGTTTCATCCACTCACCGATCTTCTTGGAAAGCTCTGATGTTCCGCGGCTTGCGTAGCGGATCGTCATCTGAGACGGATCTGTACTCTTTCCAAGCTCTGCAAGACCTTCCTGCAGAAGTGCCTTTGGATCTGTGTATTCTTCCTGCATCTGAGTTACAAAGTAATTCTTTCCGTCTACAAGCTCTGTATAGGTTTTATCTCCCACCTTCATCGTATCCGGCATCATAGAGTAAATCGGTACAGACATACCATCCCGGAGCGTATCTACCATTTCCTGCCTGTCAAAAGCAATGGAAAGTGCCTGGCGGATTTTCGTATTGCTCAAATATTCATTTTTCAGATTGAACATAAAAAAATCCGGTGCACTGGACGGAACCGTCATCTCCTGGGAGTCGCCGGCCGCCGTGATGGTTTTACCCCAGTTGGTGTCCGATGTGCCGACAACATCCAGCTCGCCGTTGATAAACGCCTGCACTGCTGTGGAAGATTCCTGGATAACCTTGTAATTGACTTTATCCAGCTGCATGATATCCTTTATGATATACTGCTCTCCCATTGTATGGAGAGACTCAAAATACTTCATAATATACTCATCCACTTTGCAGCTTTCGAACAGATCTGCAACTTCAGAACCAGAGAGCCCTTTAAAATGACGATATCTCTCCATGCAGTAAATCAAAAAACCGGCTTCTTTGCTCATCTTCTTATGCCTCCTCCGGATAATCATAGGATCCTGTTAAAAGTTCATCCTGGTACATCGTATAAAGTGTCAGGGGGCTGTAATGCCATAGTTTCGATTGTTCATCAGAAAGTTCCTTGTATAATTTCGATCGATAAAAACATGAAATTGCCGATTTTTCATCTATATTACTATTTTTTACAATTTGATCGATAATAGGCGGTATAATAATAGCCAACATTGCACGGTATACATCATCATTTGCCACTGCCCCCCCCCCAAAAAAGAATCTACCTCTTGCTGCCCTTTCAAATTTCCAATTATTCAAAAACAGCGGGAACCCCTTTTCCCTGTGGTTTTCCCGCTCTTTTCGTATCTCTTTATTTGATAAAGTACTGCCGGCGGCGGGACTTGAACCCGCACATGGTTGCCCATAACAGATTTTGAGTCTGCCTCGTCTGCCATTCCGACACGCCGGCTTTTCCCGGCTGATTAAGCCGAGAATTATTATATCACAGCAACTCTTTGTTTGCAAGGAATTATTTCCAGATTTTTTCTGATTCCGCGATCAGTTCTTTTCCGATCTCAAAGCAGTCGAAGGTTGCAAAGTAGTCTGCCGGAGTCTCGGCGCGGCGGATCAGCTGTGCTGTTCCATCTTCTTTCAAAAGGACTTCTGCGGATTTGAGTTTTCCGTTGTAATTGTAGCCCATGGAAAATCCGTGTGCTCCGGTATCGTGGATCACGAGCACATCTCCCATATCGATCTTCGGAAGCATCCTGTCGATCGCGAATTTATCGTTATTCTCGCAGAGAGATCCGGTGACATCGTATTTATGATCACACGGCTCGTTTTCTTTTCCCATTACTGTAATATGATGGTATGCACCATACATGGCCGGGCGCATCAGATTGACCGCGCAGGCATCCACGCCGATATATTCTTTATGCGTATGTTTTTCATGGATCGCTTTTGTCACAAGACATCCGTACGGTCCCATCATAAATCTTCCAAGTTCCGTGTAGATTGCCACATCGCCCATTCCTGCCGGAACAAGTACCTTTTCGTATACTTTTCGCACACCTTCTCCGATGACACGTATATCATTCGGCTCCTGGTCCGGACGGTATGGAATTCCGATTCCGCCGGAAAGATTGATAAATTTGATATGAACACCGGTCTCTTCTTTCAGCTTGACCGCTGTTTTGAAAAGCACTTCGGCAAGCATCGGGTAGTACTCATTCGTCACCGTGTTGCTTGCGAGAAATGCGTGGATTCCGAATTCTTTTGCTCCTTTTGACTTCAGGATTTTAAATGCTTCTGTGATCTGTTCTGTTGTCATGCCGTATTTGGCATCTCCCGGGTTGTCCATGATGTCATTGGTAATCTGAAAAACTCCACCCGGATTGTAACGGCAGCTGATCGTCTCCGGAATGTGTCCGATCGCTTCTTCAAGGAAATCAATATGCGTGATATCATCCAGATTGATGATGGCCCCGAGACGGTTGGCAAGCTGAAAGTCCTCTGCCGGAGTATCATTGGATGAAAACATGATGTCCTCTCCTTTCATTCCCATTGCCCCGGATAACATCAACTCCGTAAAAGAGGAACAGTCACAGCCGCAGCCATACTCCTTTAAAATCTGAATCAGGAACGGATTCGGTGTCGCCTTTACTGCAAAATATTCTTTATATCCCGGATTCCATGCAAAGGCCTCCTTTAAAGCTCTTGCGTTCTCCCGAATTCCCTTTTCATCGTACAGGTGAAACGGGGTCGGAAATTCCTGAATAATTTCATCCAGTTTTTCTTTGGAAACAAATGGTTTCTTTTCCATCAGTTCTTTTCTCCTTTCGTAAGTTCAATCACTTTTATCTCATTTGCCATCGCCTCTTTGAAAATCTCAACGAAATTGCGCTGGCCTGTATACAGACAGGTGTTTCCGGACCGCTCTCCATATTCTCCGCTCAGGACAAAGGAGGAATCCACAATCATTCCCACCTGCCCTTTTTTGTCCCCGGCACGGTAAATGGTCCCTGGTTCTTGTAACTCTTCCCAGTCTGTGATGATGACGACTTTCTTTCCTGCATCGGAAAGAGTCTGCAGATCCGGAAGCACTACTTTCAGGAAAGACTGTCCGGCTGAAATATAAACTCTTTCTTCTGCTTTTTTCAGAAGACCTCTTGCCTTTGACTCCACTGCCTCCTGTCCGGAAATGGTGATGTAGCCTTCCTCTTCTTTTTTCTGAACAGGCGCATGGAGAAGCAGCCAGTCCTCCTCATTTTTCAGCTGGTCAATCTTTTCTTCACAGAACTCCTGAACCGGCACTGCAAGATATTTTCTGCCTGTCTCATTTTCTTCCAGATAAGCTGCTCCTTTCTCGCACAGAGAAGCCAGCGAGGCATAGACATTCGAACGGGAAATTCCCGTCAGTTTTGCCGCCTCATATCCGGTCAGCTTTCCATTCTCAAGAAGGCTCTCATAAAGGGAAGCCTCCTGTCTCGTTAAATCAAATTTCATTAAATGCTCTTTAAACTGTTCTGTACCCATATTTTCTCCTTAGTAGCTCTTTATGGTACTACTATAGCACATTTTCCCGGAAAGTCAAGAAAAATCAGGACAGACAATTCTGTCCGCCCTGACTGCATTTTTTATTCAATTACCGCAATTCTCATCATATTGCTTCCGCTGTTCCCCGCATAAGAATAAGATCCCATCGGCGCAGGAAGCCCTGCCGTCAATACAACGATATCCCCCGGTTCCACGTACTGTTTCGCTTTTACCATCTCAAGCGCGTTTTCACAGACATCTTCCATAGACTTCAGCGGAATAGATTTCAGCGGACGTACGCCCCAGTAAATCTGCATTCTGCGGAGTGTCGCCTCATCCGGACTGACACCGATGACATCTGCTCTCGGTTTGAATTTGGATACCACCTTCGCGGTTGCTCCGGACATGGTCGGCGCGACAATACATTTTGCATCCAGGTTGTCTGCTGTTGCTACAGTGGAAAATCCGATAGCACTGGAGATGCTCTGTCTTCTGTGCTGCTGTGCTTTTTTCAGAAGCACATCATAGTCCAGATGGCTCTCCGTATTTTCTACGATCTGCACCATCATCTTGAGTGCCTCTACCGGGTATTTACCCTGTGCTGTCTCCCCGGAAAGCATGACAGCATCGGTTCCGTCATATACCGCATTTGCCACGTCGGTTACCTCTGCACGTGTCGGGCGAGGATTCCGGATCATGGAGTCAAGCATCTGTGTCGCTGTAATAACCGGTTTGAAGTTGTCATTACATTTCTTAATAATTTCCTTCTGGATATACGGAACTTCCTGTGCCGGAATTTCCACACCCATATCACCTCTTGCAACCATGACACCGTCCGCGCAGCGGATAATTTCATCGATATTGCGGATTCCTTCCGCATTTTCAATTTTTGCTATGATCGGAATATAAGGGGCGTTACATTCTCTTAACCAGCTTCGGATTTCGATAATGCACTCTGCGTTTCTTACAAAGGAAGCTGCGATAAAATCGATGCCCTGGCTGACGCCGAATTTAATGTCCTCTCTGTCTTTCTCTGTAATAGCCGGAAGACGTACCGGTACATTCGGTACATTGATCCCCTTCTTCTCCCCGAGTTCTCCTCCGTTGATTACCTTACAGATAATATCGTTTTCTGTAATTCTGACAACTTCCAGCTCTATAAGTCCATCATCAATCAGGATTTTCCGTCCAGGCATTACATCTTCGGTCAGCCCGCTGTAAGTGATGGAAACTTTGTGTTCATCTCCGACAATGTCCTCGGAAGTCAATGTGAATTCAGCCCCCTCCTGTAATATCACTTTCTTTCCGTCTTTCAGGACACCTGTACGAATCTCCGGTCCTTTTGTATCCAGAAGAATTGCAACCGGCAGTTTCTCCTCTTCCCGGATCTTCTTGAGCATATCCATACGGAACTTATGCTCTTCATAGTCACCATGTGAAAAATTGAATCTCGCAATATTCATCCCGTTTTTCACAAGATTTCTCATCAGATTCTCATCATTTGCATTTGGTCCCATTGTACATACAATCTTCGTCTTCTTCATTTTCTTCCATTCCTTTCTGGTCGTAACCTCTTGATGTGCCTTTCTATTTTACATGTTCATGTGTAAACAGATGATCCTGACAGTATTCATAATTTCCATTGCATTTTGAGCAGTAGCGGAATTCCAGTTCCGGATGGTCCAGCTCCGTCCGCCCGCAGACTGCACACCGGTGCTTCGGCACTCTGCCGTCAGGCTGCGCGGAATAATGATTCTGCGGCCTTGCTTTCATCTGTTTTTTGAATTCTCTTCTGCGCTTCTGCTGCTTTGGAGAAAATTGTGCGTAGTTTCTCGTTGAAACATAAAAAATCACAAAATTCAGAATCGAAATTGCCGCCGCAAAAGCACTTGCCCGGTAGCTGGTGTATGTTCCGCCGTATGACGGAAGAAAACCCTGAATGATCGTCCAGATGAAAAATGCCCCGTCGATCCATGCCAGCCATTTTGCCTTGACAGGCAGAATATAAAACAGAAGGAACTCCATGTCCGGATATACCGCTGCAAAAGCAAAGAACAGGGAAAGGTTCAGATAGGACGTACCCAGCATGTAGACCTGACCTGTAACCAGATAGATCAAAAGGGCGGCAATCACGTGGAACAGCACACCGGTAAAAAAATAAAGGTTGAACCGGAATGATCCCCACGTCTGCTCCAGCGTTCTTCCAATCATATAATAAAAATAAAGAGCAATGATCAGAAAGATCAGGTTGTTTGACGGCGACTGAATCAAAAATGTAACGATTCTCCAAATTTGTCCGTGCAGAATTTCAGCTGCGTTCAATGACAGATACTGGATATAAAAATACGGATTGATGTAGTCCAGCACAAATCCGATTCCATACAGAATAATAATAAAATACATCAGATTCGGAATCGCATATCTGCCGAATTTACGCTCTAAACGTGAAATCCAATTCATCTTTTTTCTCCTTTCATACTCGTTTTTCATTGTATCCTCTCCCTGTTTTTTTGTCAATCGGCTTCACAGACTTTACAGGAATTCTTCCCGGACTTTACAGGAAATTCATTTTTCCTTAGGAAGATTTTATTGTATCTTGCTCCTTTTTGTCGTATAATAAACGATGTTGCAAAAATATATTAATTATAAGAAGAAATACATCTGCACATATAAGATAGAAAAGGAGTAACACAATATGAGCCAAAGGGATATTTTCACTCTGGGAATTGACATCGGTTCTACCACTGTCAAGATTGCGGTTCTTGATGAAAAGAACGAGATGATATTCTCAGATTATGAACGACATTTTGCCAACATTCAGGAAACCCTTTCTGACTTGCTTGGAAGAGCTGTCCACCAGCTCGGGGCCATTCATGTATCTCCGGTCATTACCGGAAGCGGCGGCCTTACCCTGGCAAAGCACCTCGGTGTTCCTTTTGTCCAGGAAGTAATTGCTGTGTCCACTGCCTTACAGGATTATGCTCCTCAGACCGATGTCGCCATCGAACTCGGCGGCGAAGACGCAAAGATTATCTATTTTGAAAACGGAAATGTGGAACAGAGAATGAACGGAATCTGTGCCGGAGGTACCGGTTCCTTTATCGACCAGATGGCCTCTCTTCTTCAAACGGATGCCACAGGTTTGAATGAATATGCAAAAAATTATAATGCCTTATATGATATTGCCGCACGCTGCGGTGTATTTGCCAAGACAGATATCCAGCCTCTGATCAATGACGGTGCCGCAAAGGAGGACCTGGCAGCCTCTATTTTCCAGGCGGTAGTCAATCAGACAATCAGCGGTCTGGCATGCGGAAAGCCGATCCGCGGACATGTTGCATTCCTCGGCGGTCCGCTGCATTTCCTCTCCGAGCTGAGAGCGGCATTTATCCGGACACTGGAGCTGGATGACGAACATACGATTGCTCCGAAGAATTCCCACCTGTTTGCTGCTGTTGGATCCGCACTGAATTCCAAAAAAGATCTGGATGTTCCGATTATTGAGCTGCAGAAACGTCTGGCAAATCATATCCAGATGGATTTCGAAGTGGAGCGTCTTGATCCTCTCTTCGCTTCCGAGGAGGAGTTCCGTGAATTCAAGGAACGTCATGACAGACATCAGGTCCCTGTCAAGGATCTTTCCACCTACAAAGGGAATGTTTATCTTGGAATCGATGCCGGTTCCACTACGACAAAAGCTGCGCTTGTAGGCGAAGATGGTACACTTCTTTATTCCTTTTACCATGGAAATGACGGAGATCCGCTTGCCACAACGATCACCGCGCTGAAAGATATTTATTCCAGGCTTCCGGAAGACGCACGGATTGCCTACTCCTGCTCCACCGGATACGGAGAGGCGCTGATGAAAGCTGCGTTCCTTCTGGATGAGGGAGAAGTCGAGACGATCTCGCATTATTATGCGGCCTCTTTCTTCGAACCGGATGTGGACTGTATTCTCGACATCGGCGGCCAGGATATGAAATGTATCAAAATCAAAAATCATACCGTAGATTCCGTACAGCTCAATGAAGCCTGCTCCTCCGGATGCGGTTCTTTCATTGAAACATTCGCCAAATCACTGAATTACTCTGTGGAGGATTTTGCTGACGAAGCGCTTTACGCAAAACATCCGATTGACCTTGGAACACGATGTACGGTATTTATGAACTCAAAAGTAAAGCAGGCCCAGAAAGAAGGCGCTTCTGTTGCCGATATTTCCGCCGGTCTTGCCTACTCCGTCATCAAGAACGCGCTGTTCAAGGTTATCAAGGTTTCCGACGCATCGGAACTTGGTAAGAACATTGTTGTCCAGGGCGGTACTTTCTATAACAATGCTGTACTGCGCAGTTTTGAAAAAATCGCAGGCTGCGAGGCTGTCCGCCCGGATATCGCCGGAATCATGGGAGCATTTGGAGCAGCACTGATTGCCCGTGAACGGTACCATACATATGACTGCAAAGAGACAACCATGCTCTCTATCGAAGATATTGAAAATCTGACATACGAAACATCCATGGCAAAATGTCAAAGATGTGCCAACCACTGCCGTCTGACAATCAACAAGTTTACCGGCGGAAGACGTTTCATCACCGGAAACCGTTGTGAGCGGGGTCTTGGAAAGGAAAAGACCAACACCGATATTCCAAACCTCTTCTCCTATAAAAACGAGCGGTATTTTGGCTACAAGCCGCTTCCAAAGGAAGAGGCTCCTCACGGAACGATCGGACTTCCAAGAGTACTGAACATGTACGAAGATTACCCTCTGTGGTTTACCTTCTTTACAGAACTGGGATTTTCTGTTGTTCTTTCTCCTTCTTCTTCGAGAAAGATCTATGAGATGGGAATCGAATCCATCCCAAGCGAGTCCGAGTGCTATCCGGCAAAGCTTGCCCACGGCCATGTGGAGTGGCTGATCCGTCAGAATGTGGACCGGATCTTCTACCCTTGCATTCCATACGAACGGAATGAATTTCCGGATGCGAACAACCACTACAACTGCCCGATCGTTACCTCCTATGCGGAAAATATCAAAAACAATATGGACGAGATCGTACAGGGAAAGGTTGATTTCATGAATCCGTTCCTTGCACTGACAAGCGAAGAGATCATGGCGGACCGCCTGGTCGAAATCTTCTCTGAAAAATTCCGGATTCCGGAGGAAAAAATCCGGGATGCTGCCCACAAAGGATGGGTGGAACTGGAAAACTGCCGGGACGATATCCGTAAAAAAGGCGAGGAGACCCTTGCTTATCTGGATAAAACCGGCCGCCATGGAATTGTGCTGGCAGGTCGTCCGTACCATTATGACCCGGAAGTCAACCACGGTATTCCGGAACTGATTACTTCTTATGGAATTGCCGTGCTGACAGAGGATTCCATCTCTCACTTAAATCCGGTGGAACGGCCGCTTAATGTCATGGACCAGTGGATGTATCATTCCCGTCTTTACGCGGCTGCAAACTATGTCAAGACAACTGAGAACCTGGATCTGATCCAGCTTAACTCTTTCGGGTGTGGACTTGATGCGGTAACCACCGATGAGGTGGCAGATATTCTGACCGGTTCCGGAAAGATTTATACCTCGCTGAAAATTGATGAGGTCAACAATCTGGGCGCAGCCAGAATCCGTATCCGTTCTCTTCTTGCGGCTATCCGCGCAAGAGATGTAAAAAAAGAAAAACGTGAAGTTCGAAGTGCTGCAATTGAAAAAATTCCGTTTACAAAAGAGATGAAGGAAACGTATACCATCCTTTGTCCGCAGATGTCACCGATCCACTTCGATCTGATTGAGCCTGCATTCCGGGCTTCCGGCTACAAGATTGAAGTGCTTCCAAATGATAACCGGGATGCGGTCAATGTCGGCCTGAAATATGTCAACAATGACGCCTGCTATCCGTCTCTGATGGTTGTAGGCCAGATCATGGATGCGATCCTTTCCGGAAAATATGATACCGATCATCTTGCGGTGATTATTTCCCAGACGGGAGGCGGCTGCCGTGCTTCAAACTACATCGGATTTATCCGCCGGGCGCTGAAAAAAGCGGGGTATGCCCATATCCCGGTTATTTCCATCAACCTGAGCGGACTGGAAAAGAATCCTGGATTCAAGATTACGCCGATGCTGGCGCTGCGCGGTGTATATGCCGCAGTCCTTGGAGATGTCTTTATGCGGTGTCTCTACCGGATTCGTCCGTATGAGGCTGAAAAAGGATCTGCCAATGCGCTCTATGAAAAATGGGCTGCTGTCTGCCGGAAATTTGTCTCTGAAGGATATCCTTCCAGACGCCGGTTCAAAAAACTTTGCCGGCAGATCATTCATGACTTTGATACTCTGCCGATCACGGATGAGAAAAAGCCCCGTGTCGGCGTAGTCGGAGAGATCCTCGTCAAGTTCCTCCCGGCTGCAAATAATTACCTGGTGGATCTCCTTGAGCATGAGGGCGCAGAGGCTGTTGTGCCGGATCTTGTAGACTTCCTGCTGTACTGCTTCTACAACTCCAACTTCAAGCATACCCATCTGGGAATGAAGAAGTCTTCCGCCCGACTTGCAAATCTTGGTATCAAGGTGATCGAATGGTTCCGGAAGCCGGCTGTGGACGCATATAAAAAGAGCAAGCGTTTTACTCCGCCGTCCAGAATTGAACATCTTGCCTCCATGGCAAGTGAAGTTGTTCAGCTTGGCAACCAGACCGGTGAGGGATGGTTCCTGACCGGCGAAATGCTGGAGCTGATCGAGACAGGCGCAAAGAATATCGTCTGCACACAGCCGTTTGCCTGCCTTCCAAACCATGTGGTCGGAAAAGGTGTTATCAAAGAACTTAGACGGCTTCACCCGGAATCCAATATTGTTGCGATCGACTACGATCCGGGTGCCAGCGAGGTAAATCAGCTGAACCGTATCAAGCTGATGCTCTCTACCGCAAATAAAAATCTGGAAAAAGAACAGCAGGCATCCATTTGATGCCTGCCGGATCATCATTTAACAATACGAATACATTCTGCTTCAATGAGCAAACAGCTTTGGCTCTCGTTTTCTGATAAACGAGAGCCATTTTTTAACCTTCTGTTTTATCCGAACTTATTCGAAACTCTGCATAGGCATATTCTTTACTTCGATTTGTGAGCTTGAAGAAGGAATTCCTTTTTCGTCCGAACAAAGTTCTAATAATACTGCCGGGGTCGTTTCGCTATTGCCGATATGCTCTTTTTTCGACGCACACCCATTGCATCCTAACAGAATCACAGCTATTAAAATTAATATCTTCATATATTCTGATCCCCGCCTTTCTTTTTTTATATGTTATATTCATCATACCTGTCATCATTTGCTTTGTCAATTTTATATAATCGCGCACAACGCAAAATACTGTATGCCAGATACGTCCGGTATCCTGCATACAGTATTTCACATAGGGCATATATAATAATA
Organism: Drancourtella sp. An57; assembly: GCF_002161525.1. Taxonomy (NCBI): domain Bacteria; kingdom Bacillati; phylum Bacillota; class Clostridia; order Eubacteriales; family Oscillospiraceae; genus Drancourtella; species Drancourtella sp. An57. The sequence goes on from NZ_NFHY01000002.1 coordinate 196,362, forward strand.
TTTAAGAAGGGGCTTAATTTATTCAGCCTGGGCAAGGAGCTTATCCACACTTACCAGTTTGACGCTCAGTGTGAATACTTCCATTGCCAGTTTGATCTCATCCAGTGTCGGATAAGACGGTGCAATTCGGATATTGCTGTCGTGCGGATCTTTTCCATACGGATAGGTCGCTCCGGCATTTGTCATCACAAGACCTGCTTCCTTTGCCTTTGCGACGATCGCCTTCGCGCATCCGTCCATGGAGTCAAAGGAGATGAAATATCCTCCTCTTGGAGCAAGCCAGCTTCCGATCTCCAGTCCGCCCAGCTCCTTTTCCAGAGAGGCAAGAACTGTATCGAATTTCGGTCTCATAATGTCCGCGTGTTTCTTCATGTGCTTCACCATGCCGTGAATATCCTTAAAGAATCTTGCGTGGCGGAGCTGATTCAGCTTGTCGTGTCCGATTGTCTGAATCTTCATCTGCTCACGGATCTCTTTTAAGTTGGCATCAGAAGCGGCAATCGCTGCGATACCGGATCCCGGAAAACTGATCTTGGATGTGGAAGAAAACTTGTAGACCATATCCGGATGGCCTTCTTTCTTACACTCCATCAGAATCTCAATCAGGTAGTCCTGCTTATCTTCATAGAGGTGGTGGATTCCGTAAGCATTATCCCAGTAGATTCGGAAATCTTCTGCTGCCGGATTCAGCTTCGCAAAACGGTGTACCGTCTCGTCAGAATAGGTAATTCCCTGCGGATTGGAGTATTTCGGCACGCACCAGATCCCTTTCACTGCCGGATCTGTGCTTACAAGCTCTTCTACCATATCCATATCCGGTCCGGTCGGAGTCATTGGGATATTGATCATCTCGATTCCAAAATGCTCTGTAATCGCAAAATGTCGGTCATATCCCGGAACCGGACATAAGAATTTCACCTTGTCAAGTTTACACCATGGCGTACTTCCCATAACACCGTGAATCATGGAACGCGCTACCGTATCGTACATTACATTCAGACTGGAGTTTCCAAAAATAACGATATTGTCCTTCGGAACTTCCATCATATCTGCCAGAAGCTGCTTTGCCTCTTTAATCCCGTCTAATACTCCGTAGTTTCTGCAGTCAACGCCCTCTTCGCATACGAGGTCGGAACTGCTGGTCAGAACATCCATCATTCCCATAGAAAGATTCAGCTGCTCTGTAGAAGGCTTTCCACGGGACATATCAAGTTTCAGTCCCTTCGCCTTTACATCCTCAAACTTTTTAGTAAGCTCTTTTTTCAGAGCTTTCAGCTCATTTTTGCTCAGATCTTTATATGCTGTCATGGTTCTACCGCCCTTCTTCATTTTCACTGGTTTCTATTGTATCGGGCTTTTGACTTTTCGTCAACTGTTTCTTGCAATTTTCTCTTTATTTTTCTAATTTTCACGGGAAATCAGGTTGAAAATGAATTTTTTATGTTGATTTTATTCATTTTTCAGCCCATCCTGCAAGATCCGGTTGTGAACAGATTGAAAAAAAAGCGGAACAGCCGAAGCCGCCCCGCTCATTTTGACATTCAATTTCTATTTACGTACAAGAAGGGATGTTCCTGTCATCTCTTCCGGCTGTTTCATTCCCATCATCTCGATCAGAGTCGGTGCGATGTCTGCCAGACATCCTCCTTCTCTCAGTCCGTATGCCGGATCTGCGTTGACGATAATGAACGGCACCTGGTTGGTTGTGTGGGCCGTAAACGGCTCGCCTGTCGTCTCATCGATGAGCTGCTCTGCATTTCCGTGGTCTGCGCAGATAAACATCTGTCCGTCCACTTCTTTAATGGCATCTACCGCTTTTCCTACGCACTCATCGACCGCTTCGATCGCTTTAATGGCAGCTGCTTCTACTCCCGTGTGGCCTACCATATCCGGGTTTGCGAAGTTGATAATGATGACATCGTATTTCTGTGAACGGATTGCTTCAACCAGCTTGTCACACACTTCGTACGCACTCATTTCCGGTTTCAGGTCATAGGTCGCAACTTTCGGTGATTTTACAAGAATACGGTCTTCTCCCGGATTCGGCTCTTCCACACCGCCATTGAAGAAGAATGTAACGTGCGCGTATTTCTCTGTCTCGGCGATCCTTGCCTGTGTCATATTGTTTGCGGCAAGGAATTCTCCGAACGTATTTGTGATCTCTGTCTTATGGAACGCGATCAGCTTATTCGGGATTGTCACGTCATATTCTGTAAAGCATACATAGGTTGTGCAGATGCGGTCTCCTCTGTCAAATCCGTCAAATTCATCCGCACAGAACACTCTTGTGATCTCTCTTGCACGGTCCGGGCGGAAGTTGAAGAAGATGATGGAATCGTTGTTCTTGATTGTTGCGACCGGTTTTCCGTCTTTTGTAATGACAGCCGGAACAACAAATTCATCCGTCTTTCCGTCATCGTAGGATTTCTGTACTGCTTCTACAGCATCTTCGCATGTATTTCCTTCGCCTTTTACAAGGGCATTGTATGCGAGTTCTACACGATCCCAGCGGTTATCTCTGTCCATTGCGTAGTAGCGTCCCATCACGGAAGCAATCTCACCGACGCCGATCTCCTTCATCTTGTCAGAAAGTTCCTGCACATAATCTTTTCCGGATTCCGGCGGTGTGTCACGTCCGTCCAGGAAGCAGTGAACATAGACTTTGGAGATTCCCTGACGTTTCGCAAGTTCCAGAAGTCCGTAGATATGTGTATTGTGGCTGTGTACACCTCCGTCAGAGACAAGTCCGTACATGTGCAGTGCACTGTCATTCTTCTTTACATTTTCACATGCTGCAAGCAGTGCTTCATTTTCAAAGAAATCTCCATCCTGAATGGATTTTGTGATCTTTGTCAGATCCTGATATACGATCCGGCCTGCACCCATGTTCAGGTGTCCGACCTCTGAATTTCCCATCTGTCCGTCCGGCAGTCCTACCGCCATGCCGCTTGCATTTCCGCGGACAAACGGACACTCTGCCATTAATTTATCCATAACAGGAGTTTTGGCCTCTGCAACCGCATTCCCGTTGGTCTTCTCGCTCAGCCCATAACCATCCAAGATCATCAATACTGTTGGTTTCTTACTCATTGTTTTCTCTCCTTTTTACTTTTTTCCACTCTGCTATTTTACATGATTTTCCCGCCGCTTTCAAGCAGTGCCAGAAAACCTGCCGCGTTTCCGGGCAGTTTATACATAAATTTCTTTGACCGTTTCCCGCTCCATGAGCCGGACCGGAATCCGGATATCTACCTTTTTATCTTCCTTTTCTTCCAGTGCCTGAAACAGCAGTTCTGCGGCTTTGCGCCCTTTTTCCGCCGCGCCCTGTCTGACTGTCGTCAGTCTTGGATATGCAAATTTTGACATGCCAAGATCGTCAAATCCAATGATCGAAATATCTTTCGGAATCCAGATCCCGTGATGCCGGAAATAATCCATGGCTTCCAGAGCATAATAATCTCTGCTGAAAATGACTGCTGTATAATCAAAAATATGCCCCGCCAGAGACTGCAGCATGGCAAGCTGCCTGTCCTCATGGATACTTCCCATATAAATGTGCTCCTGCGCAAACGGAAGGTGTGCCTCCTTGAGAGCCCGCTTATACCCGGCCAGACGTCTTTCAGACACATCGCCCGGTGTTCCGTCCGGATCGTATGGCCCGTCTGCAACATAGGCAATTCTCCGGTGCCCCTTCCCGATCAGATAAGAGGCTGCCTGATAAGCTCCCTCTTCATCCTCGGTTCCAACATTTCTGAAGATTTCATCCTCCCGGAAATAGCAGTCGGTAAAAACTGCCGGCATTTTCATGTCCTTTCCAAGTTCTCTGCAGATTTCTGTCGGAATACCGATCGTCAGCAGACCGTCTACATTCCACGTATGTATCAGATCCCGGATTTCTCTCTCGGTAGATGCGGCGTACAGCATCATATAGTATCCACGCGACCGCACTTCCTTTTCAATCTCTACAATCATTTCAGCGGCAAGAGGATGATACAGTGTCTCACGTTCGGAACCTGCCGGAACGTTGGAAATCACTCCGATAATTCTGGATTGATTCTGGACAAGCATGCGCGCTCCCATATTCGGGACGTACTGCATCTCTTCCATAATCCGTTCGATCCGCTCTTTCGTCTCTTTGGAGACCTTTTTGGTTCTTCCGTGTATAACATTGGACACTGTCATGGCGCTGACATTCGCTGCCTGTGCGATATCTTTAATCGTAACCATTCTACTTCCCTTCCCGCATTTATGTTTCACGCTTCTCAGATCTTCTTCTGACTTTTTCTATTGTACTATTTTCAGCTGCATTTTGCAATATTTTCAGGGAAAGTGCCGGGTAACAGCAAAACCCTGCGGACATTTGAATCCGCAGGGTTTCTCTTCCTTATTTCCAGTTTACGATTTTACCAAAATCAGCTTTGAGAGAAGCTCCTCCAACAAGTCCTCCGTCGATATCCGGCTGTGCGAATAATTCCGGAGCTGTTGCCGGATTTACAGAGCCGCCGTACTGGATCCGGATTGCTTCCGCAGTTGCTTCATCATAGATTTCTGCAATGCATGCACGGATGCCTGCGCATACTTCCTGTGCCTGCTCTGTTGTTGCTGTTTTTCCTGTTCCGATTGCCCAGATCGGTTCATAAGCGATCACTGCTGTCTTTGCCTGATCTGCTGTCACGTTCTGGAAAGCAATCTTGATCTGCATACGAACGAAATCCATTGTCACGCCCTGTTCTCTCTGTGCAAGAGTTTCTCCGCAGCAGATGATCGGTGTGATGCCGTGTTCAAATGCTTTCAGTACTTTCTTATTAACATCTTCGTCTGACTCTCCAAAATACTCTCTTCTTTCGGAATGTCCGATGATGACATATTTCACTCCTGCATCTGTCAGCATTTCCGGAGCAATTTCTCCTGTATATGCACCCTTTTCTTCAAAGTACATGTTCTCGGCACCAATTACGATATTGCTGCCTTTTGCTGCTTCCATAGCCGGAATAATATCAATTGCCGGTACACAGAATACAACATCTGCTTCCTCTGTTGCTACGAGAGGCTTTAACTCGTTTACCAGAGCAACTGCCTGGGACGGAGTCATGTTCATTTTCCAGTTTCCGGCGATAATTTTCTTTCTTGCCATTTTGTTTACCCTCTTTTCTGTGTTCTACTTATCGTTCGCTGCTGCTACGCCCGGTAATTCTTTTCCTTCAAGGAATTCCAGAGATGCACCGCCGCCTGTAGAGATATGTGTCATCTTATCTCCGTATCCAAGCTGGTTGACAGCTGCTGCGGAGTCTCCTCCTCCGATGATTGTTACAGCTTCTGTATTTGCAAGTGCTTCTGCCACTGCCTTTGTTCCATGAGCAAATTTCGGCATTTCAAAACATCCCATCGGTCCGTTCCATACAACTGTCTTCGCATCTTTTACAGCCTCGGCAAAGATTTTCTCAGTCTCAGGTCCGATGTCCATTCCTTCCCATCCGTCCGGAATTTCTCCAGTTTTTACAATCTGGGTGTTTGCATCATTTGAGAACTGATCACCAATAATATTATCAATCGGAAGAAGAAGCTTGACACCTTTTTCTTCTGCTTTTTTAATCATGTTTAATGCATACTCCAGATAATCATCCTCGCAAAGGGAGATACCGATCTTTCCGCCCTGTGCTTTTGCAAATGTATAGGCCATTCCGCCTCCGATGATCAGAGTATCCACTTTGTCAAGCAGTCTTTCGATTACAGAAATCTTGCTGGAAACTTTTGCTCCGCCAAGGATTGCAACGAACGGTCTTTCCGGATGTTCTACTGCGTTTCCGAGGAAATCGATCTCTTTCTGCATCAGATATCCTACAACAGCTGTATCTACATATTTTGTCACACCTACATTGGAGCAGTGCGCTCTGTGAGCAGTACCGAACGCATCGTTTACGAATACATCGCAGAGAGAAGCAAGCTCCTGGCTGAATTTATCTTCATTCTTTGTCTCTTCTGCGCGGTAACGTGTATTTTCAAGAAGAATTACATCTCCGTCATTCATTGCTTCTACTGCAGCCTTTGCGTTTGGTCCTACTACTTCCGGATCTGCTGCAAATTTCACTTCCTGTCCAAGTAATTCAGAAAGTCTTACAGCAACCGGTGCCAGAGATAATTCCGGTTTCGGTTCTCCTTTCGGTTTTCCAAGGTGGGAGCAGAGAATCACTTTTCCGCCGTCGGCGATGAGCTTTTTAATGGTCGGAAGTGCTGCAACAAGACGGTTTTCATCTGTGATTTTGCCGTCGATCAACGGTACGTTGAAATCGCATCTTACAAGGACTCTTTTCCCTTTTACATTGATATCATCTACGGATTTTTTGTTAAGCATTGTTTTTTGCCTCCTTATTATTCTGACAAAAAGGGTCCGGTCCCATAAAAGACCGGACCCTGCGTTGAGTCTTATTCCGGCAGGATAGCCTGCCCCGCTTATGATTCGGAATATCAGAAATTATAATAATGTTCCGAAATGTTTGATTGTTCTTACCATCTGGCTTGTGTAAGAATTTTCGTTGTCATACCAGGAAACAACCTGAACTTCTGTTGTTCCGTTATCTAATGGTAATACCATTGTCTGAGTAGCATCGAATAAGGAACCATATGTCATTCCTACGATATCGCTGGATACGATTTCGTCTTCGTTGTATCCGTAAGATTCGTTGGATGCTGCTTTCATAGCTTCGTTGATCTGTTCTTTTGTAACATTTCCTTCAACAACAGCTGTTAAGATTGTTGTAGATCCTGTAGGTGTTGGTACACGCTGAGCGGATCCGATTAATTTACCGTTCAATTCAGGAATAACTAATCCAATGGCTTTTGCTGCTCCTGTAGAGTTTGGTACGATGTTGCATGCTGCTGCACGGGATCTTCTTAAGTCACCTTTTCTCTGCGGTCCGTCAAGTGTCATCTGGTCGCCTGTGTAAGCGTGGATTGTGCACATGATACCGGATTTGATCGGTGCAAGATCGTTCAGTGCTTTAGCCATAGGAGCCAAGCAGTTTGTTGTACAGGATGCTGCGGAGATGATGTTGTCATCCTTTGTAAGTTTGTCGTGGTTTACATTGTAAACGATGGTAGGAAGATCATTTCCTGCCGGTGCGGAAATAACAACTTTCTTAGCACCCGCCTTGATGTGAGCGGAAGCTTTTTCTTTGGATGTATAGAAACCTGTACATTCAAGAACTACATCTACTCCGATCTCTCCCCATGGAAGTTCTTCAGCGTTAGCTTTTGCATAGATTTTGATTTCCTGTCCGTCAACTGTGATGGAATCTTCGCCTGCTGTAACCTTATCTGCTAATGCGTATTTTCCCTGTGTTGAGTCATATTTTAATAAGTGAGCAAGCATTTTCGGAGATGTGAGGTCGTTGATTGCAACAATCTCATATCCTTCTGCTCCGAACATTTGTCTGAATGCAAGACGTCCGATACGTCCAAAACCATTAATCGCTACTTTTACTGCCATGATTAATTCCTCCTAAAGTTTAATTTAGTTTCTGTTCTGCATGATGCAGATGGTGATTCTTCCTTGTTAAAGATTCATCAACCATACTGATTGTACTAAAAAAAAGACAGGAATTCAAGTATCTTTACATATTTTTATCCAAGTTTTTGCCATTTCTCTTATATCGATTCCTGCCCTGCAAGAATTTTGTTTATATTCGATAGACATTTTAAATGATTTTCAAAAATTTCGGCTTTCTGTCTATAAATATTGTATAATACCGGAATCCGCATTCCTCCAGAATCCTTCCGGCATCCTCGTACTGGTATGCGATGTGATCCGGCTGATGGGCATCAGATCCCACTGTGATGATCTCTCCGCCAAGCTCTCTGTAACGCCTGATAATCTCCGGGTACGGATGACAGAATCCAAGTTTGTACTTAAAGCCTGCCATGTTCATCTCGATTCCCTTTCCGTGTTCAATCAGCCATCGCAGGATTTCATCAATCAGGTCTGAATAGTTTTTCCAGTTGTAATCTCTTGCCTGGTTTCTGCCGTACCGCACGATATAGTCCATATGGCCGAGCACATCGAAATCCTGTATGATCCGGATGTTTTCCCATGTCTCTACAAATGATTTTTCATATACTTCCGCGTCTGAACGGGTTGCGAACAGTACCCGGTTATACGGATCTCTCCCCTCCACAACATGTGTGCTTCCGATCACAAAGTCAAAGGGATAGGAGGCTGTAAAATTCCGATAGTATTCTCCCAGATGCTGCTGAAATCCGATTTCCACCCCAAGTCCGACGGAAATCTGATCTTTGAATTTCTCTTTTAACTCCTGGATTGCCGGTATATAGCGGTCCATGTCAATCCGGAACTGCTGGTCGTCTTCCGGATAATCCCAGTCCTGATGGTCTGTAATACAGATCTGTTTTAATCCTTTTCTGACTGCGCCAAGCGCCATCGATTCCGGAGATGCGTCCGAATCCGATGAAAAATTCGTGTGCATGTGATAATCTGCTGTGATCATACTTTCTCCTTCCCGTATCAGATGATACGTCCTCCGCCAAGAATATAGCCGTCACTGTAGAGAACCAGTGCCTGTCCCGGTGTCACCGCCCGCTGAGGTTCTTCAAATGTACAGGTGATTTCGTCATCCCCTGTCTTCTGGAGCGTACACCAGCCACCCCGGTGGTTGTAACGGATTTTGGCGAAGATCCTCTTTCCTTCCAGTTCCTTAAAGTCTGCCGCTCCCATTGGATTGAGCAGTTGTGCCTTCACTTCCCGTTTCAGTGACTCTTCATCATTTCCAAGTACCACTTCGTTTGTCTCCGGACGGATCGCAAGGACAAAAACCGGATAACCAAGGGCCACTCCAAGTCCTTTTCTCTGTCCTACCGTGTAATGGATAATTCCTTTGTGCTTCCCGAGAATGTTGCCGTTTACATCGACAAAATTTCCCTCTTTTGGTTCCTGCCCGGTATGGCTTTTGATAAAGGATGCATAGTCTCCATCCGGAATGAAACAGATATCCTGGCTGTCCGCTTTCTGTGCCACGGAAATTCCTGCTTTTGCCGCAATTTCACGGATCGTATCCTTTTCATACTTTCCGACCGGCATCCGGGTGTGTGCCAGCTGCTCCTGTGTCAGGTTGTAAAGCGCATACGTCTGGTCTTTTCTGGAAACGTCCGCATTTGCCACTGCGTAACGTCCGTTTGGAAGCTTCACAATATTCGCATAATGCCCGGTGGCAATCAGGTCTGCCCCGATTTCTTTCGCCCATCCGAGAAGGGCCTCCCACTTCACAAACCGGTTGCAGACAACACACGGATTCGGCGTCCGGCCTTCCAGATATTCTCTACAGAAATAGTCCATGACATTGGACTTGAACTGATTCCTGAAGTCCACCGTGTAATGCGGAATCCCGATCTCGTCTGCTACCTTTTTGGCATCTTTGGACGGATCCTGTCCGCACTGCGCTTCATCGCACGTGATCATTGTCACGCCGGTTACATCGTATCCTTCCTCTTTCAGCAGATATGCCGCTGCGGAAGAATCGACTCCCCCGGACATGCCGATGACGATTTTTTCTTTTTTCATGCTTTCTTCCTCAAATCTGTTTTAATATTCCTCTTCTTCCTCTTCTTCACCTTCATGAATATCGGACTTTGGCTTTTCGAGACCTTCGATCTCAATACCGTTTTTCTGTGCGTAATCCCACAGTGCTGCGTGGATCGCTTCCTCCGCCAGAAGAGAGCAGTGCACTTTAACCGGCGGCAGTCCGTCCAGAGCCTCCATCACGGCTTTGTTTGTCACCTGCATTGCTTCCTGAATGTTTTTCCCTTTTACAAGTTCCGTTGCCATGCTGCTTGTCGCGACAGCCGCGCCGCATCCAAAAGTCTTAAATTTCACGTCCCGGATGATCTGGTTTTCATCGATGTCCAGATAGATTCTCATGATATCCCCGCATTTTGCGTTTCCGACTGTTCCGACGCCGCTTGCCCCTTCAATTTCTCCCATGTTTCTTGGATGCTGAAAATGATCCATTACTTTTTCTGAATACATATGTTTCCTCCTAAGTTCAATCCGTTCTTTTTTATTTCGCCTGTTTCTTTATAAAATCTTCGTAAAGCGGAGACATGTTTCTGAGATTTTCAATGATCTGTTTCAGATTCTCCACCACGTAGTCTATGTCTTCTTTTGTAATTTCCTCGTTTAATGTCAGTCTCAGTGAACCGTGTGCAATCTCGTGCGGAAGTCCAATGGCGAGCAGCACATGGGACGGGTCCAGAGAGCCGGATGTGCACGCAGAACCGCTGGAGCCGCAGATACCTGCCATATCAAGGCTTAACAGCATGGACTCGCCTTCGATAAAGCGGAAGCTGAAGTTTGCATTGTTTGGAAGCCGGTCTGCCGGATGTCCGTTTAACTTCGTATACGGAATTTCTTTGAGTACACGGTCAATCAGATAATCCCGGACTTCTTTCTCTTTGGATGTTCTCTCTTCCATCGTACGGACAGCCCGCTCCACTGCAGTTCCAAGTCCGACAATCCCGGGAACATTTTCGGTTCCGGCACGGCGTTTTCTCTCCTGTGCTCCGCCATGGATGAAGTTTTTCAGACGGAGTCCTTTACGGATATATAAAAATCCGATCCCTTTCGGTCCATTGAGCTTGTGTCCGCTTGCGCTTAACATGTCGATATTCAGGTCGTCTACCTGTATCGGAATCTGTCCAAACGCCTGCACTGCATCGGTATGGAATAAAATTCCGTGTTCCTTTGCAATCGCTCCGATCTCTCTGACCGGTTCGATCGTTCCGATCTCATTGTTCGCAAACATGATGGAGATCAGAATCGTATCCGGACGGATGGCTTTTTTCAGCTCTTCCAGATCTACCACTCCGTTTTCATCCACGTTCAGGTATGTCACTTCAAATCCATGCTTTTCCAGATATTCACATGTATGAAGCACTGCATGATGCTCAATTTTGGATGTGATAATATGCTTTCCTTTTGACTCATATGCCTCTGCCGCAGCCTTGATTGCCCAGTTGTCGCTCTCCGTTCCGCCGGCTGTAAAGTAGATCTCATTTGCCTTGGCTCCGATGGCATCCGCAATGATCTCTCTCTGCTTTGTCACTGCCTCTTTACTCTTTGCCGCAAAACTGTATACGCTGGACGGGTTTCCGTAATATTCTGAAAAATACGGGAGCATTGCTTCCACAACTTCCGGCGCCGTCTTTGTCGTCGCCGCATTATCTAAATAGATCAATTTACTCATTGTCTTCTTCCTTTCTCTTCTCTTTTCTGGAACTTCCGCACAGTGCCTCCGGCTGAATCTCCTTCCGGCAACGGGCTTTATTTTTTCTGCTTTCTTCTGCAAGCTGATCCAGATAAATGCCGTCTACTGTCGTGCGGATGCTTTCGTTGATCTTCTGCCAGACATATTTTGTGGCACAGATATCCTGAGCCTGGCAGGACTCGTCCGCATGAAAAGCGGCGCAGGTCACTGCCTCAAGGCTTCCCTCCAGCGCCCGCAGAATGTCTCCAACCGAGATCTTTCCGGCATCTCCATGGATGATATATCCTCCTCCGGCGCCCCGGATGCTCTCCACAAGCCCCGCTTTTTTCAGCTTTGCCATCAACTGTTCCAGATATCGTTCTGAAATTCCCTGACGCTGTGAAATACTGGCGATCGAGACAGGCTCCGCCTCTGAAAATTCTGCAAGATCGATCATCGCCCGCAGCCCATATCTTCCCTTAGTTGATAATTTCACACTGTCACCTCTTTTAATCCTACTTTTTTACTAGGGTTTCCTTTTGTAGGATAGCATCCGGATCTGGTTCTGTCAACCCATATTCCGGAATATCATACTAGTAAAAACAAAGTCAGGTATCTTATGCATCTTTCCACCCGAAAAAAAATCTTTTTAAAAGGAGCCTTTATGCTGACTTTTGTCGGTCTGGTCACGCGTGTGATCGGATTTTTCTTCCGTATTTTTTTAAGCCGTGCGTTTGGCACAGAAGGAATCGGTATCTATCATCTGATTTTTCCTGTCTTTGCACTTTGTATCTCTTTGTCGGCCGCCGGAATCGAAACCTCCCTCTCCCGTCTGACCGCCCGGTACACTTCTCTTGGCAGACCGGAACTTGCAAAGGTATCCTTCCAGATGGCTCTTCTTCTGTCTGCCGGCATGTCTTTGATCTGTACTGCGCTCATCCAGATTTTCGCGCATGATATTGCAGTTTCGGCTTTAGGCGATGTACGCTGTGAACCGCTTTTAAAAGTCATGTCCTACGCGCTCCCTTTTGCCAGTGTCCATTCCTGCATCTGCGGATACTCCCTCGGGCTCAAGCAGACACGGATTCCCGGCATTTCACAGCTCGCTGAACAATGCACCCGTGTCCTCGGCGTCTACCTCCTCTATACCGCCGCCATACAGGAATCCGGGCAGGCCGGAATCATCCTTGCCGTCTGCGGACTGGTCATTGGAGAAATTACAGGTGCCTTCTACAGCATTTTTGCCGTCCGGCGGATTCTTTATACAAAAAAGGCTGCACAGAAATGCAGTGTTTCCTGTTATGCCGGGTGTCTTGGAGATATTTTAAAACATGCCGTACCTATCACGGCCAACCGGATTTCTTTGAATATCCTTCAGAGCATCGAGGTCGTTTCCATTCCAAAGTGCCTTATGCTTTACGGGTTCTCCCGCTCCGCCGCCCTGAGCCATTACGGAATCCTGAACGGGATTGCCATGCCCTGTATTTTATTTCCGTCTGCCATCACCAATTCCATCTCCATGATGATGCTCCCCACTGTGGCCGAGATTCAGGCGGCAAGCCAGAACCGGACTCTGAGGCAGCTGATCCGGAAGGTAAGTATCTCCTGCCTTCTGCTTGGCTTTTTCTGTACCTGCGGCTTTCTTCTGACCGCGGACTTTCTCGGCTCCTTTGTCTTTCAAAGTCCGAAGGCCGCCTCCTACATACGGGTGCTGGCTTTTATCTGCCCGTTTCTCTATACAAATTCGACCTACATCAGTATGCTGAACGGGCTAGGACATACCGGTCTGGCCTTTCTGATTAATTTTACCGGCCTGTGCATCCGGATTGCCGGTGTCTTCTTTCTGATCCCACAGACCGGAATCAGCGGATATCTGACCGGTCTCCTCTCAAGCCAGATTTTCGTATTCCTGGCATCTGTCCGGGTACTCTTCCGTACCGTACAGCGCACATGAACCGGCAGGTAAAATAATTTTGTACATCAAAAAGACAGCTTAAATTCCTTTTCCCGGGAACTTAAGCTGTCTTCTTTATTTTTCTTCTGTCTTTTTACAATGTATCCAGAAACATCTGCATCAAAATCGGATTGACATACGCTTCCGTAATCAGTCCTGCCGTCATAAAAACAAGTACCGCGAAGGTCTTTCCCATATTCCATCTGGCCTGCGGAAAAATGAAAAAATGCCACAGAACAATCAGATAGGCCAGTGCGTAAAAAAGGAACTGCGGCACCATCGCAATCATCCAGAACACAATACCCTGAATTCCCATATTCAGAATCCCCGCACACACAATTGTTCCGGTCGAAAAACCGGCCCAGACAAATACTGCAATGGTGGCAATCCTTCTGACCCTGGTCTGTCCCAAAAACACGATCAGAAGCAGCGGGATAAGGCGGATACCACACAAGTACAGGATATATTCTCCTGCTTCAATTTCCGATTGCGCATACTGTTTTAGAAAATACGGGTTGAAGATACCTGATGTGGTCACGTAATCTTTCACTGTCAGATTGGCAAATAAGATTCCTCCGATAAACCCTGCCATAAATGCTGCTGCAAAATACTGCTTTGCTCTTTCTATTCTCACAAGACAAGCCTCCTCATCAAACAGATACTAATACATATTCGGCTGTCCCTTTCTGTATTCACAAATTCGTTCGCATCCGGTTCCTGTCAGAAGTCAGATTTTGCACGAAGAATTTTAACGGCAGTATTTGGCATCGTAGGCCAGAATCGACGCAATTGTCTTGGAGTCCTCGATCTCGCCTCTAAAAATCTTTTCTTTCAGTTCTTCCACTGTATATGTTTCCAGTTCAATATATTCGTCTTCATCAAGGTGCTGGTGGGACGGAATCAGATGCCGGGCGACAAATACCTCGATCTTCTCGTTGCAGAATGCGACCGTTGTGCGGATATTGATCAGCCACTCCAGGCTGTCGCACCGATATCCGGTCTCTTCCTCCAGTTCTCTTCCCGCGCAGACAATTCCCGGCTCTTCCGCATAGTCCAGTGCCCCCGCCGGAATTTCCAGCGTATAGCGGTCCAGTGCATTCCGGTACTGCCGCACCATGACCAGTTTCCCGTCCTCTGTAACCGGAACAACTGCGGCAGCCCCTTTGTGCTTGATGAAATCCCACTCTGCTGTATTTCCATTTGCAAATTCCATATGATCGGTATATACATCCAGAATTGCTCCTTTATATTTCAGTTCTCTTCCCACACGTCTGATATTCTCACTCATCATTACCGCCTCCTCATGATAAAAGAATCCCTGACCTACTTTTCAGTAAATCAGGGATTCTTACGTTTACATTATCGACTCTAATATCTATTTTGCATAATCCGTGACTCTTGACTCCCGGATTACATTTACCTTAATCTGGCCCGGATATTCCAGTTCGAACTCAATCTGTTTTGAAATCTCTCTCGCCAGTAATACCATATCATCGTCTGATATTTGTTCTGGAACTACCATAACGCGAATCTCTCTTCCCGCCTGAATAGCAAAAGATTTATCGACACCTTTAAACTGGTTTGCGATATCTTCCAACTGTTTTAACCTGTTTGTATATGTTTCCAATGTTTCACGTCTTGCACCCGGACGGGCTGCTGAAATCGTGTCAGCCGCCTGTACAACACATGCAACCAGTGACTGCGGTTCCACATCTCCGTGATGTGCCTCTACCGCATTGATAACAACTGCTGATTCTTTATATTTTCTGCACAGATCCACACCGATCTGAATATGTGATCCTTCCACATCGTGATCGATAGACTTTCCAATGTCATGCAGAAGTCCGGCTCTCTTTGCCACACGGACATCCAGTCCGATTTCTCCTGCAAGAAGTCCTGCAAGCTGTGCCACTTCGATAGAGTGTTTCAGCGCATTCTGTCCATAGCTTGTACGGAATTTCATACGTCCAAGCAGACGGATCAGTTCCGGATGGATACCGTGTACGCCGACTTCCAGCGCAGCAGCTTCTCCTTCTTCCCGGATCATGGACTCCACTTCTTTCTGTGCCTTTTCAACCATCTCTTCAATTCTGGCCGGATGAATCCGTCCGTCTACAATCAGCTTTTCCAGTGCAATCCTTGCGACTTCACGCCGGATCGGATCGAAGCCGGAAAGTACGACTGCTTCCGGTGTATCATCAATAATCAGTTCGACACCAGTCAGTGTCTCAAGTGTACGAATATTTCTTCCCTCTCGTCCAATGATACGTCCCTTCATTTCATCACTCGGAAGCTGGACTACCGAAATCGTCGTCTCTGCCACGTGATCCGCAGCGCACCGCTGAATCGCATTGACTACGTACTCTTTCGCTTTCTTTCCTGCTTCTTCCTTGGCCTGATTTTCCAGCTCTTTGATCATTCTGGCTGAATCATGCTTCACATCGTCTTCAACAGTTTTTAACAGATATTCTTTTGCCTGTTCGGAGGTTAGTCCTGAGATTCTTTCCAGTTCCTGTACTCTTTGTCTGTTTAACTCGTCCGCTTTCGCTTCACGCTCTTTGATCTGCTCTTCCTTCGCTGCAAGATTCATTTCCCGATGTTCGACCGCGTCAGAACGCTTGTCTACCGCTTCTTCCTTTGCAAGGACGCGTTTTTCATAACGCTGAAGCTCTGCCCTGCGTTCCTTTGTCTCTTTTTCCAGTTCGTTTTTGGTCTTGATCGATTCCTCTTTCACTTCCAGAAGGGCTTCCTTTTTCGTCGTCTCAGCTTTTTTCAGTGCATCGTCTATGATTTCTCTGGCTTTACTCTCTGCATTTCCAATTTTGGATTCCGCATTTTTTTTCAAGTTCGAAACCGTCACATTGTAAGTAACTGCTGCTGTTACGACAAGCGTAATCACTACTGCAACGATAATATAGAAAATTTGCACAGGAGCACCTCCTTATTTAATTTTCATTGTACAATTACAACACTTAAATTTTATACTGTTTTAACAAATATGTCAAGCACAGACTCTTTCCTTTCGTTGAAATCGCGGAATTCCGCACCGGAAAATCTTTCGGCTTTTCCGGCATTCCCGGCTAATCTTCCGGAAATTCCAGATTCAGCGCTTTTTTAATCTCTCCGTAGGAAAATCCTTTTCTTGCAAGATAGGCATACAGTTTCTGTTTTTCCTCCACAGAGGCGCGGGAAGGGTCATAATGTTTTTTTCTCAGAAGGTGGCGGAGCGCCTCGCCGGAATCGCTCTCCTCATAGCACCTCTCCATCATTTCGTCTACAATCTCTCCATCTATTTTCTTTCCGGAAAGCTCTGCATAGATTTCCCGTCTGCTTTTGCGTCCTTTTCTGGAAAGAATAAAACTCTCCGCATATCTTCTGTCATCCACATAGCCGAATGACTTTACATAGCGGACAGCCTGATCCACTGTTTCCTCCGGAAAATCCTGGCGCAGAAGACGGTCCCGCAGTTCGCTCTCGGTCCTGTCCATACTTTGAAGAAGAGACATTGCCTTGCGCTTTGCCCTCTTCAGTACAATCTCCGATAATATCGTTTCTATCTGATCCTCTGTCACAGTTTCCCCGTCTTTCAGATGGCAGGAGGACAGTTCGCTTTTGTATAATACAAAAGCGAACTGTCCGTCCAGATAAATCCGAAATTTTGTCTTTGTAACCGGCTCAATCCCAACCTGTCTCATCGCTTATTCTTCGCTTTCGGCCTCTTTGCTGCCGTTATCCGCAGCTTCCTGCCCCTGTCCTGCACTGCCGTCCAGTCCATAATGAGCGCGTACTTTCGCTTCAATCTCATCCATCACTTCCGGATGCTCTCTTAAATAGCCCTTCGCATTCTCACGGCCCTGACCGATCTTGTTTCCCTCATATGCATACCATGCTCCGCTCTTATTGACGATATCCAGGCCTGCTGCCAGATCCAGCACATCTCCCTCTCTGGAAATGCCTTTTCCGAACATGATATCGAACTCCGCCTCTTTAAACGGAGGCGCAATCTTATTCTTTACAACTTTGACTCTGACATGGTTTCCGACCATCTCTCCGCCCTGCTTGAGGGTCTCTGTCCGTCTGATGTCGAGACGGATCGAGGAATAGAATTTCAGCGCACGTCCTCCTGTAGTCGTCTCCGGGTTGCCGAACATGACACCGACCTTCTCACGGAGCTGATTGATGAAAATCACAACGCAGTTTGACTTGCTGATGACAGGAGTAAGCTTTCTGAGCGCCTGGGACATCAGTCGTGCCTGAAGTCCGACATGGCTGTCTCCCATATCTCCCTCAATCTCCTGCTTTGGAACAAGAGCCGCTACCGAGTCAATGACAACAATATCCATTGCCCCGGATCTGACCATCGTCTCCGTAATCTCAAGCGCCTGGTCTCCGCTGTCCGGCTGGGAAATGTAAAGCTCATTGATATCCACGCCGATATTCCCCGCATAAACCGGATCCAGCGCATGCTCCGCATCGATAAATCCTGCAATTCCCCCTCTTTTCTGCACCTCTGCAATCATGTGAAGGGCAACTGTCGTCTTACCGCTTGACTCCGGTCCGTAAATCTCTACAATACGCCCCTTTGGAACGCCGCCGAGTCCAAGGGCGATATCCAGACTCAGCGCTCCTGTCGGAACGGTCTCAACTGCCACCTGTGCCTTCGGATCTCCGAGACGCATCACCGTTCCTTTTCCAAAATCCTTTTCCAGTTTGGCTATCGCGGCCTCAAGGGCCTTCTTTTTATCTTCATTATTTGTCATACTCTGATCTCCTTTTTTGAATCCGAACAAATGTTCGCCTGTGATTTTAATAGTAACCGATTCTTATTTTGTTGTCAAGCTGATTTTTGAGTTTTGGCAGAAATGCCCGGACCGGAAACAAGACAGAATGCCCGCCACAGTCCGGCTGCGGCAGGCCTTTCATAAAAACAGATCATATTCCTATTTCATCTGTCTGACTCTCTCCTCTACTTCCGCGGAGAAATTCAGAACTTTTCTGGAGTATGTTTGATTCATATACCGGGATGTAAGCATGAAATCCGCAGTAGCAAGATTATTGGCTACCGGAATATCATATACGACCGCAATTCGAAGAAGCGCCTTGACATCCGGATCATGCGGCTGTGCTTCCAGCGGATCCCACAAAAAGATCATAAAGTCAATGCCACCTTCTACGATCTTTGCTCCAATCTGCTGATCCCCTCCGAGGGGACCGCTGTTGTACGCGCGCACCGGAAGCCCCGTTTTTTCCGCGATCAGTCTGGCTGTCGTCCCGGTACCGCAAAGAAAGTGATTTTTCAGAATATCTTTATTCTTATCGCACCAGTCCACCATTTCTTTTTTCTTTCCATCATGCGCCACCAGTGCGATATGTTTCTGCTTTCCAATTTCAAAATCTACATACTGCTTTCCCATTGTGTTTCGTCTCCTTTCCCGATCCGTCATTCCTTCTTTGTCCCGTCAACGAATTTCTCTTTTATTATACAATATTTCTCCGGATTCTCACAGTAAAATTTCACAGGTTACTACTGTTTTTCTACAACTTCGCCCTGTTTTTTGTAAATACTTCCGGCCGGCACATAACCCCTCACCATGGAAAGCGGGTAAATATTTGTATTTCTTCCTACAACCGTCCCCGGATTCAGGACACTGCCGCATCCTACCTCCACATTGTCTCCGAGCATGGCGCCGAACTTTTTCAGTCCGGTCTCGATTTTACCCTCCGGTGTACTGACTGTTGCAAGTGTCTTGTCAGATTTCACATTGGATGTGATGGAGCCGGCACCCATATGGGACTTGAATCCAAGGACAGAGTCGCCGACATAATTGTAATGAGGCACCTGAACCTTGTTGAATAACACAACATTTTTCAGTTCTGTAGAATTCCCGACTACTGCACCTTCTCCTACCAGCGCGTTTCCACGGATAAATGCACAGTGCCGGATCTCAGCGTCTTTGCCGATGATTGCCGGACCGTTAATGTATGCACTTGGAGCCACCTTTGCAGACTTTGCAATCCAGATGTTCTCGCCTTTCTTTTCATACTCGTCCTCCGGCAATGTGTTTCCAAGTTTTACAATAAATTCCCCGATTTTCGGAAGGACTTCCCACGGATAGGTCACTCCCTCAAAAAGTTCTCCTGCGATCGTCTCGTTGAGATCATAAAGCTCCTGTACTGTTAATTCTTTCATATTGTTCCTCCTTCTATGACTTTTTCATTGATTTATAATAAGGGGACACCTTATCGTAGCAGGCTTTCAGCTGGTACTGATTGTTCAGTCCGACTACGCCGTTCGTCCTGACCGCGATAAAATGTTCCAGTTTCTGCATATATTCTTCTGAGGTGATCTGCCCTTCAGCCACCAGGGTCAGTCCCTTTTCCCAGCTGGCCGTCAGCTCCGGATTCAAAAGGGAGCGGATCGAATGATCCACCGCATCGTAAATCAGCTCTCCCATCAGCGTCGGAGTGATCACCTGGGTCTTTTTATTAAGAGATAAGTATTTGATATGAATCAGCTTCTTGAGTATTTCCGCCCGCGTCGCACTCGTTCCAATACCGCTTCCTTTGATCTGGGCCCTGAGCTCTTCATCCTCAATGAGCTGTCCGGCATTTTCCATGGCAAGAATCATGGAACCGGAGTTGTACCGCTTTGGCGGCGATGTCTCGCCTTCTTTGATTTCAAATCCCTTCACCGGAATCCGGTCTCCCTTCTTCAGCTTCTGAATCCGGGCAAACAGCTCCGCATCCGGAACCGTCTCCTCGTCCTCCTCTGACTTTCCTTTCTTATTACCCGGAATGCCCGTCACTTTATAAAATCCTTCCTCTGTCAGAATCTTAAAGCCGGAGAAGAAATGCTCGCCTTCCAGCACCATCTCCAGTGATAATTTCTGGTACACTGCCGGCGGGTAGAAAATCGAAAGGAAACGCCTCACAATCAGATCATATACCTTCGCACCGGTTGCAGATACGGACTTCAGCGCCGGAAGTCCCTGCCCGGTCGGAATGATGGCATAGTGATCCGTAATCTGACTGTCATTAACATATCTCGTCTTTTCCAGTCCTTTGTGCGTCCGTTCCCTTGCGATAAACCCAAGCAGGTCTGCCGTAGGTTCATATTTCGCAAGCCCGTTCAGATTTTTGTGAATCTCTTTTGCCACCGCTGTGGAAAGGACTCTCGCGTCGGTACGAGGATAGGTGACCAGCTTCTTTTCATACAGCTCCTGCACAATCCGAAGGGTTTCATCCGGACTGATCTTGAACCGTTTCGAGCATTCATTCTGCAGTTCCGCCAGGTTGAATAACAACGGCGGATTTTTCTTTTCTTTCTTTTTCTCAACAGAAACCAGCGCGCCCATCCGGTCGCTGTCCATCAGCTCATCGATCAGCTCCTGTGCTGTTTCCCGGTCTTTGAACCCGTTTTCCCGGTACAGCTTCGGAGACATCTCATAACGGGACCCTTTGACTGCTTTCCATTCTCCCTGGAATGCGGCCCCGTCCGCGTCCATATTCGCAAGCACACGGTAAAACGGCGTCTTGACGAACTCCCGGATCTCCCGCTCTCTTCTTACCACCATTCCCAGCACACAGGTCATGACCCGCCCTGCCGAGAGCACCACAAAGTTTTTATGTAAAAATCCGGCAATGCTGTTCCCGTATTTCAATGTCAGAATTCTGGAAAAATTAATTCCCATCAGATAATCTTCCTTGGCCCGCAGGTAAGCGGAAGCGGAAAGATTATCGTACGCTGACAGATCTTTTGCCTCCCGGATTCCCCGCAGGATCTCTTCCTCTGTCTGGGAATCAATCCAGACACGCTTTCTCGTTTTCCCTTTTACTTTTGCCATCTGCTCCACCAGGCGGTAAATATACTCCCCTTCCCGCCCGGAGTCTGTACAGACATAGATCGTATCTACATCCTTTCGGTTGAGAAGTCCGCTTACGATGTCAAACTGCTTCTTCACATTCGGAATCACCTCATACTTGAATTCCTTTGGAAGAAACGGGAGGGTGCTTAGACTCCATTTTTTATATTTCGGATCATAGGCCTCCGGATAACTCATTGTCACCAGATGCCCCACGCACCATGTAACAATGCTCTCATCGGATTCCAGCCATCCGTCCCTCCGCTTCATATTCTGTTTCAGCGCCTTTGCAAACTCCTGCGCCACACTCGGCTTCTCTGCTATGTAGAGAGATTTCCCCATATTTACAATCTCCTTCTTTTACCTGCGGAAGATACGAAGCAGAAAATCAAGAAACGGCCTTTTTGTCTGTTTTTTCACCCTTGCCGCCTCCTGCACTGCTTCCTGCATGAACACCTCCTGGGCATCAACCGGCTGTCCCGTCTGTTCTTTCTTCCGGTAGTTGCCGGATGAATCCAGCGCCCTCGCCTTTACATTGTCCTCAAGCATAACCTGAATCATATGATTCAGCCTCTCCCTCACTTCAGGATCGTAAACAGGACATGCAACTTCCACACGCTTTTCTGTATTTCTTGTCATCATATCGGCCGAACCGATATACATTTTTTCTGAACTTCCCCTTCCAAAAATGAAAATTCTTGGATGCTCCAGAAAGCGGCCGACAATACTTGTCACACGCACATGGTCCGTGTACCCCTTTATCCCCGGAAGGATACAGCAGATTCCACGCACAAGCAGGTCGACCTCCACCCCGGCACGGCTGGCCATGGAAATCTTTTCAATAAATTCCACATCCGTCACTGAATTCATCTTCATGATAATCCGGCCGTTTGTACCTTTCTTTGTCTCTTCCTCAATCAATTCCAGAACCTTTTTCTTCAACGTATTCGGCGAGACAATCAGATGCCGGTAGGTGCCTCTTAAATTTCCCATGGACATATTCTGGAAAAAGACCGCCGCATCCTGCCCGATCTCCTGGTCCGCTGTCATCAGGCACACATCCGTATACATGGCCGCTGTCTTTTCGTTGTAATTTCCGGTTCCGACCTGAGTAATATACTGATACCCGTTTCGTGTCTTACAGGTAATCAGGCAGATTTTGGAATGAACCTTGTAGTTTTCAAACCCGTAAATCACCCGGCATCCTGCCTCTTCCAGCCGTTCGGACCACTCAATGTTATTCTGCTCGTCAAACCGGGCTCTCAGCTCAATCAGAACCGTAACCTCTTTTCCGTTTTCCGCCGCAGCGCACAGATACTCCACAAGTCTTGCTTTCTTTGCAAGCCGGTAGATAGTAATTTTGATCGTCACGACAGACGGATCCGCCCCCGCCTCCTTCAGAAGCTTTAAAAACGGCTCCATGGATTCGTACGGATAAGAAAGGAGAATGTCCTTTCTTCTGATCTGCTTCATGATGGAAGTCTCATCCTCCACCATAGCTGCCTTCTGCGGGGAAAACGGCTCATATACCAGTGTTCTCCTCAGGTGTTCCGGCACCTTTTCCGCTACGGAAAAAATATAGGACAGCTTCAGCGGCATCTTCGTCCGGAAAATCTGTTTCGGTGTAATGTGGAACTTCTCACAAAAATAGGTTTCCATGCTCTCCGGAAGCGGATTTGCCGTCTCAAGCCGGACAACCGCCATCCTTCTCCGCTTGCTCAGCGTCTTTTTCATCAGGACGCGGAAATCATCGTTGATATCCAGTGATTCGTCATCCGGTGAAATATCCGCATTCCTCGTCACGCAAATATAATTCTTGTCGGATACTTCATATTTATCAAAAATAACCTCCAGATATTCCATCAGGATCTTTTCCATCCGGATATACCGGATATCGTGTCCGGGCAGAAAAAGGATCTCTGAAATATACTGCGGCACCGGAACAATTCCCATCATTTTTTTATTATCCTGTTTCAGACTTGCAACGACATAGATCTCCTTATTGAGAAGATGCGGAAACGGATGGTTCGCATCTACAATCTGAGGGGAAAGAACCGGAAGAATCTGATCCTTAAAATACTTCTTTACATATTTCTTTTCCGGGTCCTGAAGCTCCTTAAAAGAAAGCCCGCAGATTCCATAGGGATTCAGTTTCTTTTTGATCTCCGCATAAGTTTTATCCCGCTCTTTGTAAAGCGGAGCCACCGCCTCATAAATCCGGTCCAGCTGCTGCTGCGCTATCATGCCTGACCTTTTGTCCGTCGTCTGTACTTTCATGGAAGCCATATCGTAAAGACTTCCCACCCGGATCATGAAAAACTCATCCAGATTACTTGTAAAAATCGCTACAAATTTCATCCGCTCCATCAGAGGCACATCCGGATCTTTCGCTTCCTCCAATACTCTTTTATTAAATTTCAACCATGAAAGTTCCCGATTCTGCGTATATTTCAGAAGTTCCCCGTCCATTTTTCGCTCCTTTATTCTATATTTTGAAATCAGTTTGTCAGTCTGTCGTCCTTTCTATTTTACATGGTTCTCTACAAACGTGCAATCAGGGACGGGTAAAATTTCCCGTCCCTGATGAAAAATTCCATTCCAAGGCTTTCTGCTATTTTGCCTGAATATATTTCTGTGCAGCCAGCGTCTCCGCACAGAGAATGGCGCCTCCTGCAGCCCCTCTTACCGTATTATGAGAAAGTCCGATAAATTTAAAGTCGTACAAGCTGTCCTCTCTCAGACGTCCTACCGAAATGCCCATGCCGTTTTCATAGTCCACATCCAGAGCAACCTGCGGGCGGTTATCCTCCTCAAGATACTGGATAAACTGCTTCGGTGCGCTTGGAAGCTCCAGTTCCTGCGGAAGTCCGCGGTAATTTACCAGTTTCTCGATAAGCTGCTCTTTCGTCGGCTTTTTCTTAAAGTTGACAAATACTGCCGCCGTATGTCCGTCCAGCACCGGCACACGGATACACTGAGTCGTGATTACCGGAGCGGATGCCTTTTCGATTTTTCCATCACACACTTTTCCCCAGATCCGAAGCGGTTCCTGCTCGCTCTTTTCCTCTTCGCCTCCGATGTACGGAATGATGTTTTCCACCATCTCCGGCCAGTCCTTAAATGTCTTTCCGGCACCGGAAATAGCCTGATATGTCGTTGCCACCACTTCTGTCGGTTCAAACTCCATCCATGCAGTCAGAACAGGGGCGTAGCTCTGAATGGAGCAGTTCGGTTTTACAGCTACAAATCCGCGTGTCGTTCCGAGACGTTTCTTCTGCGCCTCAATCACTTCAAAATGCTCCGGATTTACCTCCGGAATGACCATCGGTACGTCCGGCGTCCAGCGGTGTGCACTGTTATTGGAAACAACCGGTGTCTCCGTCTTTGCGTAAGCATCCTCGATCGCGCGGATCTCCTCTTTGCTCATATCAACCGCGCTGAATACAAAGTCTACCGTGGAAGCAACTTCTTCCACTTCATTTACATTATGTACAATCAGCTTTTTGACTCCTTCCGGCATCGGTTTTTTCATTTTCCAGCGGTCTCCTACCGCTTCCTCATATGTTTTACCGGCTGATCTTGGAGATGCAGCCACCGTCACAACTTCAAACCACGGATGGCCTTCCAGAAGAGAGATAAATCTCTGTCCTACCATCCCTGTTGCTCCTAATATTCCAACACGTAATTTCTTTTCCATTGTATGGTCCTCCTACTCTGTTTCCAGTTCCTGCTTATAAACCTGAATTGCCTCCAGCATGGCACCTTTTCCCGGCGCTCCCTTTGTCAGACGTTTCTCAACGCATGTCTTCATGCTGATTGCGTCGTAAATATCTTCTTCAAATACCGGACTGACCGCCTTGTATTCGGAAAGCGGCAGATCATCCAGTGCACACTCCTTCTCAATGCACGTCAGCACAAGCTGGCCGATAATTCCGTGGGCATCCCGGAACGGCACGCCATGGTTCACCAGATAGTCTGCAGCATCCGTAGCATTGGTAAATCCTCTCCGGGCGCTTCTCTCCATTACATTCTTTCTGAACTTCATTGTTGCCAGCATGCCGGTAAAAAGCGGAAGGCAGCTGTTGACCGTATCCATCGCGTCAAACGCCATCTCCTTATCTTCCTGCATGTCTTTGTTGTATGCCAGCGGAATCCCTTTCATCGTTGTCAGCATCGACATCAGTGCCCCGTAAACCCGTCCGGTCTTTCCTCTTACAAGCTCCGCAATGTCCGGATTTTTCTTCTGCGGCATGATGCTGCTTCCGGTGCTGTACGCATCGTCGATCTCCACAAACTGATATTCATTGGAATTCCAGATAATGATTTCCTCCGAAAACCGGCTCAGGTGCATCATAATCGTTGAAAGTGCCGACAGATATTCAATCACATAGTCCCGGTCGGATACAGAATCCATGCTGTTCAGTGTAGCTCCGGAAAATCCAAGAATACTTGCCGTATATTCCCGGTCAAGCGGGTAGGTCGTTCCCGCAAGTGCGCCGCTTCCAAGCGGGCAGACATTCATTCTTTTATAAATATCCGAAAGACGGCTTCTGTCTCTCCGGAACATCTCGTAATATGCCCCCATATGATGCGTAAGGGTAATCGGCTGTGCTTTCTGAAGATGGGTAAATCCCGGCATAATGGTATCAAGATTATCCTCCATGATATGCAGAATCACCGTCAGAAGATCTTTCAGCAGCGCGTCTGTCTTCTGAACTTCTTCCCTTACATAAAGCTTCATGTCAAGAGCTACCTGGTCATTCCGGCTGCGGCCGGTATGCAGCTTCTTCCCTGCATCCCCGATCCGGTCAATCAGATTTGCCTCTACAAAGCTGTGAATATCCTCATATTCTTTCGTAATCAGAAGCGTGCCGTCTTCCACATCTTTTAAAATTCCGGCCAGGCCTTCCAGAATCTGATCCCGCTCCTGTTCTGTCAGGATCTGCTGCTTTGCCAGCATTTTGACGTGTGCCATGCTTCCCTCTATATCCTGTCTGTACAGACGCTTGTCAAATCCGATGGAGGCATTAAAATCATATACCATCTGATCGGTCTCTTTCGTAAAGCGTCCTCCCCATAACTGTGCCATCTGCGTTCCCCGTTTCTTTCTTATTTTAGTGAGTTAAACTATTAAAACATAATTTACCAAATTTTATTCTGTTTGTAAAGAATTATTTCTGTCTCTTTTTGAAAAGACACACCCGCAGTAATCCTGGCGGTAGAGTCCGTATTCCCCGGAAAGTTCCACGGAGCGCTTATATCCGTTCTTCTTTTTGAAATCAGAAAACAGGTAGGAAACCCCGTATTCTTCCTGCAGCTTCTGTCCGATTTCGTTGAGTTTCTGCGCATTCTTCATCGGACTGATGGAAAGAGTCGTCGTAAAGAAATCCATCTTCCTTTTCTTTGCCTCTTCGGCCGTCCGGCGAAGCCGCATCTCATAACAGCGAAAACAGCGTTCTCCTCCTTCCGGAAGCTGTTCCATTCCCTTTGCCATGTCAAAAAAAACATGCGCATCATAGTCTCCTTCAAGAAAAGAAACCGGATACTTTAGTTTCTCATTCATCCGCTCAATCAGATGTCTCTGCTCTTCTGCCCGCTTCCGGTACTCCGCTTCCTCTGTGATATTCGGGTTAAAGTAAAAAACCGCGATCCGGAAAAAATCTGAAAGATACTCCATCACATAACTGCTGCACGGCCCGCAGCAGCTGTGAAGCAAAAGGGTCGGAACCTGCTCTTCCTTCCCGATTTTTTCCAGTATTTTTTCCAGTTCTTTTTGATAGTTTTTCTTCTGCTCCTGCATGGTTTCTCCTTTTCGGCTTTTATTCTACTGATAGTTATAATTCACATCTTTTTCTCTGTCAACATACATTATGATATAAATAGAAGGAGGTCAGCAATATGGATACCATCCTGAGCATCAATCATATCAGCCATTCCTATCATACATTAAAAGGGGAGACTCCTGCTCTTTACGATATCTCTTTTTCCGTAAACCAGGGTGAATTTCTTGCTGTTGTCGGGCCCTCCGGATGCGGCAAGTCCACCCTTCTCTCTCTTATTTCCGGTCTGTTACAGCCTGAAAAGGGGGAAATTCTCCTGCACGGAAAGCCGATTGAGGAACAAAAGGATAAAATCGGATATATGCTTCAGAGAGATGAGCTGCTTGAATGGCGCAGCATTTACCGGAATGTGCTCCTCGGTCCCGAAATTCAGCATTCCCTGAATCCGGAAGTAAAAAAAAGGGCCCATGAACTTCTGGATGCTTATGGTCTGGGACAGTTTCAGTCTTCCCGCCCTTCCGAGCTTTCCGGCGGGATGCGGCAGAGAGCCGCACTTGTCCGCACGCTGATATTGAATCCGGAAGTTCTCCTGCTTGATGAGCCGTTTTCCGCTCTCGACTACCAGACGCGGCTCAATGTCAGTGACGACATCGGCCAGATCATCCGCCGCGAAGGAAAGACCGCCCTTTTGGTAACCCATGATCTTTCCGAAGCCATCAGTCTGGCAGACCGCATCCTTGTACTTTCCAGCCGCCCTGCTTCTCTGAAAACCACAGTCAGCTTACATTTCGGTTTTCCAAAACCTGCAGACGATACCCCGCTGAACCGTCGGAACGCACCGGAGTTTAAAACCTATTTTAATCTGATCTGGAAGGAGCTGAATCAACATGAAAACCAAACAGACTGATCTTTCTGCTTCCCAGTCATCTTATCTTGCCGCCCGAAAAAAAGAACGGCGCCTTGTCCTGTTTTTCCGCATCGCCGTTCTGGTCCTCTTTCTTGTTCTCTGGGAATGGACTGCAGGCGAGGGAATCATCGATTCTTTTATTTTCAGCAGCCCATCCAAAATTCTAACCTGTTTCTTATCTATGGCAGCGGATAAGAGTATTTTCCCGCATCTTTCGGTCACGCTGTATGAAACGATCGTCAGTTTTCTTCTTGTCACCGGCATCAGCATCCTTGCTGCTGTCCTGCTCTGGTTTTCCAGAAAACTTTCCGCGGTTCTGGAGCCTTATCTGGTCGTTTTAAACAGTCTTCCAAAGTCTGCTCTTGCACCGCTTCTCATTGTATGGCTTGGCGCAGACCGGACAACAATTATTGTGGCCGGAATGTCTGTGGCTGTCTTTGGAAGCATTATGACACTTTACACCTGCTTTACAGGGACGGATAAAAATAAACTCAAGCTGATCTACACCCTCCATGGTACATCCTTGCATGCCCTTACCAAAGTCGTGCTGCCGTCTGCCGTACCTGCCATTATCAGCAACATGAAGGTAAACATTGGTCTCTGCCTTGTCGGTGTCATCATCGGTGAATTTCTGGCAGCCAGAGAAGGGCTTGGATATCTGATCATCTACTCCAGCCAGGTATTTAAAATGGATTGGCTGTTAATGTCTATCATCCTTCTTTGTATCATGGCGATGGTCCTGTATGCGGTCATCGGGCTTCTGGAACGTCTCTGCCGGAAAGTCCTGTGAAGAACTCCTGCAGAAAGGGCAGGATCCTTCTCTTGTGATCCTGCCCTTTCCTTTTCTTTATCCATTTATTTTGTACGGAATGCAGTTCCGCCGTCTGTCGGACCTGTTTTTCCTTTTTCTACAAGCTGAATCTGAATTCCTTCCATCCGCCTGCTCAGTCCTTCCGTGCCGGCCTTTGCCCCGTTTTTCGTCCAGCCAAGCCAGCCATAATCCTGTACATGCACCCGGTAATAGATGTCATATTTCTTTGCCATTTCACCGGTCAACTGAATCTGAACCGCTTCCATCCGAAGTTTCTTCCCTTCTGTTCCGGAAACAGCTCCATTGCTTTTCCAGCTCTGCCAGCCAATATTCTGGACATGTGCCCGGTACTGGATTTCACCGGTGCATGCTGTATTTTCAAGGCTGATTTTCAAAGCTTCCATCCGCTTTGCGGCGCCGGTCACACCGCCGGTTGAACCGTTAAACGCGGTTGTATACCAGCCATAATCCTGCATATGAGCCTGGTATACTACGTTCTGAATCGTAGTTCTGTCTTTGAATGCCCCGGAGGTGCTTCCAGGAGCTGCTGCTCCTTTTGCCACAAGCTTGATCTGAATTCCTTCAATCCGTCTGCTGTATCCGGACGATCCTGCACCTGCTCCGTTTTTCGCCCAGCCAAGCCAGCCGAAGTCCTGTGTATGTACGCGATAGTAAATATCATATTTCTTTGCCATCTCGCCGGTTAAACGGATCTGAACCGCCTCCATGCGGAGTCCCTGTCCAGAAGTTCCGCTCATTGTACCGTTTTTCACCCAGCCAAGCCAGCCTTTGTTCTGCACATAGGATCTGTATTCGACATCTCCGCTGTACTGCGGGTACAGAAGATCTACCTTGAAGGCTTCCATTCGTTTGGACTCGCCAACGACACCGCCTGTTGCACCGTTAAGCGTCATCGCTCTCCAGCCGTATGTCTGCATGTGAGTCTCATAACCGACTCCTCCGGTTACCGCCTTCTCTTTGTAGACATTGGAAGTAGATCCCGGCGCAGCGGATCCTTTTGGAACTACTGCAATCTGAAGAGCCTCCATCCGTTTCTCATAGCCGGTTGTTCCCGCTGCGGCACCGTTTTTTGCCCAGCCAAGCCAGCCATAGTCCTGTACATGGGCACGATAATAAATATCATAATTTTTTGCCTGCGTTCCGGTCAGCTCAATCTTCACTGCCTGAACGGCTCTGTTCTGTCCTGTCATACCGGATACCTGTCCGCCTGTAGCGTAAGTCTGCCATCCTTTATCTTCCACAAAGGACGTATAGCGTACACCCAGATCTCCATAACCGCTTCCGATGCTGAGCTTAAATGCCTCAAGCCGCCTGGACTCGCCCGTCACGCCGATCTGCACTCCGTTCTTTACTGAATTCAGCCAGCCATAGTCCTGCATATGGGCGCTGCCGGAGATGATATTTCTGTCGGATACACTCACTGCATTCTCATCCGGTTCTGAATCGCTCATCCAGAAATTCAAGTCTACAAACCCGTTGATGCCGCTGACACTTCCCTCGGAAGTACACTGCCACATATCATAGGTCCCCTCATAGGTACAGGAAGTATTATACTGTGCAACCCATTTGGACCATTTTTCATTTTTGAAAACAGAAGAGGTCAGTTTATACTGCCACCAGTATTTGCTGGCATAAATTCCCACCTTATATCCAGATGCGGAAACCTGATCACAGAATGTCTTGGCAATGGTTCCGATCGTGGTATTGCTTACCGTTCCGGTCGTATTCTCATCTTCCAGATCATAGTACACTCCATATGCCGGATTGTGACCTTCTAAAAGCCGCAGCACATGAGCCGCTTCGCTTTTTGCATCTTCTGTATTTTCCGAATAGGAATACAGGTAAACCCCGTATGGAATTCCCAGACGTTCGCATTCGGATACGTTCCGCAGCCACTGCCTGTCATCGTAGGATGTGTAATTTCCACCGTATCCGCAGCGGATAATGGCGAAATCAATCCCGTCATTCTTCACTTTCTGCCAGTCAATCGTTCCCTGATGATGGCTGACATCAATTCCTTTCTTTGTCGCACCTTCAATCACCTGTCCGATGCTGTTCATATATTTTCCGTTGACTTTCTCCCATGCATACGGATAGGATGCAGCTCTGGAGTAAACCTGCGGCTGATGAACCGGTTCTCCGTTTTGATACCGGAAACTGTTTTCCTTTAACTCTTCCGGTTCTGTCTCCCGTGTCTCAGGCACTTCTGTATCAGCTGTTTCAGCCGTATCTGCCTTTTCCGGCTCTGTGCTTTCACTTTCTGTTGTTCCTTCTGCCGGCTGAGTCGTTTCCTGCTCTCCGGAAGCATCCTGCTGTGTCTGCTGCTCCTGCCCGGAAGCATCACTCTCCTGCACATCCGGCTCCGCATCTTCATTCTGCGTCTCAGGCTGTACAGTATCTTCCTGTATATCCTGTGACTGCTCTGATGCTTCTACCGTTGCAATCTCTTCTCCGGAGGTATCTGCCGCGTATCCTGTCGATGCCGGGCCAAGGGAACCTCCTAAAATCAAGCATAGACTGAGGCCGAGCCCCAGTAGCTTATGCACATTCCTCCTCATCTGTACTTTCATTCCTTTCATTGATTCATTTTACGCATACTACGTTCTCTATCTTATCACACCTCATAATCACTGTCAAAATCAACAATGGATCCGGTCCTTCCAATCATTGCCAGTGTGATTCACTGCACCTTTATTCCTGAAATTCCATTGTTACATAGTAACCCCTGTCTGTTTCTTTAATTTCTTTTACCGTTCCTTTTCTTGACTTCAGGCGGTCCCAGCTTTTATACAGGCCGCTCATGGCAACCGATGGTTCAATCAGATAACTGTATCCTCCAAGTGCCTGCAGTTCCGTGATTTCCGCTTCCTGACCTTCTTCGATCAGTCCCGGACGTTCCATTTTAAATTCCATTGTTCTCATTTTTGTTTCCTCTTTTCTATATTGCCTTTTCCTCTTAATAGCAAAAAAGAACCGTAACTCCCTGGATTCTGTGAATCTCCTGAAATTACGACTCTTTTTTCTGTAAGCCGGAAATCGGACTTGAACCGACGACCCCTTCATTACGAGTGAAGTGCTCTACCGACTGAGCTATTCCGGCCTGTCCTGCACGATGCCTTACCATGATGTCTCTCCAACAGGCACAAATATTATTATATACATTTTTTCAAAATATGCAACCACTTTTTTTGGTTTTGATACATTTTTTCTGGTAGTCGATTCTTTTTTAACATACAGGAAGAAAGGCATCCTTCCTTTCCGGTTCGGGAAGCAGGGATGCCTTTTTCACATGTCACATTCTTTTGTTCAGAAAGAGTTATTTACCAGCCATCTGTCTTTCCTGTTCTTCGATCATCTTCTTGACCATATAACCGCCGACAGATCCGTTCTGTCTGGAAGTAAGGTCTCCGTTGTATCCGTCTGTTAACGGAACACCGAGTTCGTTTGCCACCTCATATTTGAATTTGTCTAAAGCACCTTTTGCTTCTGGTACGGCTGCTTTATTAGATGAACGATTTGTCATGATAATGTCCTCCTTTATCGTCATGTGTTTTTTTGTAACTTTTTGTTACATTCATAGTATATGAACATTTTTGTGAAATACTCTGGTAAAAACAGGAAAAACAATTTGTTCCCGAAATGTATTGCATTTTCCTCCCGATCTACTATTATATAAATATGTTGAAAAAAGGAGGACAACTATCATGATATTTATATACCCTGCGGTTTTCCGCAAAAAAGAAGACGGACGCTATCATGCGTTTTTTCCGGATCTGGAGTGCTGCGAAGCTTCCGGAGATACTCTGGATGAAGCCGTTGACAATGCCAACGAAGCTGCCAGAACCTGGATCAGTGTAGAACTGGAGGAGAACGATCCGGTTTTGCCGCCGATTACCGACCCGGAGGATATCAAGACACAGGATGGAGACATTGTCCGGAATATCGCTGTCAATATACGTTTTTACGAAGGCTGGGATGAATAACCGTATGTAAATCAGAAAAAGACGGCCTTTTTGGCCGTCTTACAGTACATGAATATTATCCCGGTCTGCCCTTCCATATACAGGAAATTCCCTGATTTCTTCCGATGACGCGGCTTCTGCCGCCATCTGAAGAATCCCTGCATCCTGAAAGATATCTCCCAGTTTAAATTCCATCAGTCCGCTCTGTCGGATTCCGAACAGGTCTCCCGGGCCTCTCAGCTTTAAATCTTCCCCCGCGATATAAAATCCGTCATTGGAATGATTGAGGATATCCAGCCGTTTTTTCGTCTCTTTCGCCCTGGATGCCGTCATAAAAATGCAGTAGGACTGAAACGCCCCACGGCCAACGCGTCCGCGCAGCTGGTGAAGCTGTGCCAGGCCGAAACGCTCCGCATTTTCCACCATCATCACCGTGGCATTCGGTACGTTGATCCCCACTTCCACAACTGTCGTAGAGACAAGAATCTGAATCTGGTTTTGGGCAAACTTCTCCATGATTTCATCTTTCTGCGTCTGTTTCATCTTCCCGTGAAGATAACCTACCGTCACCTCCGGCCCCATCCGTTCGGACAGCATCGTGGAGTAATCAATGACATTTTCCGCCTCCATGGCTTCGCTTTCTTCCACCATCGGACAGATGACGTAGCACTGCCTTCCTTCTTCCACCTGCTTTTTCATAAAGCGGTAGGCTGTCTCCCGGTATCCGGTATCCACCACACAGTTTTTGATTGGCAGACGGTCTTTCGGAAGCTCATCGATGACAGAAAGATCCAGATCTCCATAGATGATAATCGCAAGTGTTCTCGGAATCGGAGTGGCACTCATAACCAGAATGTGCGGCATGTTTCCCTTCTTTGCCAGAGCCTCACGTTGTCTGACTCCAAACCGGTGCTGCTCATCCGTAATGACAAGTCCCAGATTGCGGTAATTTACTTTCTCCTGAATCAGGGCATGGGTACCGATAATAATCTGTGATTCTCCTGTTTCAATCCGCTCGTACGCCTCCCGGCGCTCTTTTGTCTTCATGGAACCGGTCAGAAGCTCCGTGCGAAACGGAATTCCATATTGCTCAAACATTTCGCAGACGGACTGGTAATGCTGCCTTGCAAGCACTTCCGTCGGAGCCATCATCGCTCCCTGATACCCGTTGCAGGCCGCTTCCAGAAGCGCAAGCACGGCCACAATCGTCTTACCGGATCCTACGTCGCCCTGTACAAGACGGGACATGGTGTAATCCCCCTGCATATCCTTCCGTATTTCCTTCCAGACTTTTTTCTGCGCATTTGTCAGTTCAAACGGAAGCTGTGACAGAAAATCGTCCACTTCCTGCTTTTTTTCCATCCGACAGCCATTCACACTCGTCTCTTTTTCTTCTTTCATCTGGCGGATGGCCAGAAGGAATTCCAGAAATTCTTCAAAGACAAGCCGTTTTCTCGCATACATGTACATCGTTTTATCTGCCGGAAAATGGATGCCCCTGAGAGCGTAATTGTACTCGCACAGATGGTATCTCTGCCTGATGCTTTCGGGAATCGTTTCCCGCTGCAGATGAATATGTTCCAGCGCTTCCCGGACCGCCTTCATGACCGTCAGATTGGAAAGCCCTGCAGTCAGCGGATACACCGGCTGCATCGTATTGAGCTTTTCCTGATATTTCTCCACAGGCTGAAAGATTTCCGGATGCTCCATCACGAGTCCGCCCCGTTTATTCACCACCCTGCCTCTGACAATAATCCGGCTTCCGGACCGGAGCGTATTGCGCAGAAACGGCATCCGGAACCAGAGGACTTTCAAAGTTCCCGTCAGATCCCGGATCAGGGCGCTTACAGTCTGGAGCTTCCTGTTCGGTGAAACCTGGACACTCCCAAAAACACAGCCTTCCACGGCAGCAACTGTCCCTTCCTCCAGTTCACTCACCGGAACCGGGGCCTCATAAATGTCATAGGTTCTCGGATAATAGCGCAGAAGATCTCCTGCTGTATAAACTCCCATCTTCTGAAACAGCTTTTCTGTTTTTTCTCCGATCCCTTTGATTTCTCTGACTGGAGAATGCTCATTCATGTATTTCTCTCCTTTATACAGGAAAAGGATACTTTTTTGAAGTATCCTTTTCTGTTTCTTCTATTTTATCTTTACTTATTCGACCGACATCACATAGTAATAAATCGGCTGTCCGCCACGGTGTGCATCGACATCGAGATCCGGATACGCTTCCTCAACTTCAGAAACAAAACGCTCCGCTTCTTCCTCGGAAATGTCTTCACCGTAATAAATACTGATGAGTTCCGAATCTTCTGTCACCAGTTTCTCCAGAAGTTCTTTGGATGTTTCGGAGATAGAAGAACCTACGGAGAGAATTCCCTCATCGCCAATTCCCATAATATCTCCTTCATGGATCTCCTTTTCTCCGATTCTGGTGTCACGCACTGCATAGGTCACCTGACCTGTCTTTACAGTCTGGATAGCCTCAAGCATCATCTGCTCATTCGTATCCACGTCTTCTTCCGGCGAAAAGCTGATCACTGCTGTAATTCCCTGAGGTACTGTCCTGGTCGGAATCACAATGATATCTTTATCTCTTGTGAGATCTCTTGCCTGATTTGCGGCAAGTACAATATTTTTATTATTCGGCAGGATAAAGATCGTGTCGGCATTCACTTCATCAATCGCCTGAAGCATATCATCGGTACTCGGATTCATGGTCTGTCCGCCCTCAATGATATAATCCACTCCGATTTCTCTGAAAATCTCATTCATGCCCTCGCCAATGGAGACCGCGATAAAACCGGTTTTCTTTCTCTCTTTTTTCTCCTGCTTTTTCACTTTTTCCTGCGCTGCAAGCTTTTCCGCTTCCTGAATGACTCTCTCATGATGCTCCTCGCGCATATTGTCGATCTTCATCCGTGTCAGCTGACCGTAAGTCAGCGCTTTCTGAATGGCAAGTCCCGGATCGTTTGTGTGTACATGCACTTTCACAACTTCGTCATCTGCCACACAGACAATCGAATCACCGATGGACTCCAGATATGCCTTGAAGTCCTGCTCCTCCTGTTCAGAAAACTCCCGTCCTGTCAAGATAATAAACTCTGTGCAGTAGCCGAATTTGATATCCGTCTCCTCCATCGGCGCTTTACGCACAGCAGACGCTGACGGCGCCGCAGACGGCTCAATCGATGAATAGTCAATTTCTTTCCCAAGAAATGCGTCATACGCTCCTCTTAAGACTTCCAGAAGTCCCTGTCCGCCGGAATCCACAACTCCCGCCTCTTTTAATACCGGGAGCATTTCCGGAGTCTGATTCAGTACTTCCTGTGCATGATCCAGAATCTTCGGGAAGATTTCCGCAAGATCATCGGTCTCAAAAGCAAGTTCCTCCGCTTTTTCCGCAATTCCTCTTGCCACGGTAAGGATCGTACCCTCTTTTGGTTTCATAACCGCCTTGTATGCGGTCTCTTTTGCACGGATGCATGCAGCTGCAATCCCCGCAGCATCAATCTCCGTCTCATCCTGGATGGACTTGGTAAATCCACGAAGAAGCTGAGAGAGAATAACCCCTGAGTTTCCTCTGGCACCGCGCAGCGAACCGCCTGAAATCGCCTTTGACAGCTCCTTCATTCCCGGATTGTCCAGCGCCCGTACTTCCTTTGCCGCCGACATGATGGTCATGGACATGTTCGTACCGGTATCCCCGTCCGGAACAGGGAATACATTCAGCTCATTGATGTACTCTTTTTTTGCCTCAATATTCTGTGCGCCTGCCAAGAACATCTTCGCAAGCATGTCTGCATTTATCGTTTTAATTTCCACCTCAAAGTTCCTCCCACATTAATCGATTACCCGTACGCCTTCAATATAGACATTGATCTTGTCAACCGGCATATTGGAAAATTCTTCGACTTTATATTTTACATTGCTGATCAGGTTATCCGTAACAGCCGAAATACTGACCCCGTATGCAACAATAACATGGAAATCAAGGCGGATTCTGTTATCTTCCGTAAGCTCTACCTGGATACCGTGTGTAAGGCTGTCTTTTTTCAGCAGTCTTACAAGTCCGTCTTTCATGTTGACTGCCGCCATCCCCACGATTCCAAAGCACTCTACTGCGACAGAGCCTGCATATTTGGCGATCACTTCCGGTGAAATGGTGATGATTCCCAGTTCCGTACTCATGCTGCCTTTCATACTAAGATACCTCCAATTCTTATCTATACTTTTTTCAGTTCTTTCCATGAAGTATTCTGCTTTATTATACCTTGTTTACACACATTTTACAACATCATCTCTTCATGTTATCTGTAAAACAGTGAAAAAATTATGATTTCCGGGAAATAAACTCTTGCATTTCCGGTATATATCTGATATCATAGTTAGTGTTGTGAGTCCTCGATTTGAGGACTAGTAAGAGCGTTAGGAGGTGTAATCATGGCGAAATGTGCTATTTGCGAAAAAGGGGCTCATTTTGGAAACAATGTCAGCCACTCTCATAGAAAAACACCAAAAATGTGGAAATCTAATGTAAAATCTGTTCGTGTTAAAACAGAAGGCGGAGCAAAGAGAATGTACGTATGTACATCCTGCTTAAAATCCGGAAAAGTAGAAAGAGCATAAGTTCTGCATACACAAAAACCAGGAATCTTGTCATCCTGGTTTTTTTGTTTCTTAATTTTTATCAGCAGCAGAAAAAAACATAGCCCAGTACGAGAAATACTGCCGTTATGCAGATATCCCAAACCAGACCCGGCAGGAACATCGAAAGAATCAGTCCTGCCGCGATCATAAAGCATGCAAATCCAATCACTCTTTTCATTCGATATCCCTGCCGTTTTGTTTCTTGATTTTATATATGCAGTTTTTCAGCCTTTTATTCGTTTTCTTTTTTCCCTTCGTCCAGAATCTCGTTGACTTCTTCTTCTGTTACCTTATTCTCGTCTCTTGTCCGGAAACGCTCCACGAGATCCGGTACCATGTCCAGAATCTTTGTGATCGTATCCTGATTTTTAATATTAACCAGTCTTGTCGTCCCGTTCTGAATCACAAGCACTGCGCAAGGAGTCATCTTGCCTCCCAGTCCACCGGCTCCCTTTTCATTCTTATCTGCGGTAAAAGAACCTGCCCCTACAGAAAAGGACACGTCCACAAGCGGGAGGATGATCGTATCTTTTACATGGATCGCCTCACCGACCACCGTCTTGGATGAAATCACATTATCCATTCCGTGGAACAATGCTTCCATCGTTGATTTGAAATTACTCTCTGCCATTTATGATTCCTCCTTCTTCTGGCGTTTTAACAGATGCAGTACTTCTTTTGCGGTACTGCGGATATTCTTATCTGCCACAAGCCTGACAGCCGCTGCTGCCAGATGGTTCATCCGAAGATGTCCCTTGATAAATATACTGCCGTTTAATGCAGGTTTTTCAAAATCAGGTGCAATCTGAAGCCATTTCCCGAAAAACGGGTAGAAAAGCGCAAGCCAGGAAAGCAGTTTCCCGGTATAATACGGATCATCAAACCCATACTCCACATACCCTCGCGCTTCTTTTGGCATCCATGTCTTTATGAAATGAATCAGAACTATCTTCCCCTTTTTGAAGGCAGACTGATGTACTTCATCTTTGATAAACTTTTCTATCCTGTCTTTTGTTTTGGACAGCGTCTTTATCTTATCACAGATTCTTTGAAATGTATACTTGATTTTCCCGGAAATCCGCTGCCATCCGGATTCCTTTTTCTCGCCTTTCCGGCTTTGCGGCTTTTCTTTTGCGCTCTTTTCTTCCTGCTTCTTCTCCGGATCCGGCTTTTCTTTTTTTACAGCTTCCCGCTTCCGGGAATCATTCTCTTTTCCTCTGCCTTCCTGCTCTTCCGGTTCTCTTGTACCGCCCTCAGGTCTTCCAGGGACTTTTTTATCCTCTTTGTACTTTTCAGGAGTCTCTTTTTCCTGAATTTCTTCCTCCGGCTCCTCGTTCTTATCCTGCCCGATCTTTTTCCATGCAATTCCCGCCATCCAGTGAAATTTCTGATTTTCGTAGGCTGCCTGAAAACGGATCAGTCGGAAAAAATACCGGATGGAAATCTTTCCTGTAATCTTTTCCGGCTCCTCAATGTCCCCGGACGCACTCAGTTCATACCGGACCGGTACAAACAGAACCGTCAGAATTCCAAGCAGAAGAAGTCCCAGAACAAGAAGAAGTAAAATCCCTGCTATCTTTAGAATCCACAGTAAAATATGTACGATTATCATTCTAATTTCCCTGCCGCTTCAAAATATACTGCCGGATATCCGCATCCCCTGTCTTGTCCACTGTCTCTTCGGCAATCTTCCGGACAAGCTCCAGCGCCTGCAGATATCCCTTTGCCAGGCCTACCACAAACACATCCTTATCCCGGTACCATTCCTGATTCAACATCCCGCTGTGATAGATTTCCAGCTGATTTTTCTCATTTTCCGGCAGGGCAATCAGGTAGACCCGGAACTGGAATTCTTTCTTTTCCAGATGTTCCATTATCTCCTCTTCCCTGCCTTTTAATTCTTCACTTACATACAGATCTTTCAAATACCGCATTGTAAAGCACCTCTATTCCGCATAGAATGCCTCGAAGACGTCTCCCGCAACATCCGTCGCAACATCACCGGTACTGTCGGAGTTTTCGATCACAACAGCCAGTGCAAGATCCGGATTGTCCACGTTGGAAAATCCGATAAACCAGGAGTGTGTTTTCTCTTTATCATCACTGTACTCACTTGTTCCTGTCTTCCCTGCGATGGAAACCCCAAGAGAATTCAGGGAACGGGCTGTTCCGTATTCCACAACTCCCTGCATATATTCTGTCAGCTGAGCTGCCTCCTCGGAGGTCATCAGCTCTTTGTAAGACTCCGGAACGTATTTCTCTACCGTCTCGCCCTCTGCACTTGTAATCTGATCTACCAGATACGGCTGCATCAGAATTCCATTATTGGCGATGGCAGATGTAATCAACGCCATATGGTACGGACTCACCTGAAGTTTTCCCTGTCCAAAAGCCGTCATGGCGATGGCAGCGTCTCCATCATCGTCCTGCAGATTGAATTTGCTTTCATTATAGACAAGCGGACACGGAAGCTCTGAATCAAACAGAAGATCCTCTGCCGTATTGCGGAACTCATCGATATCCAGGCTGAGTCCGATGTTGGAGAACGATGTGTTGCAGGAATATGCCAGGGAATCTGCCAGATCGACCGTTCCATGCACATCATTTCCAAAACAGTGAATTTCATTTTTCCCTGCTGTGATTTCTCCTGTACAGCGGTAGGTATAATCCTGATAATTTGCATTCTGGCGCATATACGCAAGAGTCGTCACTACCTTGAATGTAGATCCCGGAGCATACTGTCCCTGCGTCGCACGGTTGACAAGAATTCCTTCCGTGTTTGCGTTTAAGCTTTCCCAGTCCTCCACAATGGTATTCGGATTGTAGGACGGTTTAGAAACCATCGCAAGGATCTTTCCCGTACTAGGCTCAATCGCCACGACTGCTCCCCGGTTGTTTCCGAGCGCATCGTAAGCCGCCTGCTGGAGATCCGTATCGAGTGTCGTGGTAATATTGTTTCCTGCGCTTTTCCGCCCTCTGAATTCATTCAGAAGCTTTGTCCGGAACGAAACATTTGAAGTCTGAAGCTGGAAATTCTGCGAGGACTCCAGACCGGACTTTCCTTTGTCCGAATATCCGACGACATGGGCAAAAAGCTCTTCGTACGGATAGGTTCTCGTCTGGGTGCCGTCTTCATTTTCCACAGACTCGGCAAGGACATTTCCATCCTTGTCCAGAATCGAGCCCCGGAGCACCTGGTTTTCATACAGATCCATCCTTGGATTTCTGGAATCATTGATAATTTCTCTTCCCTGTACCACGTTGAAATAGGAAAAATAGCCGATCATTCCCACAAAAAGAAGAACAAAAAAGTAAGTTACAAAAACATACTGGCGGTTCGCCTTTTTCTTCTTTTTGGCACGTCGCCTTTCTTCCTGCTGTTCTTTCTTCTTTTCTGCCTTTCCGGGCTTCCTTGGAGCCGGCTTACGGTCTCCGTACACGCTGTGAGTTCCGGTTCTTAGAGTTTCTTCTTCGATCTCCCGACGGAGCTCCCGCTGAAGGCCTCGTTCCATTTGATCGAGGTCTTCCGGTCTGCTGTGCCTGCCGTCTTCTCTTCGCCCGTAATTGTCTCTCTCTTTGTCGTTCAATATCCTCTTCCTCATCTTCTCTTAAAATATACAGCCCCTGGATGATCGCAAACATGATCATCGTGCTTAAAAGGGAACTTCCTCCATAGCTCACAAGCGGCAGGGTCACACCCGTAGACGGGATAAATTTGATTACTCCGCCGATCGCAAGAAATACCTGGAAGATATAACAGGTTCCAAGTCCCAGCGCTACCAGTTTATAAAAGCTGTCTCTTAACTGCATCGCAATATTCAGAAACATAATGTAGCAGCTGACACAGATCAGAATGATGCAGATCGCAAAGACAGCTCCCAGTTCCTCCGCAATCGCGGAGAAAATAAAGTCTGTCGTAACAACCGGAATCTTGTCCGGAAGTCCCTGGCAGAGTCCAAGGCCGAACCATCCTCCTGTGCCGATCGCAAACAGCGACTGCGCCACCTGATATCCCCCTTCATTATAGACCGCGAACGGGTCTCTCCAAACCGTTACCCTCGTCCTCACATGAGAAAACAGAAAATATGCGGCTACCGAAGCAACACTTCCGGCTCCCACGCCTGCCGCAATATAGAGCGGCTGCCGTGTGGCCACATACAGCATCACAAGGTACACTACAAAAACAATCAGTGCCGCTCCCAGGTCTGTAGAAGCGACCAGAATCAGAACATGCAGCGCCGCCACGATCGTTGTGATAACTACATTTCTGAAATCCTTTGCCCTGTAGAGACTGGATGCCACAAAAAATACAAATACAATCTTCACGAGTTCTGACGGCTGCACACTGATTCCCGCCACTTCAAATCCAAGCATGGCTCCGTTTGATACCCGTCCTACAACAATAACCGCGGCAAGTGCCGCAACACCGACCACTGCATAGACCAGTTTCAGTCTGCTTAAAAATCTGGCTTTCCGGATAATGACCGGAACAAACAGCGAAATGACACCGGATGCCGCTACAATAATTACCTGCTTAACCGCATTGTTATATGTAAGCCTTGTCAGCATGATAAATCCTACCGCAAGAAGCATACACATATTGTTGACAACCAGTCTGGACACTTTCGGGTACAGAAAACCATAAAGCAGAATAATTGATCCCAAAAGCGCTACCTGTATGACATAAAATACGAGAATTCTGGCCTCCTGCATACGCAGAAACAGGGTCAGAAATGCCAGGAAGTGGATCATGAAGATCCAGATGCTCTGCCTCCTTAAAATCCACATCTTCGTATAAGCATCGTGATATCCGAACACGCTGAAACACTCAAAAGTATAGATTACCATCATCAGCAGAATCAGATATTTTGAAATTTCCATTATAATATTAAACAAATTGCCACCTACTTTATTCCCCTTTTAAAATGTCCACGCGTAAAATCATCAAACTGCTCTGCTGCCTGCGGATACCCTCCGTCTCTCAGGAAGCCGTCCCCGTAAAGCCTGATTACTCTCCTCGTCTCATCGGCGTCCTCCAGCGAAAATTCCAGCCGGACATTGTCAATCCCGATCCGTTCGATCTCCGGAAGCAGATCCAGCAGCACAAGCGGCGCCGTATTATAGATAATATTATAACATGTATCACAATAATTTTTTACATAAAATGTCTTCTGATACCGGTCCTTCAGTTTTGTGACAGCTGCTTTTCCATCGCAGTGTCCCGTAGATTTTTTTACGCATCCCGCGCTGATCATCATCGGAGCATATCCGTATACGACCATCTCTTCTTCTCCGGAAACGGTTTCACGAATCTCCTGGCTGTTCAGCTCTAATGATACTGTTGTACCATTTATCCCTGCATTTTTCAAGAATTCTACAGCTTTTTTGTTCAATGTATACAAATGATGGTCCGCCTGAACCTTGTTTTTCCATACTTTTTTTTGCAGATATGACAAAGATTCCAGATTTCTCACGAGCGCACCATCCCACGGGAACGCTTCCAGATCTCCCCAGATTCTGTCGTAGAGCCGTTC
Organism: Drancourtella sp. An57; assembly: GCF_002161525.1. NCBI lineage: Bacteria > Bacillati > Bacillota > Clostridia > Eubacteriales > Oscillospiraceae > Drancourtella > Drancourtella sp. An57. Next base: position 239,098 of record NZ_NFHY01000002.1, read on the forward strand.
GGCCTGTTCTCTGAAAATGTGAGGAAATACAAGATACCATTCGGCTTTCCTTGTTTCAAAAAGTGCCCGGATCTCCGCTCTTCCCGATCCGGACGCAAACAGGTCGGCCGCCAGATGGCTTTCCACGTAGATACGGCCTGCGTCTTCCTCCTGTACCGCTGCAGCTAACTGTTCTCTTGTCTGCACAAGAACAGAAAGCATCCTCGCATGCGGATCCCGGACAGTTGTACCGGTCTCCTTTTTCTCCGGTATCTCCGGACAGGATCTTTCATACTGTCCCAGAATGGCATCTTCCAGCTTCTGTGCCGCCTGTCTGCGAAGCTCATTGACAACCTGCATCGGGAAGAAAATCCCTTCGTCCATCTCAACAGCCATCTTCTCTGTCCGGAACGGAGTATTCCCCATCTTGCCAAGCTGCTTTTCCACTCTCGCCCGGTCCAGCGGCTGCTTTTTCGCCTCTTCCGGAACCATGCCCTCGGCGCTGACCTCGATGCTTCCCATCCTGAGAGTCAGCCTGGACGGCTCTCCGGCACGGAACACTGCCTCCGCCTGCACCGGACGCCGGATATCAGCGGTTTTCAGATGATCCCGGATCTCCCCGATCAGGCTTTCATTCCGGACTCTTGACAGAATCGTTCTCGGCTTCACTGCCGTTCCCTTTGCCACGAGAATCTGGAACTGGCCGCCCTTTTTTACGTCCTGTCCAAGTGTAACATTTTCTTTGGCGGAGATTTCCAGAACATCGCCTTTCTGTACCGCTGCGAGTGCTTTTAACAGAAGGCTCCTTCCCTTCTGCCGCTCCACACAGGCTGCCGGAATCCCGGCGTGATTCGGCCTGTCAGGCGAAATCATCTCCGGGCCGTTCTGCATATGGTAGTAGCCCCTGCAGCTGCCGCCGCGGTTATACAGATCCATCAGTCTCATTTTGTCCTCTTCTGACACCCGGTATCCCTCTCTTCCCTTCTCAAGGAAAAGGTCTGCGTATTTCCGGTACATCCGCGCGGTCTCAGATACATACTCCGGCTTTTTCATCCGTCCTTCAATTTTAAAAGAGTCCACTCCGGCCTCAATCAGATCCGGGATGTCATCCAGAGCCATGATATCCTTCAGGCTCAGAATGCAGGATGGCTTCTTCATTCCTTCCACCTGATATTTCAGACGGCACGGCTGCGCGCACTGTCCCCGGTTGCCGCTCCGCCCACCGAGCATGCTGCTGAACAGGCACTGTCCGGAATAAGAATAGCAGAGCGCGCCGTGGACAAAGCACTCGATCTCCAGCCCGGTCTCCTCTTTCATCTTCCGGATCTCCGAAAGGGAAAGCTCCCTTGCCGGAACAATCCGCTCCACACCGTATTTCTTTAAAAATCCTGCTCCGGAAGCCCCTGCCACAGACATCTGGGTGCTCGCATGAAGCGCAAGATCCGGGAAATGCTCCCGGATAAAGGAAAGCGCTCCCAGATCCTGTACCAGAACCGCATCCAGACCGTTTTCATAAAACGGCTTCAAAAACGAAAAGAGACGTTCTTCCATCTCCCGCTCTTTGATCAGTGTGTTGACGGTCAGATACAGCTTCTTTCCGTAAAGGTGTGCCTCTCGGATAGCCCGGATCAATGTCTCCCGGTCAAAATTCCCGGCATACGCTCTGGCTCCAAACAGGTCCCCTCCTGCATAGACTGCATCCGCTCCGGAACGGATCGCCGCCTGAAAGGCTTCATAAGTGCCCGCGGGTGCGAGAATTTCCACTTCTTTATTCTGTTTCTTATTATTCATCTCTTTCTATTCCTGCCTTACTTCGAAAAAAGGCTGTCCTTCGACAGCCCTAATTCTTTCGGTGATTTTTCATTTCTGTTTCCAACTGCACAATCTTCATCTGCAGCTCCTGATTTTCTTCCTTCAGCTTATCCATTGCCCTGTCCGCATTTTCCAGCTTGATCTGCGCAGAGATCAATTCGTGCTTTAAGTCATACATCTCTTTATCTTTCGATTCCATATCAATTTCAAGAGACGAGCCCTGCTCCTTTGCTTTAAAATAATCGTCCGCAATGTTCAGTGCAAGAAGGATGCTTTTTGTGTCGCTGCTCTGCTTTTTGTAGCTTTCATTCTCACTGCATTCTGCAATCTTGTGATTCAGATAATTTGATACTTTCTGAAGATACTCCTCGCTCTCAAAGCCGCTCAGCGTAAATACCCTGCCATCAATGATAACTTCGGTATAATTTCTTGATGCTGCCATAGCCGGTGCTTCCTCCTCCTATATGAAGTCTCTGATATTCATTATAAACGATCTGGTTGGAAAAACCAACCTTTTTCTTTGATATTCTCCGTGGAAGGGAATTTTACTCTTCCTTTCCCATGGAAAATCCAAGATGCTGATATGCAAGAGCCGTAGCCGTCCTCCCTTTCGGAGTCCTCTGAATAAAGCCGTTTTTCAGGAGAAAAGGCTCATATACATCCTCCAGCGTACCGGAATCCTCGCCGATGGCAGCTGCAAGTGTATCCAGTCCTACCGGCCCGCCTCCGAATTTTTCGATCATGGTCGTCAGAATCGTCCGGTCCGCATAATCCAGACCGAACCGGTCCACTTCCAGAAGATCCAGCGCAAAAACTGCTACTTCCTCGGTAATCACACCATTATATTTAACCTGCGCAAAATCCCGCACCCGTTTTAAAAGGCGGTTGGCCAGACGCGGCGTCCCTCTGGAACGTCTCGCAATCTCAAGCGCTCCTTTCGAGTCAATCTCAACTCCGAGCACCTGGGCAGAACGCAGGACAATCGTCTGCAAATCCTCAGCCGTATAAAACTCCAGCCGGTTCACCACACCAAACCGGTCCCGAAGCGGCGCCGTCAGCATTCCTGCTCTCGTCGTCGCCCCCACAAGCGTAAACTTCGGGAGATCCAGACGGATGGATCTTGCCCCTGCTCCTTTTCCGATCACAATATCGATGGCAAAATCCTCCATGGCCGGATACAGCACCTCTTCCACCTGCCGGTTAAGTCTGTGGATCTCATCCACAAACAGCACATCCCGCTCCTGCAGGTTATTCAAAATCGCAGCCATCTCCCCAGGCTTTTCGATCGCCGGACCGGAGGTCACTTTCATATTGACTCCCATCTCATTGGCAATGATCCCGGCAAGAGTCGTCTTTCCCAGCCCCGGAGGTCCGTAAAAGAGCACATGGTCCAGTGCTTCCCCTCTTGCCTTTGCCGCTTCTATATAAATCTTTAACGTTTCTTTCGCCTTTGTCTGTCCGATATAATCTTCCAGATACTGAGGCCGGAGGCTGCCTTCAATCTTCTGGTCTTCCTCCAGTGTTTCTGTCGTAATAATTCGTTTCTTCATGCTTCTCTGCCTTCCGGATAGTTATTTGAATGAACCGCGCCCTTTTGCCCGGCCCTCCTCCATTAAAACAGTGCCATCTGCCGCAGGGCCTGTTTCAGCACATCTTCTACGGTACTGTCCTCATGGATCTCCACGTTTCTGACTGCCTGGAATGCTTCGGTACTTCCATATCCCAACGCTGTCAGCGCTTCCACTGCCTCGTTCTGAATCCGCCCTGCTCCTTCTTCATTTCCCGGAACAGACGGCGCATCCGTCTCCTGTCCGATGGTATCAGAAAGCTTCAGCTTGTCTTTCAGCTCTAAAATCAACTTTTCCGCTGTCTTCTTTCCGATTCCCTGAGCCTTTGAAATGGCCTTTGCGTCCCCCGCCATCACTGCGAACCGCAGATCATTCGGTGTCATCTGCGTCAGGATGCTGAGACCTCCCTTCGGGCCGATCCCGCTGACCCCGATGATCAGCTTAAAGACCTCCAGTCCGTCCTTTGTCAGGAATCCAAAAAGCTGCATCAGATCTTCTTTCACATGCAGATACGTATGGATCTTCACTTCCTGTCCAGTCTTCGGAAGGCTGGACATGTCACTTCCGGACATGAAAATCCCGTATCCGACGCCTCCTACATCAATAACCACATGGTTCTCGCCAATCTCCGCAAGCTCCCCTCGTATATATGAAATCATCTTTCTTCCTCCGTCAATTAAAACTGGATCCCCCTGATCCTTTTCAGCATTTCCCCGGATGCAAGCCCGATCACAAGTCCTGTAACCAGACCGGAAACCAGAAGCACCGGAACATACGAAAACACGCCATAGGTCTCCACCACAAGGGCCGCTGCCAGAAGCTGCCCGATATTGTGGAACACACCACCGGCAATGCTCACTCCCAGAACACTGACTGATTTCACATGCTTCAATCCCCACATCACAGTCAGACTCAACAGTCCTCCTGCCAGACTGTAAAGAATACTCATCAGATTACCGAACAGAAATCCTGACAGAACCACCCGCACAACGGAAAGGAGATATGCCTCTTTGACAGGCATCCTGTAAAGTGCTATCACAATCACAATATTGGCAAGTCCAAGCTTGACCCCCGGAATCCCGATCTGAAACGGTATCAACGTCTCAATATAACTGAAAATCAATGCCAGCGCCACAAACACTCCAAATGACGCCAGGCCCGCTCCTCTTCTTTCCACACTGCACCTCTTTTACTGCACGACCGCATCCGCTCCGGATGATTCTCCATCTTCAATCGATACAACAACCTCGTGAGGCAGACAAATAATACTTTCTCCATTTCTCGAAATTGCGCTGTGACGGACACAGACCTGATCCGGACAGTCCGCCTTCTCCATACTGGCGCTTCCATTTTCGATAACAAGTGTATTTGTCCCTCCATTGATCTCGATCGTCTGATCTTCATTCAGACTGTATCTGCCCTCCTCTTCGCCGTCTACATAGACGACCGCTTCGCCGCCTCCGCTTCCGGTAAAGGCTCTGTATATTCCAAATGCCGATCCTGCTACAAGCAAAATCAAAAGAATCAAAATGATATCTCCCTTTTTCATGGGGACCTCCTTCTTCCGGTTTATTTTAGCACATCCGCCCCGGCACTGCAACCGTATGTTCGATAGTGAAACCCGCATTGAAAAACGGAGCTTCCGAAATGGCCGCCCCGTTCTCATCTTCTAATATCCGTAATAATAATAGTCACTCATTGTCTCACCGTAGGATACACTTCCGATGATCACCACCAGGATCAGGAAAATAATCAGTAATACAATGAGTACCGCCTCTACTATCAGTGCCGCACGGCAGAAGTTTCTCCTGTGAATATTTCCCTTTCTGGCAAACGCCCAGTAACAGTACAGAATAATCCCTCCGCAGCATGGAATAAATGCCGCCAGCAAAGTCAACAGCCAGTCACCCATTGTCAGCGGCGTCGTATCCCACTCTTCCTGATACTGATTCCCCTGTGTCTGGTACGGCATACCGTCTCTCGTCTGTTCCCCATAAGAATAGGAAATATCTTCCTTCGGAGCCTGAGTTTGTTCCCGCTGTTCCTGATCAGGCGCAGTATATGGCTGTTTCGGCATTGTCTCTTCCTTCATAGGAACCACCTGCTGCTCCTCCGGCTGCTGAGTCACCGGAGCATCACCTGCACCGGTCTGCTCTGTCATTACTTCTTCTGTATTTTCAAAATTATTTTTATTCTCTTCCATGTGTCTGACTACCCCTTTCGCTTGTTTCATTTTATCATGCTTTTTTCGTCAGCACAACAGAAATCCCCGATTTCACAGAATCTGCATAACTTGACGCCCGTATAAGCAGTCTTAGAACGTAGTGCGGAACTGAAGCGAGACAGCGCGACGAGTGTGCATGCAGGCGGCAGTTCGGTGTGAGCAGCGTAAACTTTACATGATCCGTCCCAGGGCCTGATAAATCCGGTTCAGCAGATTTCCCGGATAGTAGCTCATAGGAGGTTCTCCCGGGAAGTATCGGCTCATCCGGTAAATGTAAAATACAAGCATGCCTGCCAGAAGCAGAATCAGCCATTTTTGAAGAGACCGGACCTCTTTTTGAAGCACGTATCTCCGGATTACAAATGCCGCCGCAAGAAACGCAATGCCGTATATAAACGGGTTCAGATACCATGCGTCCGCGAATTCACCCCGAAGGAGACAGAACCCTGCTCTGGAAAGCCCGCATCCCGGGCATGGCAGGCCGGTGACCATGACAAAAGGGCAGGAAGAGTAAAAGAAGTTCCACGCAAGAAAAAAGTAAACCGCCAGCACAAGGATGACATACCGGATACTCCAAAGATCCGCTTTTATCATCCTGATGCTTTCCATTAGCCGTTTCTTTCTGCTCATTGATTCTTTCCTCTTCCTGCCCTCATGGGATCAGTGACTCTTTTCCGTCCCGGCTATCGCCAGACCGTAGTCATCAGCTGATAATCTTCTTCGGACATTTTTCCGCGCATTTTCCGCAGTTTGTACACTTTTCCGGATCAATGTGTGCCACATTATTTGTAACAGTCACCGCGTCAAATTCGCAGACTTTTTCACACATCTTACATCCGATACATCCTACAGAACATACACTCATTACATCTTTTCCCTTGTCAAGGGAACTGCACTGTACAAGATGTTTCTGCTCATACGGTACAAGCTCAATCAGATGCCGCGGACATGCTGCCACACATTTTCCGCAGGCCTTACATGCTTCCTTATCTACAACCGCGATTCCATCCTGAATATGAATCGCGTCAAACGGACATGCTGCCACGCAGCTTCCTTCTCCAAGACATCCGAATGTACATGCTTTCGGTCCTCCGTTCTGCATCATGTTGACCATGACACAGTCCTTTGTTCCGGTGTACTTATAATTTTCTTTTGCCTTTTCGCATGTACCGGCACATTTCACAAAAGCAACCATCTTTGTCATCTCTCCTGCGTCCTGACCCATGATCGCTCCTACTTTCGCGGCAACCGGCGCGCCCCCTACCGGGCAGGCATTGACCGGAGCCTCTCCTTTGACAATCGCCGCCGCAAGCCCGGAACATCCTGCGTAACCGCAGCCACCACAGTTGTTTCCCGGAAGCACCCCGGTAATTGCCTCTTCACGCTCATCAACTTCCACTGCGAACTGCTTTTCTGCGACTCCCAGGAAGACACCGATGAACAAACCTACACCGCCGACAATCGCGGCAGCAATGAGTATACCTGTCATAATCCATTTTCCTCCCTTAAATCAAACCTGAAAATCCAAAAAACGCAATGGACATCAGCGCTGCCGTAAGCAGAACAATCGGCGTTCCTTTAAATGATTCCGGCACGTCATTATGTTCTGTCTTCTCACGGATTCCTGCCATGATTACGATTGCGATTGTGAATCCGACCGCTGTCGCAAATCCATTTACCACACTGCTTAAAATGTTGTATTCATACTGTACGTTGTTCAAAGCCACACCAAGTACTGCACAGTTTGTAGTGATCAGCGGCAGGTACACACCCAGCGCCTGATAAAGCGACGGCATGGACTTTTTCAGGAACATTTCCACGAACTGTACCAGCGCGGCGATCACAAGAATAAATACAATCGTCTGCAGATATTCGATATTCAACGGCTGCAGGATAAATTCATATACAACACTTGTACAGAAGGATGCGATCGTAATAACGAAAATAACCGCTCCGCCCATACCGGCCGCTGTTTCAATCTTCTTTGATACTCCAAGGAACGGGCAGATTCCAAGGAACTGGCTCAGCACGACGTTATTAACAAGTGCAGAACCTACTGCAATGATAAATAATTCTTTCATCTGTTCCCCCTCCTATTCCTTGTCCTGACCGGAAGAAAGTGAAGAAGCACATCCGCCGCAGGAAGCGCATCCGCCTTCCGCGCAGCCGCCCTGAGGCTTCACAACTTTCTTGCCTTTCTTTTCCATATTGTTCATGATCTTGTTTCTTGTGGCTACCAGCATGGATAACACGATAAACGCGCCCGGCGCCAGGATAAAGATCGTAATCGGTTCATAGGATGACGGCATAATCTGGAAACCGAATACCTGGCCTGCTCCCAGAATTTCTCTTACGATACCGATGCAGGTAAGTCCAAATGTAAATCCAAGTCCCATTCCAAGGCCGTCGAACAGAGACGGAATAATCGGGTTTTTGGACGCGTAGCTTTCCGCACGTCCAAGAATGATACAGTTTACAACGATCAGAGGAATGTAAAGCCCAAGCGAATCATAAAGGCTTGGCACAAATCCCTGAAGAAGGAACTGTACAATCGTTACGAAAGATGCAACGACTACGATAAACGCCGGGATACGGACTGAATCCGGAATGATTTTCCGAAGTGCGGAAATCATCATATTGGACAGTACCAGTACCACCGTTGTGGAGAGTCCCATTCCGATTCCGTTGATGGCGGAAGTCGTTACCGCAAGTGTCGGACACATTCCGAGCATCATGACGAAAGTCGGGTTCTCTTTGATAATACCATTATATAAACGTTCGACACATCTATTCATCTGCACTGCCTCCTAACACATTCTGATAATATCCAAGAGACGCATTGACCGCTCCTGTCACCGCTCTGGTAGTGATTGTAGCACCGCTGATGGCATCGATCTGTTCTCCCTCGCCTCCGTCTTTTGAGACATAGAAATGATCGGTCTGCTTGCCGGAATACTGCTCGTAGAATTCCGGTTCGGAAGCTTTCATACCAAGTCCTGCAGTCTCATTGATGGAAAGAATCGCGATTCCGTTTACTGTTCCATCATTCTGGATTCCAACGGACACCTGAATATCCCCGCCGTATCCGTTCGGGTCGGTAGCTGTGATCACGTATCCGATCGTTTCGCCGCCCTGTTTTGCTTCGACTGCTTCATTGATCTCTGCACCGTCATCCACGCCTGCCGCCTTGACAGCCTCCGCCGCCTCTTTGGCATCTACCTCCAGGTCATCAAAGGAATCCGCATCCTCGAATACCTGTTTGTATGCTTCCTGCTTTGCCTCTTCCTGTGCGTTGGCAATAGGAGCCTTTGTAATCTCATATACCGCGCCGAGGGCCACTCCGGAAACAAGTGTGATAATTGTCAGGATAATTGTATTTTTAATAATCTTGTTCATTATTTCTCTCCTCCTTTACCGAATGGTTTTGGAAGAGTAACCTTCTCGATCAGCGGAACAAGGATATTGCCGATGATGATCGCATAGGAAACTCCCTCTGCAGATCCTCCGAAAAGACGGAACAGTCCTGTCAGGATACCAAGAAGGATACCGTAAATAATCTGACCTTTCTTCGTGATCGGGCTTGTCACGTAGTCTGTTGCCATGAACCATGCGCCAAGCATGATACCGCCGCCGCAAAGGTGCGCGGTGATGAAGCTCCAGTCAAATCCGTGGCCACCGAAAATTGTGATGAAGATCACAAATGTCACAAGATAGGATCCCGGAATTCTCAGATCAATGATTCCTTTCAGAAGAAGGATAATCGCACCGATCATGATCGCGATAACGGATGTCTCACCGATTGTTCCCGGGATCTGACCGATGAACATTTTCATTGTGTCTACGTTGGCAATGGAGCCGTCCGCACGCATGGTTGCAAGCGGAGTTGCCCCGGTTACACCGTCATATGTAAAGGATGTCATTCTTCCTGTAAAAGAAATCAGGAGGAAACATCTTGCAGCAAGAGCCGGGTTCATAAAGTTCTGTCCCAGGCCTCCGAAGAGCTGCTTGACAATCAGAATCGCAAATACGGCTCCCAGAACGCCCATCCACCATGGAGCAGACGCCGGAAGGTTCAGTGCCAGCAGAAGTCCTGTGACTGCCGCACTCATGTCTTTGATTGTCACTTTTTTATGCATCAGCTTCTCATAAAGATACTCCGTAAGCACAGCCGCTGCCACTGTCACCGCGACAAGAATCCACGCATTCTGATCACGGAAATTCCAGATTCCAAAAAGGGTTGTCGGCAGAAGCGCGATGATCACCCACAGCATGATATTTTCTGTAGTGTCTTTGGCCCGTATGTGCGGAGATGCCGAAATATTAAACTGTTCGTTCACTTTGTCCACCTCTCACTTTCTACTTTTTCTTCCTGTTCGCCAGAACGGTCTTTCTCATGGAGCTGATCGCCTGCTTCAGCTGCCGTTTTGCCGGGCAGACATAGCTGCAGGAACCACATTCCATACATTCCACACCGAATTCTTTTTCAAATGCCGCCTCGTCATGACGCTCTGCATAATCTGCAAGTCTGGACGGGATCAGACGGCTCGGACATGCGTCAATACATCTGCCGCAGTTGATACATGCTGACGGCTCATACATTGCCACCTCATCCTTTGTCAGGCATAAAATCGATGAAGAAGTTTTCGTGACAGGAACATCCAGAGTAAACATGGCAAATCCCATCATCGGTCCTCCGGAAATCACTTTCTCAGGAGCCCCTTTCAATCCGCCTGCCGCCTTGATCAGCTCCTGCTGATTGATGCCAAGCGGAACCTTAAAGTTGCCCGGTTCGGCAATTCCATCTCCACTGACTGTCACAACACGGTCAATGCATGGTCTTCCGTTGACTACCGCATCGTAAATGTGAATGATTGTCTCCACATTGTCTACGACACATCCAACATCCGCCGGAAGCATGGAAGAATTGATGGCTCTTTTTGTCACTGCATAGATCAGCTGGCGCTCACCGCCCTGCGGATATTTGGTCATCAGTCTGACCACTTCCATCCTCGGCTCACCGCTTGTCAGCTGTTCCAGCTTCGCGATACAGTCCGGCTTGTTATCCTCCACCGCAAAGATACCCTTTGCATTATCGAAAAGCTTCAGAATCACGCGCATCCCCTCTACAAGCTCTTCCGGATTTTCCAGCATTCTGCGGTAGTCGGCTGTAATGTACGGCTCACACTCCGCACAGTTTGCAATGACGTATTCGATTTTCTCCGGCTCCTTCGGTGAAAGCTTCACCCTTGTAGGGAATCCGGCACCGCCCATTCCGACAATTCCGGCCTCTGAAATCAGATTCAGAATCTCTTCTTTGGTAATCAGATCCAGCGATCTGGTATTCAGCCTTTCAGCTTCCGTATAGGTCCCGTCATTCTCAATAATAATGGACGAAACCTTTCCCCCGGTCGGTGTAAAGTACGGAGCAATCGCCTTCACCTTTCCAGAAACAGATGAATAGACCGGGGCAGAGACAAACCCTCCGGCCTCTGCAATCTTTTGTCCTTTCAGAACCTGATCTCCGACCTTGACAATCGGGGCTGCCGGAGCACCAATGTGCTGCGAAAGCGGAAAGACCAGATCTCCTTCAGGCAGGACTTCGACAATCGCCTTGTCCTTGGCCAGACTTTTTCCATCATTCGGATGTATTCCACCCTTGAAAGTTAAAAGTCCCATCTTTTTTTCCTCCTCGTTCTTTTTTTAACATATGAAAAAACATGAAAAAATAGAGACTAAAGCAAGTAGCCTCTATTTTTACTCTGCAGCATTTATATATGCATCACAACCGGTAGTACTACTCTGCCTCTGCAACTTCCTCTTTTGCTTCCTCAGCAGCCGGCTCTAACGCTTTCATGCTTAAACTGATCTTCTTTTCTTCTTCGTTTAAATCAACGACTTTCGCTGTGATTTCCTGTCCGACTTTCAGAACGTCCGCAGGTTTCTCAACATGCGCTCTTGAAATCTGAGATACATGAAGGAGTGCGTCAACACCCGGTACCAGCTCTACGAAAGCACCAAAATCTGTCATTCTGGCTACTTTTCCTGTTACGACATTTCCCACTGCATAATCCTCAGCTGCGTGAAGCCATGGATTTGTCTCCGGGAATTTCAAAGATAATGCGATCTTTGTATCGTGAACATCTTTTACAAGTACTTTTACTGTCTCTCCTACATGGAACAGTTTCTTCGGATTATCGACACGTCCCCAGGACATCTCGGAAATATGAAGCAGTCCGTCTACTCCGCCGAGATCGATAAATGCACCGAAATCTGTAATATTCTTTACAACACCTTCTACTGTATCACCTGCATGCAGGTTTGCAAAAATCTCTTTCTGTTTTTCTGCTTTCTCAGCAACAAGAAGCTGTCTTCTGTCACCGATGATACGGTTTCTTCTCGGATTGAATTCGCTGATTACAAATTCAATCTCCTGTCCCTGATATTTGCTCAGGTCTTTCTCATATGTATCTGATACAAGACTTGCCGGGATAAATACTCGTGCTTCTTCAACAACAACACTCAGGCCGCCGCCAAGAATCTGTGTAACCGGCGCTTTGAGTACTTCTTTATTTTCGAATGCTTCCCTGAGTCTTTCATTTCCTTTTTCAGCTGCGAGTCTCTTGTAGGTCAGTAATACCTGGCCTTCCCCGTCGTTTACTTTTAAAACTTTCGCTGTCATGGAATCTCCAACAGATACAATGGTTGTCAGGTCTACGTTCGGTTCGTTTGTATATTCGCTTCTGGAAATAATTCCGTCTGCTTTGTATCCGATGTTCAAGATGATCTCATCCGGTTTCACATCGATTACTGTACCTTCTACAACCTCTCCATTGTGTATTGTCTTAAAAGATTCCTCTAACATTTGTTCAAAAGTTAAGTCTGACATTATTTTGAACCTCCTCAATTATATTATTGGGCGTGGATGCCCCTGCTGTAATACCTACTGCTTCCACGGACTTTAACTTTAATTGATTCATATTCAAATCGTCAAGAGTCTGTATGTAGTACGTATTTTCACATGCCTTCTTACATATTTCAAACAATTTCTGGGTATTGGAACTGTGTTTGTCACCGATCACAATCATCGCGTCCACTTCGTTTGCAATATGTTCAGCCTCTGTCTGACGCTCTTTTGTGGCATTGCAGATTGTATTTAAAACACTTATATCATACCTCGTTTTCATAAGAATTTCAACTAAATATTTGAATTTATTGTAATTAAATGTCGTCTGCGAGACAATACAGATTTTATTGTCTGACTCATCTTTTAATTCTGTATTCCCAAGGCAAAATTCCCTTGCTTCCGCCTCACTTTCGATCACGCTCACCCGGTTTCCGGCCCATCCGCGGATCCCTTTCACCTCCGGATGTTCCGGATTTCCGATGATAATAATGTACTTTCCTGCTTCGCTTTCCCGCTTCACAATATCGTGGATTTTTTTCACGAACGGACAGGTCATGTCCGTGTACCCGATGTTATTTTTTTCCAGAATATCATAAACGGTTTTTCCGACTCCGTGAGAACGGATAATGACATGTCCTTCCCTGAGCTCCATCAGCTCTTCTTCTGACCGGAGCACTTTGACCCCTTTCTTTTCCAGATCTTTTACGACCTCTTCATTGTGAATGACCGGACCAAAGGTATAAATATCCGGCACATTTTCTTCGCCGGCGTCCAGCCGTTCCTTTCGCTGCCGGGCCTGCTCGTAAACCGTGTCTACAGCACGTTTTACCCCAAAACAGAACCCCGCCGTTTTTGCGAGTTTAACTTCCATACTCTGTTCTCCTGTTTCTACCTATTATAATAAATCCAGCCAAAGCCGCCAGCAGAATTCCTGCCAGTGCTCCGGATGAATCAATCATCACATCCGTCACCATTCCTGCCCGTCCCGGGACAAAAATCTGATGAAACTCGTCTGTTGCCGCATAAGCTGTACTGATTCCCCACGCAGTCGCAATCATCCGCTTTCTGCTCCATGTGTCCTGACAACGGCATCTCATAAACACAAGAATGCCAAGAATGGCATACTCCGTCGCATGAGCCGTCTTCCTGACCGGATAATTAATTGCCTCTGCAAATGCCTCCTGCTCCTCTTCCGGCCATTCTTCAAAATCTTTTACGAAGATCTGGCCTACCATCCTGCCCACGAAAAGGCTTTCTTTAGAAGACTCGTCGGACGGCTGCGCCGAGAACAAAAAGATCACGACCATCCAGACAGCCACGAGGATTGTCCACATCCGTTTCTTTTCTTTCACACCCTGCTCCCCTTTATGTTTTTCTTCGTGTATTATATCGAAAAGCACATTCCAAAGTCAAGTAACGGGATGCAGGGAAACACTGGTGCGATTTACAAAAAATGACGATTTGTTGACTCTTTTTCATATTTTGACCTGAGTTGTTTCTGGATATTTGACCAGAATTCTCTGCAATTCCTCTTCGGTCATTTCAAGCTCGTCTGCGATTTGTGCGATAGTTTTCCCTTTCGCCTGCTTTTTCTGAATCAGTTCAAGAGTATATTCTTCGCGCCCCTCTGCGCGTGCTTCTGCGATTTCTTCCCACTTCTGCATATATTTCACTCCAATCTCTTCATTGGATTTGATCTGTCCCACGGCTTTCTGAATCTTTGTTACTTTTTCGCTGCGGAACATTTCTTCCTGCAATTCATTGGTATTCTCCACATAGTTCAGAAACTCTATCAGTTCCGGACGGACTTCCTCTTGATTCTTTCCATGGGTATTCAGAAAGATCCTGGTCGCTCCATCTTGCATCTGGACTTCTTTGTCTTCCTCACAGAAAGCTTTGATTGTATACTGATATCTTCCTTTTCCAAACAGGTCAAAGGGCATAATCATGATGATATACGTATTGTTTAACGCATTATAGCTCTGCTCTCCCGGAACCAGCAGGGAACTGTCCAGCAGTCCTTGATAATACCTGCTTCTCTTCTCCAGATCATTTCTCCAGTTCTGCTGCATTTCTGTGTCGTAGACGGTTCCTTCTTCATCGACAGAATAAACATCCAGGCGGATCGACTTCAGCCATGTGGCTGTCCTTACTTCTTTTTCTGTCTGATCCCTGGACAGCAGGCTGATCTCCTTCCCCAAAATGATTTCCAATACCTCTTTACTGCATTCCTCATCTTCCATCAGCTCAGCGAATAGAAAGCGGTCTAACAGCCTCAAATCCTTTAACGGTTTTATTTTGTTTTTCTTCATTTGTTTCTCCTTTTATTGTACATAAATCCTGAGGGTAATTCAATTGATTAGATATAGAATTCTTGTTTCGATTTGATAATCTCATTTGATTTGATTCTTGAAATGCTTGGGAAAAGGGACTGCCTTACACTCTTTTCCCAAGTCTGGAAATTCTGATTTGATCTTGGTAAATAAATTATATTCTTACTGTCCTTCGTGTTCCTCTTTGATCCGGTCTAAAACGCTCTGTATTTCCTCTTCGGTCATTTCCAGATCTTCCGCGATCTGTGCGAGGCTCTTTCCCTTCTCCTGCTTTTTCCGAATTAGTTCAAGAGTATATTCTTCGCGTCCCTCTGTTCGCCCCTCTGCGCGTGCTTCTGCGATTTCTTCCCACTTCTGCATATATTTCACTCCAATCTCTTCATTGGATTTGATCTGCTGCACTGCTTTCTGGATCTTCGTTACTTTCTCGCTGTGGAACGTTTCTCCCTGCAGCTCATTGGTATTCTCCACATAGTTCAGAAATTCTATCAGTTCCGGACGGACTTCCTCTTTATTCTTTCCATGGGTATTCAGAAAGATCCTGGTCGCTCCATCCTGCATCCGGACTTCTTTGTCTTCCTCACAGAAAGCGGTCTAACAGCCTCAAATCCTTTAATGGTTTTATTTTGTTTTTCTTCATTTGTTTCTCCTTTTATTGTACATAAATCCTGAGGATAATTCAATTGATTAGATATAGAATTCTTGTTTCGATTTGACAATCTCATTTGATTTGATTCTTGAAATACTTGGGAAAAGGGACTGCCTTACACTCTTTTCCCAAGTCTGGAAATTCTGATTTGATCTTAGTAAATAAATTGTATTCTTACTGTCCTTCGTGTTCCTCTCTGATCCGGTCTAAAACGCTCTGTACTTCCTCTTCGGTTATTTCCAACTCATCTGCAATTTGTGTGATAGTTTTCCCTTTCGCCTGCTTTTTCTGAATCTGATTGATTAAAAGCTGCTCCCTTCCTTCGGTGCGGCCTTCCTCACGGCCCTCCTCGCGTGCTTCTGCGATTTCTTCCCACTTCTGCATATATTTCACTCCAATCTCTTCATTGGATTTGATCTGTCCCACGGCTTTCTGAATCTTTGTTACTTTTTCGCTGTGGAACATTGCTTCCTGCAGTTCATTGGTATTCTATCAGTTCCGGACGGACTTCCTCTTTATTCTTTCCATGGGTATTCAGAAAGATCCTGGTCGCTCCATCCTGCATCTGGACTTCTTTGTCTTCTTCACAGAAAGCTTTGATTGTATACTGATATCTTCCTTTTCCAAACAGGTCAAAAGGCATAATCATGATGATATACGTATTGTTTAACGCATTATAGCTCTGCTCTCCCGGAACCAGCAGGGAACCGTCCAGCAACCCTTGATAATACCTGCTTCTCTTCTCCAGTTCTGCTGCATTTCTGTGTCGTAGACGGTTCCTTCTTCATCGACAGAATAGACATCCAGGCGGATCGACTTCAGCCATGTGGCTGTCCTTACTTCTTTTTCTGTCTGATCCCTGGACAGCAGGCTGATCTCTTTTCCCAAAATGATTTCCAATACCTCTTTACTGCATTCCTCATCTTCCATCAGCTCAGCGAATAGAAAGCGGTCCAACAGCCTCAAATCCTTTAATGGTTTTATTTTGTTTTTCTTCATTTATTTCTCCTTTTATTCTACATAAATTTTCAGGGTAATTCAATTGATATGGAGACAAAATTCTCTTTTGACGACCACTTCCTTTTTATACGTACTGCTTTTCTAAGCATAAATCCGTGATGTGAAATGTTGATTTGGAATACTTCCCCGAATCGGGATGAATGAAAAAAGGCATCCTGAATGATGTCAGATATCGTTTATAAGTATACGCTTCCGTTATATTTCCGTCAACTAAAAAAAGAAATCACTGGACTATCGCTAGACTAATTAGCTGATCATTGCTGAATATTAAATTGATTTGAAATAATAAAAGAATGTAATAGAGCAAAATCAAAATATCAATGTATAATATTCTCTTTTAATAAATCTATCGACAATCATCTCAATTTGTTATGTATATAGAGGATTTATATCTAAAATATTGCGATTGAAGCTAAGAAGTTTCTTCAAGGGGGAGACGTGTTGTACGATACATCGAGGAGAGAGAACACATCCCCCGCCCATACTTTCTATATTCTATTCTACATAATTTTGTCTGGATTCTATAACTTTTTCATCAAGAAATGGATATGAAACAAGGTTTTCTCCTACTGTATCACTGATAATATTTTCAAGATCTACCTGATCACTTTGTGTTGCATCCTGCGTTTTATTATATGGGGTATTTAAAATTTCGAATTCCATACTAACTGGTTTAGATTGTATCGTAATTTCTCTTTCATCATATACTGCAGTAAATTCAACATAAAATTTTATATTACATGATTTATCAGGAAAGAAGCAAATAGGAAGTGCTAATGTTTCATTCGGTTGAATATATTCTTCAATCGAATCTCTATAGGCAAAGTTAGATTTAGAGGTGTCAATACGAACCCCATATATTTTATCACTCGGTCCGCCTCGCCCATCACTCAAAAATTTTCCATCAATGATATCAACTAATAAACATGGGTAATCTCCCATAGAGTATATGACAGGGATTTCATTGCCATCAACATCTTCGCAATGGGCATTAATTTCTAAAACTTCTGAGTTCAGTTTAGTAACTAAGTCTTCATTCTCCCAAAGTCTAATCGTTCTATCTTCTCCGACCTTTACCCCTTCAACATTGAAGGTTAATTTATCTTTTTTTATATGATTGCTCAGTTCTTCCTCCTTACCTGTAAATTCAATTTTAAAATCTTTACAATCTCCCCACCCAGTATTATTTATCGAAAGATCAACATATCCTTCTCCTTCCTCAGCGTACAATGAAAGAATCGGAGTCTCGATCACCGAAATGTTTTCAGCGACAAACTTTATAGAATTTAGTGCAATCTCTTGATCGTAATGATTGGTAATAAAAATTTGAGTTGCACAGTAATCATACAATTTATAATCTTTTTCTTCATCAATCTCATCATCAAAAAGTTGATATATTACCTTGTCTCTGCTTTCACTACTTTTTAAATATTCTACAGAAATCTTGTCCGAATAAATTGATGGTTTTTCCCAATTTTTCTGCCAATACTCAATAATCTGTGGAATTCCAACAAATATTCCTACCGTTGCTCCTGATGCTGCTCCTAACGCCCCAATTATTTTAGCAATTTTCCTAATCGTCTTCTTAATCGTTTTCTTTTTTCTTCTTTTCATTCTTTCTCGCCGCCTCAAGTACACTGAATTCTCTATTCCTAACTCACAATAGGCTCCCTAATGTTATCCATCAGGGAGCCTATCTTATCAAGCTTTTACCTTATAAAGTTGTTCTTTTCTCTGCATTTTCAGCTGCCGCTTTCTGAGCCATCTTGTCTGAGAGTTCGTCTTCAAACTCGTTTTCACGTCTTTTTTGTCTGATGACGTGAACGACGAAGATCGCGATAATTGCAATCAATACAATCAGTGCCGGAATATCCCAGAAGCAGAAGCCTAATTTAGTGTGAACAAATTCATACATACTGTTTGCCTCCTTTTTCTGTCTACCTGTCTGCCTGAAGTTCTTCGTCATCGATGTCTTCAAGTTCTCTTCTTAATTCAAAGATTCTTTCCTGGCGTTTTTTGCGGTCGTGGGTATAAATCAGTTCCACGATCAGGGCCAGTAAGAGAAGGATGAAGTGAAGGATACAGCACTTGTGGTCATCGTCTTTGTCAAGATCCATGTTTCCAAGTGGTGTTGCATCTTCATCGATGGTTTCTGTGTCACCGTCACGTTCTACTTCATTTAAGTTGTAGTCGTCTTCTGCCGGTTCTGCGTCATCTACTACAACGCCGTCCGCGTAAACGATTGGTGCTGTAGTTCCTGCAGCTGCCGGTGTTCCAGGGTTTGCAGGTGTTACAGGAAGTGTCGGTGTCGTCGGAGTACCAGGTGTCGTTGGTGTTGTCGGAAGTGTCGGCACTGTTGGTGTCGTTGGCTCTTCCGGTTCTTCTGGTATTACAGGTGTCTGTGTTGCTGCAAATGTTGCTGTAAATGTTCTGTCTCCTGTGATCGGAACTTCTGTGGTTGGTGTTTCGGAAGACCATGTCAGTGAATTCTGGTCGTAACCAGCATTTGCTGTTGCGGTTGCAATCTGGTCTTCTGTCAGATAACCCGTTCCGTCTTCTGCCGGTTCGCCGTCTCTCATAAGAGTGACAACTGCCGTGCTTCTGTCAACAGTACCGTTTACTGCTTCAAATGTTACAACTGCCTGATATCTGTCTGGTACGTTGTCCGGATTGTCCGGATTTTCAGGATCGGTTCCAACCTCATCTGTATAGTAAACGAAAGTAACTGTTACATCACTCTCTTCTACTGTTACTGTCTGAGATGCCGGAGATACCGTATATCCTTCTACGTTCTCAGCTGTGATTTCTCTTTCTGTTCCCACTGGCAGATTTTCGATTGTATAGTCATCTGGTAACTCTACATCGCCTTCTTCGCCATCTGCGAACTGATGGATCACATTGATATCATAAACATCTGCTACTTCTGCCGGTACTTCAGGTGTCGTAGGATCTTCTCCGTCACCTTTTCCTTCGTCATCTGCAATTGCAGCATTGGTAATTGTATTTCCACGGTCCGCTTTGAGAACAGTGTATTCACAATGAATGGTTGCTGTCTCGCCTGGTGCAAGGGAATCTAATGTAACAGATGCTCCATCGATTTCTCCTTCTGCACCGCTTACGTCAGTGATGACAATGTTTCCGGCTGCGTTAAGCATATCCGTTACACGGATATCATTCTGTGTTACATTACCATTGTTTGTAACAGTAATTGCGTATTCGATCACATCACCGATCTCATACTCGTCTTTTCCATCGACAAGTGCTTTGTCGACATCCAGACTTGGGCTTTCCGGATTGGTAGGATCTTCTGTTTCACCTGGAATAATTTCAGGATCTTCTTCTTCCTTTCCGTCAGCTGTTGCAGTTGCTTCGTTGACTACGCTTCCATTATGGATATCTTCTTCTGTTACAACATACTCTGCTTCAAATGTTCTGCTCTGTCCCGGTGCAAGTGTTTCAATCTCCCATCTGTCACCAGTCAGATCATCTGTTACAACTACATTGTTTAATGTCAGATTTCCATCGTTTGTAGCAACGATCTCATACGTAATCGTATCGCCAAGGTCATATGTGCCATCTTCACCCGGCTCACTTGTCGTTCTCTTTGTAACAGTCAAATGTGAATCTGCCGGATCTGTCGGAACAGTTTCTTCGCCTTCTGTATCAACCGGATCCTCATTCGGATCTGTGCCTTCTACAACTGCGATGTTCGTAATAGATCCATTCAGGATATCATCTTCTGTTACTGTATAGACAGTTTCATACTCCCTGCTCTCTCCCGGTGCAAGACTTTCAATTGTCCAGTTTCCACCGGTAAGTTCATCTGTCACAGTAATATCCGTTACTGTAACATTTCCATTGTTAGTAACCTTAATGGTGTATGTAATTTCGTCGCCAAGATTATATACGCCATCTTCGTCTGGCTGTGCCTCTTTGTCAACAAACAGACTCGGCTTCGGTGTCTCTGTCGGATCTGTCTCTTCACCTGGTTCTACTGGAACTTCCGGTTCCTCAGGATCCGGACTTGTTCCTTCTGCAGTTGCAGTATTCACAACAGTTCCTGCGAGAATATCTGCTTCTGTTACTGTATAAGCAGTATCAAATGATTCGCTTGCTCCCGGTGCAAGAGTTTCAATCGTCCATTCACCATTTGTCAGTTCGTCAACAACTTTCACATCTTTCAGTGTCAGATTTCCATCATTCGTAGCTGTGATCTTATAAGTGATTGTTTCACCTAATACATAGCTGCTTCCATTTGCCGGAGTGCTTGTTGTCTCTTTGTTGATCGTCAGATGTCCTTCGGACTCTTCAATCTCATCGACAATATCTTCATCCTCAAATGTAGACTCTTCATCGCTGAAGGATGCTGTAACTGTGTTAACAAATTCGCCTGCGATAACATCGGCTTCTGTAATTGTGTAAGTTGCAGTTGTCGATACAGTTTCGCCCGGCTCTACACCTTCAAATACAGCCTGTTCCAGTGTCACACCATCAATCTCATTAAGAGTAATGGTCTTTGTCTGGTCATAGATGTTTGTAACTGTTACAGTAAATGTAACAACTTCACCAGCTTCATAGATACCATCTTCCGGTGCGCCATGAGTCTTCTTCACAACATCTTCCGGATTAATCGGATCTGTCTCAGAATCATCTGTTACAGTCAGAGTACCAAGAGTTTCTGTCACGGTATAGTTATCTTTCTTAGCAGTATAACCATTACCTTCCTCTGCCCATGTAAGTGTATACGTATTCTGAGATTCTCCAACTAATGTTTGAGAACCTGTTACTGTAAATCCGTAGGATTCACCTTCTACGATTCCATCAAGCTTACCAGGTGCTGTCAAAGCTGTACCATTATATGTTCTTGTAGCACTCTCCGTTGTGATAGAAACTGGTCTTTCTGTTACTGTTGCCTGCACGGTCGTTGTGATCGGTTCGTAGTTCGCTACCGTTACCTGGATCTGTACCGGTGTTGTATCCGCTACATCCGTTACCTTCGGCATCTCGCTGCTCCATTCATCCTCATCACTGAGTCTGTACTTCACAGTCATGTCTTCTGCCGCAATCTCGGCCTCGCCTACTCCTGTCACTTTGACGCTTGTTACTCCGTCATGGGCTTTGCCGTCATACACGCCATTGTATCCCTTCGTGTCTGCTTCCACAAACTTCAGGTCTTCTGTGTTCGTCTTGATCTCAAAGTCCCCTGCAACATATGTTACTTTATAGTTGCCCTGAATCTCATCACCGGCTGCTACCAGTGCGTCCTTATACAGCTTGACTGCTTCGTCTGTTCCTGCTCCCGGACGGGTTACCGTATATTTGATTTCATCGTTATTCAGCGTTCCTGTTACTGTAGCGCTGAACTTCGGATCTTCCTTGCCGAACAGCTTCTCTGCTCTGTTTGCTGTTACCGTGACATCCTTATGGGTTACCGTGATCTTCAGGTCGTTGATCTGCTGGGTCTCGTATCCTTCCAATGTTACACGGACACTGATCTTTTCCTTGCTGTCGGATACATTTGTTGCACTCGGTGCTGTTGTTGTCCATTCACCGTCGCCTACTTTGTACTCGATCTTCGCATCTTTCAATGCTTCCCCATTCAGTGTGGCTCCTACATTGTTCAGATAATACGGTGCAGCGTTATAAACACCGCCTCCGTTCTCAGCTGTCAGCTTCAGGTCTTCCGTGTTCGTCTTGATCTCAAAGTCCCCTGCA